>NZ_JACSJQ010000002.1:0-309459 GCF_018617145.1 Exiguobacterium sp. s75
CTCGTGGTTATCCCAGACCTATGGGCAGGTTCTTTACGTGTTACTCACCCGTCCGCCGCTCATTCCACCGTCGTCCCCCCGAAGGGTTCAGACGGCTTCCTGCGCTCGACTTGCATGTATTAGGCACGCCGCCAGCGTTCGTCCTGAGCCAGGATCAAACTCTCCAAAGAATTTGATACAGCTCTTAAATTGACGAAGCTTGCGCTTCATTCAAAAATGGTAAAACTTATTTTTGCCTCATCGTTCAGTTTTCAAAGTTCGTCTGCCGCTCTTAGCGACTCATTTATAATAGCACCTGTAATTATATCCGTCAACTATAAAAAGAAAGTTTTTTAAAAAAGAATAAATAAAGACGATTCCATTTCATGTTGTTGAATGGAATCGCTAGTTTCTTCTTATTGAAATGCAACAATGCTCACATCGGTTAATCGCGATAAATCATATTCTTTCTCCCCTGTCGCTTCAAGCACAATCGGTTGTTCGACACGATTCGTATAGGCATGTATCGTTCCTCGTACTCCACTGCTCAATAAAACAGGGCGACCGATTTCATAAAATCCAAGTAATGTCGCAAGAAGCGACAAAGCTTCTCCATCATAGGCTTTGTTCTGCCACATATAGAAATATGCTTCCTCTGGAGAGAGCGGCTTTCGGAACGTTCGGGGTGCTGTTAACTGACAGAAGCGATCGGCGACAATAAATAGAGGAGAGGCTGGATTCAACTCGCGTTCCGTCAGACGTTTTGGAAACCCGGATCCATCCAATCGCTCATGATGCTCGGTGATCAATTGATACACTCTTCCTCGTAACGTTTGCGTACTCGGGAGCATCGATGCCGAAACGAGTGGGTGTTGATACAATAGCTCCCGTTCCATTTTTGTGAAATAACGCATATGAGACCATTTCCGAATTTTAGCGTAGCTCGCGTCTGCAAAATAAGAAGCAATCCCGTAATCAAATTGGAGTTGATGTTCGTCCCCTCGATATTTCGATAAGGCACGGGCGACGAGCGCCCGATAAACGGAATGGTAAATGACATGATTTTTCCGCAACGGCTGATGCGTAAAGAAATGAACGATCGCTGTAAGCGGAACTTCCTGACGAAATAGTTGATGAATGAATTCTAGACCTTCATATGGGTTAGGTGCGATCCGTTCTTCCCACTGATTATAATGTTTCTCATATTGAAGGACCTGATTACAGAGGCGCTGTTCTTCTTTAGACGTGAAGAGCTTCTGTTCAACAGGTGCGACATCGATTTCTTCGATTTTTAAGAAACGGAGCAAACGCAAATGTTCATTGGTTAAGTGGATTCCGGCTTCTAAAGAAGAAACGGGTGACAATAGCGTCATCCCAACATGTACAGTAGATAAGTTCAAACGCACGCGAATCCCTCCTAATATATGAAAAGGTCGAACGGAAACACCGTTCGACCTCTCGTCTTACTCATTCACATCAGACGATTCGTCGGTTTCAGGTGCTTCATCCTCAAACCCATTCTCCAAATCGACTGCTGATTCCTCTTCTAACTCATCTTTTTTCAACTTTGCAATGGTCGCCAAACGATCGCCCTCTTCGATGTTCATTACTTTCACACCGCGAGTACTTCGACCCATTTGAGAGATCGTTTGCGAATCGATCCGAATCGCAACACCGAGCTCGGTCATCAACATGATGTCATCGTCTTCATCGACGACACGCATCCCGACGACTGTTCCACGATCTGTCTTAATTCCAATGATACCGGAACCACCACGACCTTGTGTGCGGAACTGCTCCATGGCCGTACGTTTTCCGTATCCTTTTTCCGTGATAATCAAGACGTCTTGCGTGGTGCGAACGATTTCCATCGAGACGACCAAATCGTCCTCCTTCTTCAATCGAATCGCGCGAACGCCTCGTGCTGTACGTCCCATCGAACGAACTTCTCCTTCGAGAGGGAAGCGAATCGACATCCCTTGTCGTGTAACGATTAACATTTCATCGTCGCTCTTCGCTAAACGAACCGTGACGAGTTCATCTGTCTCATTCAAACTGATGGCACGTAGACCGTTTTTGTTGATTCGGGCGTATGCCGAAAGTGGCGAACGCTTAATCAATCCTTCTTTCGTGATGAAGACGAGAGACAACTGCTCGTCTGCCACTTCTTCCGATTCATCCTGTGTCTCTTCCGTTACCGTTTGGTTAGCCAAGTAACTATTGAAATCGACCGGAATCATCGTTTCGACTTTTTCACCTTTGTCGATTTGAAGCAAGTTGATGATTGGCATCCCTTTCGCGGTACGGCTCATCTCAGGAATTTCGTATCCTTTGAGACGGAAGACGCGTCCGAAGTTGGTGAAGAACAGGATGGTATCGTGTGTCGACGCGGAGAGCAGACGAAGCACAAAGTCTTCATCGTTCGTTCCCATACCTTGTTTCCCGCGACCACCACGGCGCTGAGTCCGATATGAATCCGACGGGATCGACTTGATATATCCTTCGCTCGTGAGCGTAATCATCATGTCGCGAACCGGAATCAAATCTTCGTCCTCGAGTTCAACGATATCCGTACGAATCACCGTACGACGAGCATCACCATATCGCTCTTTGATTTCGATCAATTCGTTACGAATGATATCGAGGAGCAATTCTTCGTCTCCGAGAATCGCACGAAGTTCTTCGATTAACGCTTTCACTTCACGATATTCGCCTTCAATCTTCTCGCGTTCCAAACCAGTCAAGCGTTGGAGACGCATATCTAAGATGGCTTGCGTCTGTTCAGTCGAAAGTCCAAAGCGAGCAATCAACTTTTCACGAGCCTCGTCACCTGTACGCGTGCTACGGATGATGGCGATGACTTCATCCAAGTGATCCAAGGCAACACGAAGACCTTCTAAAATGTGGGCACGTGCTTCCGCTTTGTCTAAATCGAATTGCGTCCGACGACGTACGACCTCTTTTTGGTGTTCGATGTAGTAATAGATCGCTTGTTTGATGTTCAACGTTTTTGGACGACCGCCTACAAGCGCGAGCATGTTGACGCCGAACGTCGTTTGCATCGGTGTTTGCTTATACAAGTTGTTCAAGATGACACTCGCATTCGCGTCGCGGCGAACTTCAATCACGATGCGCATCCCGTTACGGTCTGATTCATCGCGTAAGTCCGTGATTCCCTCGATTTTCTTGTCGCGAACCAAGTCGGCAATCTTCTCAACGAGACGCGCTTTGTTGACCTGGTAAGGAATCTCGTGCACGAGGATTCGTTCACGACCATTTTTCAAGACTTCGATTTCAGCTTTCGCACGCATCGTAATCGATCCGCGTCCAGTCTCGTATGCACGACGAATCCCACTACGTCCCAAAATCTCTCCCGCAGTCGGGAAGTCAGGACCCGGGATGTGTTGCATCAATTCTGCAATCGTGATGTCCGGGTTGTGAGAAAGCGCCAATACCCCGTCGATGACCTCGTTCAAGTTATGAGGCGGAACGTTCGTCGCCATACCAACGGCAATTCCGCTCGTCCCGTTCACAAGGAAGTTCGGGAAACGTGCCGGAAGTACGACTGGTTCTTTTTCTTCACCATCGAAGTTCGGTTGATAGTCAATCGTGTTTTTTCCGATGTCTCGTACGAGTTCCATCGCAATTTTAGACATACGTGCCTCGGTATAACGCATCGCAGCGGCCGAGTCGCCATCGACTGAACCGAAGTTCCCGTGACCGTCGACTAATTCGTAGCGATAGCTGAAGTCCTGAGCCATGCGGACCATCGTCTCATAAACAGCTGAGTCACCGTGTGGGTGGTACTTACCGATGACGTCCCCGACGACACGCGCCGACTTCTTATGTGGCTTGTCCGCGCGAATGCCTAGTTCGTTCATCGCATATAAAATACGACGGTGAACCGGCTTTAATCCATCTCGCACGTCCGGAAGGGCACGTGATACGATGACGCTCATCGCGTAGTCCATGAACGACGTTCGCATCTCCTGGCTAATATTTATATCCTTGATATTTTCTTGTTCTGCCATTCGTTATTGCCTACCCTTCTTATTAAATATCGAGGTTCTTCACGTAATGGGCGTGAGATTGAATAAAGTCACGGCGTGGTTCGACGTTGTCACCCATGAGCGTTTCGAAGATTTCATCCGCTTCGATCGCATCTTGAAGATCGACACGAAGCATCGAACGCGTTTCCGGGTTCATCGTCGTATTCCATAACTGTTCAGGATCCATCTCTCCGAGACCCTTGTAACGTTGAACGCTATAACGTGCATTTTCAGGAAGTTGTGCAATCGCCGCCTGCAACTCACGGTCGTTTTGAACGTAAATCGTTTCTTTCCCGTGCTTCACACCATAGAGTGGTGGTTGCGCGATATAGACATATCCACTTTCAACGAGCGGTCGCATGTAACGATAGAAGAACGTCAACAACAACGTCCGAATGTGCGCACCATCGACGTCGGCATCGGTCATGATGATGAGTTTGTGATAGCGTGCTTTCGATAAGTCAAACTCATCAGCAATCCCTGTTCCGAGAGCCGTGATGATGGTCCGGACTTCTTGGTTGGCCAAAATCTTATCAAGACGTGCTTTCTCAACGTTGATGATTTTCCCTCGAATCGGAAGGATGGCTTGGAAGTGACGATCACGTCCAGATTTCGCAGAACCTCCCGCCGAGTCACCCTCAACGATGTATAGTTCAGATTTCGATGCATCTTTTGACGAACAGTCTGCCAATTTCCCTGGCAATGAACTGACTTCGAGAATCCCTTTACGACGTGTCATCTCGCGTGCACGTTTCGCAGCAAGGCGCGCACGTGCCGCCATCAAGCCTTTGTCGACGATGAGGCGACCGACCGACGGGTTCTCGAGTAGGAACTGTTCGAACGTGTCGCTGAACAACGTATCGGTTGCCGTACGCGCATCGGCATTCCCGAGTTTCGTCTTCGTCTGTCCTTCAAACTGGGGAGCCGGGTGCTTGACGGAAACAATCGCCGTCAACCCTTCACGGACATCATCCCCTGAGAGGCTACCATCGGCTTCCTTCATCAATCCGAATCGCTTCGCATAATCATTAATGGCACGGGTGAGCGCCGTCTTAAATCCTGTCTCGTGCGTCCCACCTTCATGCGTCGGAATGTTATTCGTAAATGAGTAAATGTTACTTGCGAAACCTTCGTTGTATTGAAGCGCAATCTCGACTTCGATTCCATCTTTCGTCCCGTGTACGTACACAGGCTCTTCATGAATCGACGCTTTTGACCGGTTCAAGTGCTCGACATAAGACTTGATTCCGCCCTCATAGTGATAGTTCCGTTCAATCGTCTCGTCACTACGATCATCTTTAGCCACGATTCGTAACCCCTTGTTCAAGAAGGCGAGCTCACGTAAGCGTGTCGCTAACAGATCAAAGTCATATTCGAGTGTTTCTTGGAAGATGTCCCCGTCTGGGAAGAAGCGGACCGTCGTCCCTGTCGTGTCGGTCGTCCCGACGATTTCGAGTTCACCTTGTGGGACACCACGTTTGAACGATTGGTAATATACGTTTCCATCGCGACGAACGAACACTTCAAGTTTCGTCGATAAGGCGTTAACAACTGACGCCCCGACACCGTGAAGACCACCTGATACTTTGTATCCGCCACCGCCGAACTTACCACCTGCGTGCAACACCGTGAAAATAACTTCAACGGCAGGTCGACCTGTTTTCTTTTGAACGTCGACCGGAATCCCACGTCCGTTGTCTTCAACAACGATCGAGTTCCCTGGCTCGACCGTCACTGTGATCGTGTCACAATAACCAGCGAGCGCCTCATCGATTGAGTTATCGACAATCTCCCATACTAAATGGTGGAGACCGCGAGAGCTTGTGGAACCGATATACATCCCTGGACGTTTACGGACAGCCTCTAGGCCCTCAAGGACTTGAATCTGGTCGGCGCCGTACGCTTGCAATTCTTTTTCATTTTCATTACTCATCGGTTATTTTCACCTACTATACATGATTTGGTGTTCCCTCTTGCCACGATTACACAGACTCCGTTTCAACCTCACCTTGTTTCACGTGAAACACTTTAGCTTGTTGAATGGTCTCATGTGCAATCCCGTCAATGTTTGTTGTAGTCAAAATCGTTTGTACTTTCCGTCCCATCGTATCGAGGAGATGGGTTTGGCGATGATCGTCAAGCTCAGATAACACATCGTCTAATAACAACAGAGGATATTCGCCTACTTCTTCATGAATCAATTCAATCTCAGCTAGCTTCAATGACAAGGCCGCCGTTCGTTGCTGACCTTGTGAACCGAACGTTTGAACGTTTCGATTGTTGACATACAATTCAAAATCGTCACGATGCGGACCGAACAAGGTCACACCTCTTCGTCGTTCGTTCTCTCTTATTTTATCAAACTTTTGACGATACGTTTCAAACATCTGTTCTTTTGAGAAGCGTTCTTTTTGGAACGTGTCAGAAACGTATTGAATCGTCAGTGTTTCGAGATCTCTCGTGATTCCGGAATGGATGGGATTGGCCCATTTTTCGAGCTGGTCGATGAAGTGATAGCGTCGCATCACGATTTTTACGGCAAGTTCAATCAATTGGTCCGTCAATACTTCGAGTAACGTCTCGTCGCCACCTTTTGTGGATAACTGCTTCAACAAGGCATTCCGTTGTTTCAACGTCTTCAAGTATTGATTGAGCTCGTGTAAGTACACGGGACTGACCTGACCGATTTCCATATCTAAAAATCGCCGTCTCCCTTGCGGACTGCCTTTGACGATGGCTAAGTCTTCTGGGGCGAACAAGACGACGTTAAATGCGCCGACATAGTCACTGAGACGACGTTGTTCCAAATGATTGAGCTTTGCTTTCTTGCCTTTAGGAGAAAAAGAGAGACTCTGCACCGATTCGCCCGTCCGTTTATGAATCCGTCCTTCGATACTCGCAGCATCGGCTTCCCAACCGATTAACTCACGGTCTTGTGTCGTCCGATGCGATTTTGCGAGCGCAAGTACGTAAATCGATTCGAGAAGATTCGTTTTTCCTTGGGCGTTCTCACCAATCAGAACATTCGTCTGTTCTGAAAAATCTAGCTCGAGGGTTTCGTAGTTGCGATAGTTTTGCAATCGGATCGACTTTAAATGCACGTCAGTTTCCCTCGATTTGATATTCCCCGAAGCCTTCGACTTCGATTGTATCTCCATCTCTTAATTTACGACCGCGGCGCTGGTCCTGCTCACCGTTCACTTTAATCATGACATCCTCTAAAAAGAACTTTGCTTGTCCCCCACTTGAGATGATATCTGCTAATTTTAAAAATTGTCCGAGCGTTACATACTCGGTTGTAATCGACACTTTTTCCATGTCGTCACTTCCTTTCTCACATGCTGATCTGAAAAAATCGCCATACATATTAGTTTATCGAAAATCGTCGAATAAGGCAAAAAGAGGGATGACAAGGCAAGACACCTCATCATCCCTATCCGCAGCTTACGATGTGCGGACTGGCAAAATCAGTTGAAGAACACTATCTTGTTCAACCGGTCGTAAAATGAACGGTCGCATCGAACCCGTGAACTGGATTTCGATTTCAGATGCATCGAGTGCGCGGAGCGCGTCCATCACGAATTTCGAGTTGAAGGAAATTTTTAGTTCTTCTCCTTCAAGCGACAGGATGCTGACACGTTCCGACACTTTTCCGACTTCCGGCGAGTGTGAAGAGACTTCAACTGCCGTTGTATCTTCCGCCACAAATTTAATGACGTTGTTGCGATCGGCACGTGCTAAGAGCGATGCACGGTCAATGGCCTGTAAGAACTCTTTCGCATTCATCCGAACCGCTGTGCGATATTCTTCCGGAATGAGACGTGACGTGTCTGGATAGGCACCGTCTAACAAACGAGAGAAGAATGAGATGTTTTTCATACGGAATAAAATTTGTTGGTCCGTTAAGACGATTTCAATCGGCAACTCTTCACGGTCGAGTAATTTTGCCAATTCGTTGAGTGAGCGACCAGGAACGACGACATTTTGGAACGTCAAATCGTTATCTGTCTCAAATCGCGCACGACGAAGCGCCAGACGGTGGCTATCCGTTGCGACACATGTAAGGAAGCCCTTCTCTGCTGAGAAGTTAACCCCTGTCAATACGGGACGTGTCTCCTGTGAAGAAACAGCGAAGCTCGTCTGACGGATGATCGTCTTCAATAGATCAGCCGGCAAATAGAAGCGACGATCACTCGCAAGTTCAGGTAGGCGTGGATATTCATCCGGGTCAAGACCGTTTAAATGAAACTCTGCTTGACCAGACTCAATGCGCGTCATGAAGTTCGGTGAAACTTCGAGGGTGACCTCGTTCGTCGGTAACTTCTTCACAATTTCTCCTAAGAAGCGTGCGTTCAACACGACGCTTCCAGCACGTTGAATTTGAATGAGTTCAATTCCACCCTCTTCGATTGGAATCAAGCGTTCAATCGAAATCTCGGTATCACTTCCTGTCAGTGTTAAGCCATCCGCATGTGCCTCAAGTTTCAAGCCTGTCAAAATTGGAATGGTCGTTCGTGAAGCCACAGCTTTTGATACGTCTTGTACGGCTTGCATGAATACATCTCGTTGAATCGTTAAATGCATGTGGATAATTCCTCCTAAGGTGAAATGAGTCCATTTCCTAATAATATAATAGTATTAATTAAGTCATAATAGTAATAAGGGCTGTGGATACTGGGGATAAGTCCCCTAATCCATACGTGTTAAGCCATTTCGCCTGTGAATAACTTGTGGATAACTAAGGTGGTTTATCCACAGGATATCCACAGAGAATTCTTCATTAGTTAGAAAGTGCCTTCTTCAACGTTTGAATCGTCTCTTGCATTTCCACATCGTTCTTTAGAAGGGTGCTAATTTTCTCATGCGCGTGAATCACGGTCGTATGATCACGCCCTCCGAACTCTTCCCCGATTTTTGGCAAGGAACTCTCCGTCATCTCCCGCGAGAGATACATTGCGATTTGACGTGGGAATGCCAACGTCTTCGTTCGCTTTTTCGAGTTCAATTCTTCTACTTGAATGTTGAAGTGTTGACCGACAACTTCTTGAATGTCGCGAATGACAATTTTCTTCGCTTCCTGGACAGGCATGATATTATGAAGCGCTTCGGCTGCCACGTCCGGGTCGATTGGTCGCCCGACAAGTTTTGCATAAGCGACGACTCGTGTCAGCGCCCCTTCTAGTTCCCGAATGTTCGTATCGATTTGATTCGCGATATACAGCATGACTTCATTCGAGATATCAAGCCCTTCCGCCGTCGCTTTTTTGCGAAGAATCGCAATTCGCGTCTCAAGGTCCGGTGGCGTGATGTCTGTGATTAAGCCCCACTCGAAGCGTGAACGAAGTCGATCTTCTAGCGTCGGGATTTCTTTTGGTGGTCGATCACTCGAAATCACGATTTGTTTCTGATCGTTGTGCAACGCATTGAACGTGTGGAAAAACTCTTCCTGGGTTTGTTCTTTCCCTGCTAAAAACTGAATATCATCAA
This sequence comes from Exiguobacterium sp. s75, assembly GCF_018617145.1. Classification (GTDB taxonomy): domain Bacteria; phylum Bacillota; class Bacilli; order Exiguobacteriales; family Exiguobacteriaceae; genus Exiguobacterium; species Exiguobacterium profundum. The sequence continues at coordinate 9,516 of NZ_JACSJQ010000002.1, forward strand.
TCAATAGCACATCAATGTTTCGATAACGGTTCCGGAACTCACCGGTCTTATTATCTCGAATCGAATTGATGAATTCATTCGTGAACTTCTCAGAAGAGACATAGGCAATACGGGCCCCTGGTTTTTGACCTTTTACATAGTGACCGATCGCATGCATCAAATGCGTCTTACCGAGTCCAACGCCTCCATAAATGAAGAGCGGGTTATACGCACGTGCCGGCGCTTCGGCGACAGCAAGTGATGCGGCGTGGGCAAAACGATTCCCCGATCCGATGACAAACGTCTCGAAAATGTATTTGTCATTCAGTTGACCAAGATCCCCTTCCTCTTTTGAAGGTAATAGCACGGGTTGTTCTTTTGTTTCTGTCACGGCGATGGATTCATGTGACGATCCATCTGCTGGAGCATACTTGTGTGCTTGAGATTCCTCGATGAAATGAATTTCAAGCTTGTTGTTTGTGATCTCTTCAACCGTATCTTGTAGCAGCGATAGATACTGTCGCTCTAACCACGTGACGATAAAACTGGCGGGTGCCGACACAACGAGCGTCGTTCCCATCAACGATATCCCCTCGGTTGATTTTAACCACATGTCAAAACTGGCTTTTGGAGTTCGTTCTTCTTCCTCGATTACCGATAAGACATTTCTCCAAATCTCGCGAGCATTCTTCAATGAAAGACCTCCTTTACTCACATGTTGGGTAAAACTTATTCACACGATATACACATACACTATTCTATAGTAGAAACTAGGGTTATCCCCAGAGAACAAAAACTGTGGATAAAGTTATCCACATGGTGTTCATTATGGGGATAACACTTATCCACAGCCTGTGTATATCTTGGAATCACGAATTGTTCATCCACAAGTTTGTGCACATTCAGTTTAGCAAAATAAAATAGACGTGGCAATGCTTTTCGGTATTTATCCACAGATAAAGAAAAGTATCCACACCCACTTATCCACATGCTGTGTGTTTTGTGGATAACCTGTGGATATATTGTGGATAAAGCAATAATGATGGAGTGTTGGGTGAAAAAGTTATACACAAAAGAGGAAGAAGTGAAATGAAAGATTGTTTTTGTAAAAGAAGAAAATGAAAAAATCAATAATGAGAATGTGAAAAAAGAGGAGTTATTCACATATAAATGTGGATAACTTCGTGATTTTGTGGATAAAATGGCTCAACGTGGCTATTTATAAAGACCGTTTATAAAATACGTAAAGGTTGTGTATACATTCTTCGACCTACTCGTCCTGTGGGTACGATCGAATCCATGTGGATGAATGCTTTCTGAGCGCCTCGTAATACGAATTCGAAAACCATCCGAAAATACATTGACAATTGTTGAATCGATTTATATAATCTTAAAGACTGCCTTAAATGAAACTATAACTTGCTAATAGAGCGTTAATCTTGAGGAGGTGCTGTAACCATGAAACCAACTTTCAACCCTAACAACCGTAAGCGTAAGAAAGTTCACGGATTCCGTGCACGCATGGCGACTAAAAACGGTCGCAACATTCTTGCTGCTCGTCGTCGTAAAGGCCGTAAAGCCTTGACTGTATAATTTCGAACGAAGATTGCCCGGGGATCCTTTCCTCGGGCAATTTTTTAGTTTGTCACAGAAACGTAGTATTTCATGGATTCTCCCTCGTTCAAATGATGTGGATATGATATGATGTTAGTTGACGATTTTTGAAGCGAAGGATGGAGTGAGAATTTTGAAAAAAGAATACCGCCTGCAAAAGAATGAAGAGTTCCAAGCGGTGTTTCGCGAAGGACGCTCCGTGGCCAATCGTCAGTTTGTCGTCTACACGCTCAAAGCGGATCAAACGCATTTCAGAGTGGGTCTTTCCGTCAGCAAGAAGCTTGGAAATGCTGTGGAACGGAACCGGATGAAACGATTGATGCGTGAGTCGCTTCGCTTGCTCGAACCAAACGTTGCACCGAATGATTATGTCATCATCGCTCGAAAACCTGCGACCGCATTGACGCAGTCGGAAGTGACCGAGAGTTTGAAACACGTATTCAAACGGGCTAAGGTTTGGCAAAAGCAGGGCCGGTGACCATGACAATCTGAATTTGTTCTCTCATATAATTAGAGTCTGATAAGATTGCCCGATCGACGTGTGCGTTAAAAAGAATTGATAAAGAAAGCGTAGGAGGAACTATGAGCAAAAAGCTAAAATTAGGATTACTCGCTGCCATGACCGCGGTCATCATGCTGATGGCAGGCTGTGTGGATCCGTCTACCATCCAAGCCGAACCAGTAACGGCTGACACAGAAGGTTTCTGGGCGAAGTACTTTGTATGGCCGCTCGCATGGCTTTTGAAGGAAGTTGCTTACTTGGTCGGTGGCCAGTGGCAATACGGGATTTCAATCATCATCGCGACGATTATCGTCCGGTTATTGATTCTCCCACTCATGATCAAGCAGACGAAGAGTATGGGTGCGATGCAAGTGTTGCAACCAGAAATGCTGAAGCTTCGTGAAAAGTACAGCTCAAAAGACCAGGAAACACAACGTAAACTCCAAGAAGAGATGATGAAGCTTTATCAGGAATACCAAATCAACCCGCTCGCGGGATGTTTGCCGATCTTGATTCAAATGCCGATTCTCTTCGCATTCTATGATGCGATTCGCCGTACACCTGAGATTTTCGAAGCGAACTTCTTATGGTTCGACCTCGGTGCTCCGGATCCAACGTTCGTCTTGCCGATCTTAGCGGCAATCTTGACGTTTGCACAACAAAAAATCTCAATGGCGGGTCAAGAACAGAACCCCCAGTTGAAGATGATGCTTTATATCTTCCCGGTTATGATCTTCGTCATGTCGATCAACCTTCCAGCTGCCCTTTCGTTATACTGGGTAGTCGGTTATATCATCTCGATCATCGTCACGATGGCCATCATGCTCCCGATGCGTGAGAAGATGAAGGTTGCGGCTGAAGCGAAGATTGCTGCGAAAGAAGCAGAGCGTGCAGCGCTTGCCGAAGAAGAGAAGAAAAACAAAAAGAAAAAACGTAAATAATCATGAAGCTGGGTGTCTCCTGACGCTCAGCTTTTTTTGTGGGATTGCAAGCCGGTCAGAGGGGAATAGAGATAGAAATGAGTAAACGGAGGTGTGGGAAAATGGAGGCATTCATTCAGCGTTTGGAACGTTCGACGTTATGGCAAGCGGTCATTTACTTTGTACTTGGTGTTCTCATTCTGTTATATCCTCGATTTTTCTTTGATGTCATGGTGTATGTCATTGCCGGTTATTTAGCAATCATGGGGATTTGGATGATCTTTCAAGGGTTGCGTCGACGTCAGGGAGGGTTGCCACCCACTTTCTTTATGGGTCTCATCTATTTGATTTTGGCAGCGGTCGTCTTCTTCTTTGCTGACACGTTGGCGAGTCTCTTGCCTATCTTAATCGGGGCCCTGTTCCTATTCGGTGGAATTATCCGCCTGATTCAGGCACTCGGTTACCGTCAATCGATGTCGGGACGATGGCTTTGGTTTTTGATTGGAAGTCTATTGTGGATAGGTGTCGGGATTCTCATGTTGACGAATCCGTTCAGTAGCCTACTTGTCTTGTTCCAACTGTTCGGTGGAATCCTCATCGCGATCGCGGTACTAGAATTGTTCCTCTACTTCGCGATTCGCTCGACAAAACGGCAATCGAGATACTAAAAACAAGCCGCCCTATATGCCAGGGCGGCTTGTTTCTCGTTGAATCAACTGTTCCATGAACGGTCCGAACACGTTGTAGCCAGGTAGTGATGTGAAAAAAGTTTGCTCTACCTGAAGTCGCTCCAGATAGATGTGGGCGGCTTTTTCGTGTGAGGCAGGGGTCAAATAGTCATAAAATGAGCGGAGGTCGATTTCTTGTCGCTGCGTCACATCTTTTAAACCAAGGGAAGCCCGGTCCGGTGTGTGGTGAGCGGCTAACACATATGCGAAATGGACCATTCCTTGCCGGAGCATCTCCGTTGCCCACATCGCGTTGCCTCGATTGCGTGATTTTGTATATTGGAAAAAGAACCACACGGTATCGAACGCATGGTCACTGATTGCCGCTTCGTCTAATTGCAAGGAAGTGGCGTGTCTAGCAAGTCGCTGTTGTGGGTCGTAGAGCACATGAATCGAGTCTTGATGATTCAACGTCTCTTGCGTGACCGTGAACAGGTCGAGATGAAGAAAATCATCAAAGACGGCGATGAGTTGTGGCGCGACGATGTGAATCTCGTCTTTTAACAGAATCGGACGATAGGCGGTTACATGCTCGAGGCGTCTAGATAGAAAGGAGGCCTCCTCATCGGGGTGCACCATGACATAGAGGTCGATATCCGAATGTTCATCGGCTTCTCCTCGACCGAATGAGCCCTTCATAAAAATTGCTTGAACCGCTTCGTCCTGCTTAAGTCGTTCGGTGATAACTTGAATCGCTGTCGGTTGGTTCACATTCATACCCTCTCTTCTATGTAAATATATTCCTTTATTGTACGAAAACGATGAGTTGAATGGCAATGACTTTATTGATGGGCGAACGCTTTCGTTCAAGTCGAATATCGTGTATAGTAGGTTCGTTATGCATATGATAGAAGAAGATGTTTAGGTTTGGAGGGAGAAAGATGCTAGAGTTTGACACGATTACAGCGATTTCGACACCGATGGGTGAAGGCGCTATCGGGATTGTCCGATTATCGGGCGATTTGGCGGTCGAAACGGTGAACAATGTGTTTTCTGGAAAAGACTTAACAACAGTCGATTCACATACGATTCATTATGGAACGTTAAAATATCCTGATACCGGCGAAATCGTCGATGAAGTCATGGTCAGTATTATGCGCGCACCGAAGACGTTTACACGAGAAGATGTCGTCGAAATCAATTGTCACGGAGGCGTCGTAGCGGTCAATCGTGTCCTTGAGCTCGTTCTCGATCAACCCGACATCCGCTTAGCAGAACCGGGCGAGTTTACGAAGCGCGCCTTTCTAAATGGTCGAATTGATTTATCTCAGGCGGAAGCTGTCATGGACTTGATTCGAGCGAAGACGGACCGGGCAATGAACGTTGCGATGGCGCAAATGGAAGGACGTTTGTCACGCCTCGTTCGCGAGTTACGTCAACAATTGCTCGAAACGATTGCGGCGGTCGAGGTCAACATCGACTATCCAGAGTATGACGCAGAAGAGATGACCCAGGCCATCGTCGAAGAGAAAGCGGGCGAGGTCAAGCGTGTCCTCGAGCAGTTACTCGAGACAGCGCGACAAGGGAAAATCTTACGTGAAGGCTTGGCTACAGCAATCATCGGTCGACCGAACGTCGGTAAATCTTCTCTGATGAATACGCTCGTTCAAGAGACGAAAGCGATCGTCACCGAAATTGCCGGAACGACACGTGACACGATTGAGGAATACGTCAATGTGAAAGGTGTTCCGCTCAAATTGATCGACACGGCAGGGATTCGCGAAACGGAAGATATCGTGGAACGAATCGGTGTGGAAAAGTCGAGAAAAGCGTTAGAGGCGGCAGATTTGGTCCTTCTCGTCTTGAACGGACACGAGGGATTGACTGTCGAGGATGAGGCGTTATTTGAGGCAGTTAAAGGAATGAATGCCATCATCATCATCAACAAGACGGACTTGCCACAAAACATGGATTCTTCTAAGCTAGAGAAACTAGCGGCAGGACGTCCTATTGTGGCGACATCGCTCTTACTAGATGAAGGAATCGATGCCCTTGAAGCGGCCATCGCAAATCTCTTCTTCGCAAAAGGGGTCGAGTCACAAGATATGACGTATATCTCAAACGCTCGACACATTCAATTAATCAAACGAACGATTGGTCAAATTGATGAGGCGCTCGGGAGTGCCGTCATGAATATGCCAATCGACATGGTTCAAATCGATTTACGTCGTGCGTGGGATACGCTCGGTGAAATCAATGGAGATACCGTACAGGAGAGCTTGATTGATCAGCTCTTTTCACAGTTTTGTCTTGGGAAATAATAAGGAGGAACGAATATGGCTTATACGGCAGGCGAATTTGACGTCATCGTCATCGGGGCCGGACACGCAGGGATTGAAGCAGCACTCGCATCGGCTCGAATGGGCGCGAAAACAGCGATGCTCACCATGAACCCTGATATGGTCGGATTCATGTATTGCAACCCATCAATCGGTGGGCCAGCGAAAGGGATCGTCGTACGTGAAATCGATGCGCTCGGCGGCGAGATGGGGCGTGCGATTGACGCGACATACATCCAAATGAAGATGCTCAACACATCGAAAGGGCCGGCGGTACGTGCGCTACGTGCACAGGCGGACAAATTCCAATACCAAAATCACATGAAGAAAGTGCTAGAAGACGAGCCGAATTTACTGCTTCGTCAGGCGCTAGTCGAACGTTTGTTAATTGAGGACGGAGAAGTACGTGGCGTGGTAACGAACACAGGTTCAGAATATCGCGCGAAAGCGGTCATCGTCACAACGGGAACGTTCATGCGCGGTCAAATCATCATCGGGGAATTGGCATATGAAAGTGGCCCGAACAACCAAATGCCTTCGGTCGAGCTATCGAAGCATCTAGAAGAGCTCGGTCTCGACTTAGTTCGATTCAAAACGGGAACACCGCCACGAATCGACGGCAAGACGATCGATTACTCGAAGACGGAGATTCAACCAGGAGACGAGAATCCATCATTCTTCTCGTACACCTCGACGGATTTGAATCCAATCGAACAAATCCCATGCTGGCTCACGTACACGAGTGAGCGCACGCACCAATTGATTGATGAGAACTTGCATCGCTCACCGATGTACTCGGGTGCGATTAAAGGAACGGGACCACGTTATTGCCCATCGATTGAAGATAAGGTCGTTCGCTTTAATGATAAACCGCGTCACCAAATCTTCTTAGAGCCAGAAGGTCGCGATACGGAAGAAATCTATGTCCAAGGCTTTTCGACGAGTATGCCAGAAGACGTGCAACATCAGATGCTTCGCACGATCCCGGGTCTTGAAAATTCAGAGATGATGCGTCCCGGTTATGCGATTGAATACGATGCGGTCGTACCGACACAGCTTTGGCCAACTCTCGAAACAAAAGCTGTCCCAGGTCTTTTCACAGCGGGACAAATCAACGGGACGAGCGGGTACGAAGAAGCGGCTGGACAGGGCATCATGGCGGGAATCAACGCCGCATGCAAAGTGCTCGGAAAAGATCCGGTCATCTTGGACCGTTCGCAAGCGTACATCGGCGTCTTAATCGATGACCTCGTGACGAAAGGGACGAACGAACCGTATCGCCTTCTCACATCACGTGCCGAATACCGTCTCTTGTTGCGTCATGACAATGCGGACTTGCGACTCAGCGACATCGGGTATGAGATCGGCTTACTTTCAGAAGATCGTCATGCTCACCTCAACAAGAAACGCGTAGCGATTGAAAAAGAAGTAAAACGACTTGCATCCCTCGTCGTCAAACCGACACCTGAAGTCAATGCGATGCTCGAATCGGTCGGTGCACACCCGCTCAAGGAAGCGACACATGCCAACATCTTGTTGAAGCGTCCGGAAGTATCCTATGAAGCACTCATGACAGTCGTTCCATCAACGGAAGAATTGTCATATGAAGTAAAAGAGCAAGTCGAGATTCAAGTGAAATATGAAGGCTATATTTCCAAACAGCTTGAACAAGTCGAGAAGATGCGTCGCATGGAAGAGAAACGAATCCCAGAAAACTTGGATTATGATGCGATCGGTGGTCTCGCGACAGAAGCGAAACAAAAACTAAAACAAGTTCGTCCTCTTTCGATCGGACAAGCGTCCCGTATCTCAGGCGTAAACCCGGCAGACGTGTCAATCTTGCTCGTCTATATCGAACAGGGACAATACGCAACGGTGGAGTGAAACGATGAACGAATCTCAATTTATTGAAGCGTTACGAGCTGAAGGGTTTGAACTGAGTGAGACACAACTCAGTCAGTTCAAACGTTACTTCGAAATGCTCGTCGAATGGAACGAAAAAATGAACTTAACGGCCATCACGGACCGGGAAGAAGTATATTTGAAGCACTTCTATGATTCGCTCAGCGCAGCGTTTCATTTCGATTTCACGAAAGTCGAAACCGTATGTGATGTCGGGGCAGGAGCGGGATTCCCGAGTCTTCCGCTTAAAATTTTATTCCCACACTTACACGTCACGATCATCGATTCGTTAAACAAACGCATCACCTTCTTGAACGAATTGGCCCTCGCCCTCGGGCTCGAAGGTGTCGCGTTCCATCATGGTCGCGCTGAAGAGTTCGGAAAAAATAAAAAGTTCCGCGAACAGTTTGACGTCGTCACAGCGCGTGCGGTTGCCCGCATGACCGTGTTGGCGGAATACTGTTTGCCACTCGCGAAAGTAGGCGGAAGCTTCGTCGCGCTTAAAGCGGCCAAGGTTTCTGACGAGATGGCAGACGCCAAAAACGCTTTAGCCGTTCTAGGTGGGAAAGAAAAAGCGACACACCAGTTCCTATTGCCAGGAGAGATGAGTGAGCGTAATATCGTAGTTGTAGATAAACTACGAAAAACGCCCGGGAAATATCCGCGTAAAGCGGGGACACCGGCGAAAGAGCCACTTATCTGATGATGTCGTTTCACGTGAAACAAAAGCAGATTCCAGTGGTGGAGTCTGCTTATTTTTTTACATAAAGGGGTGCCCGACGTTGAAGAATAGATTTGCGAAATTGTTCGGTGTGAATCGAAAAGACGAAGTTGCCGTGACGCAGATTGCGGAAGTTCGAGCGGATGACACGGTACAAGAACTCTCGTTATCACGGTTGCGTCCAAACCGTTATCAACCGCGTAAAGTGTTCGAGCCGGCAAAAATTGAAGAGTTGGCAACGACGATTTCGGAACATGGACTCCTTCAACCAATCGTGGTTCGAAAGGCAGATGGGGACTGTTATGAAATCATTGCCGGGGAGCGTCGTTTCCGTGCGGTGAAATCGCTTGGTTGGTCAGCGATTCCGGCAATTGTTCGCGATATGGACGATGATACGACGGCTGCACTCGCCTTGATTGAAAACTTGCAGCGTGAGCAGTTAAGCCCGATTGAAGAGGCGGAAGCATATGATCGTTTACTCGCCTTGAACGGTTTGACGCAAGATGCGCTCGCTAAGAGTCTAGGCAAGAGTCAATCCACGATCGCCAATAAGTTGCGCTTGTTAAAATTGCCGGAGGATGTGAAGCAGTCGCTTCGCGATCGTCGGATCAATGAGCGACATGCGCGTGCGTTGTTGCCGTTGAAGGAAGAAGGATTGCAACTTCAAGTGCTCGCAGAAGTGTTAGAACAGGATTTTAACGTCAAGGAGACAGAAGAACGCGTCGCCTTTTTAACAACACCGATCGAAGAAGAGAAGCGAAAGCCGAAAAAACAACGTCGTCGGACGAAAAGTTTTGCGCGTGACACGCGAATCGCCATCAACACGATTCGTGACTCAATCGATTTGATTGGGAAAACAGGGATTGACGTCCAAACTGAAGAAGTAGACGAAGAGGAATTTGTTGAAATTCGAATTCGCATCCCGAAAGCGCGGCCTCAAAAATGAGTCCGTGCTTTTTTATACAATGAAGGAGGTTTGTAGATGGAACGATTAGCATTAAAATTCATTCGCCCAAACCCGAATCAGCCCCGGAAACAATTTGAGGTGGAAAAATTAGAAGAGTTGCGTCAATCCATTGAGCGATATGGCGTCCTACAACCAATCGTCGTTCGAAAAGCGACAGGATACTATGAAATCATTGCCGGGGAACGACGGTTTCAGGCGGCGAAGCTCGCTGGGAAAGAAGACATTCCTGCCCTCGTCGTCACGGCGGACTCCGATCGCGTCATGGAGTTGGCGCTGATTGAAAACATTCAGCGGGCAGACTTGAATGCCATCGAAGAGGCTGTCGCCTATGAACAGTTGATGCAGACGCTAGGTCTGACGCAACAACAGTTGGCCGATCGCGTCGGGAAGAGCCGCAGTCATGTGACGAACAGTCTTCGCCTCCTTCGATTGCCGAGTGCCGTCCAGCATGCGGTCATGGTCGGAGATTTGACGATGGGACATGCACGTGCCATCACGGGTATGAAATCGGAACAAGCGATGGAACAGATTGCGAAACGGGTCATTGCCGAGCATTGGACGGTCCGTCGCCTCGAGCGTTACTTACAAAAAGAGCGCACAGAAAAAAAGACGCTGAAGCGATCGAACGCCGATATCGAAGCGGTCGAAGCGGTGCTTGCGGAGCGTCTTCAGATGGATGTGTCGATTCGTCCGCGCCGAAAAGGCGGCGTCCTCGAGTTGAAGTATTTTTCACAAGACGACTTGGAACAATTGTTGACGTTATTATCGCCTCAAGACTTTGATTCATCTCGTGACTGACGAAGACGCGTGATGGCCGCCTCTTCGTGATGCAGGCGCCCGATCCGTGTATCAAAATCGGCGAATCCGTCTGTGATGAAACGTGCGAGTTCATATACAAGATGGAGACGGGTATTCTGTAGAATCATCATCTCCATGAATCCACTTACGTTCACGACGGCTTTAATATTGTAAGCGCCGACTGCCGGAAGTTCTTTTTGGACACCGGCCCCTGGAGCGAGCGGACCTTCCGAAAAGAAGACATAACCGACACTTGATAAACGTCCGAGACAGGCGTCGATAGCGATAATGAGCGGTTGATGGAAGCGCGTTTGAATCTCATGTAACGTTTCCACCAAATTGAGTGCGTGTACAGGCTTCGTTAATGTGCCGTATACATGTAAATTTCGGATATGACGTTCTTCTAAAAACGTTCCGACGAGCGGACCGAGTGAATCACCGGTCGAACGGTCCGAACCGATGCAAACAAGGACGATGGGGCGATGGATTTCATTGACCAACTGTTCATGAAGCTGGTCCGCAAGCAATCTGGATCCACTCCGCTCAGTGTGTTCAATGAAAAAAGAGTATGGTTTATGAGGTTTTAAGCGAAACGGCATGAATCTCATCCTCTCTTCTAAGCTGCCTATTCCTAGTTGCAGTTGGGGGATTGATCTCGTATTAATCCATTCCCAAAAGTGGAAAACTTCTAACTTCCGAATGCAGTGTTTGAGAAAAGTCGTGAAATATGTTTTGATAATTTAGAATCTACGACTTTGAGGTGAAAAGATGGCTTCGCAAAATACAGATAAAGATTTAAATACGGTTGCCGATGAGACAATCGACAGCGTGAACCGATTCGTCGAGTACTTTAAAGATACAGACATGTGGATTGGTTTAGGGATCAAGCTCGCCGGTGTGGCGCTCATCATCCTTGGTTTATATATCGCAACACGCATTTTGACAACGATGGTCGAGCGTGTGTTTACGCTCCGCAAAATAAAAGAACATGATATCGTCGCCCAGCGACAGAATGAAACGTTATTAAAATTAGCCCAAAACACAATCCGCTATGTGATCGGGTTGATTATGGTCTTGACGGTGCTCGGACAATTCGGTGTGAATATCGCCGGTTTGATTGCATCAGCCGGGGTCGCGGGTCTTGCAATCTCATTCGGGGCACAAAGTTTGGTGAAAGACGTCATCACAGGGGCGTTCATCATCTTTGAAAACCAATACAAGAATGGGGATTACGTCAATTTGAACCAACAAGTCGACGGGACGGTCATCGAGGTCGGAATCCGGACGACGAAGTTAAAAGGATTAAACGGACAAGTGACGATTATTCCGAACGGACAAATCTTACAAGTGACGAACTACTCGCTTGAAAACAGCGTCGCTGTTGTCGATATTGGGGTTGCGTACGAAGAAGATATGTCAAAAGTAGAGCAAGCGCTCAAGGAAATTGCGAAAACGGTCGAAGCACGCTATCACGACTTGTTCATCAAGCCAATCGACTTGGCTGGAGTGCAGTCGCTCGGACCATCGGAAGTGGTGTACCGATTAATGGCGGAAGTCCCGCCGACCCAGCACTTCGCAGCTGGTCGAATTTTGCATAAAGAGTTAAAGGCTGGACTTGACGAGCGCGGGATTGAAATTCCATACCCACGTACGGTCATGATGCCACCGAACTCGGCTCCTAAAGGAGGAGAAGCAGAAAATGCAAAGTAAAACCTATGCATTGAACGATATTGTGGAAATGAAAAAACCACATGCCTGTAAGACGAACCGCTGGCAAATCACGCGTGTCGGGATGGACATTCGGATCAAGTGCCAAGGCTGCGGAGCCAGTGTGCTCATGCAACGCCGTGATTTTGATAAGCGATTCAAGAAAGTGCTTGAACAAGGGAACGCCGCCGAATAAGCGGCGTTTTTCTTTAGGTTATGAACGTGAGTTGCGGTTTAATCGTGGACTATCTATAATTGTGAAGGATGTGACGGTGTGGTGTACTGAATGTACCCACTCCACAGACGGCTTAACATTTCCCGGGAAACACCGGATGAGGAGGAACTACTAGTGGGATTAACAGCAGGAATTGTCGGATTGCCAAACGTCGGGAAATCGACATTGTTTAATGCGATTACACAAGCAGGAGTCGAGGCGGCCAACTATCCGTTCGCGACGATCGACCCGAACGTCGGCGTCGTAGAAGTACCGGATGCGCGCCTTGATCGATTGACAGAACTCGTCAAACCGAAAAAAACGGTACCAACAGCATTTGAGTTTACAGATATCGCTGGAATCGTGAAAGGTGCGTCAAAAGGTGAAGGTCTCGGAAACAAATTCTTGGCGAACATTCGCGAAGTCGATGCGATTTGCCAAGTCGTCCGTTGTTTTGAAGACGAGAACATCACGCACGTCGCAGGTCGTGTCTCACCAATCGATGACATTACGACTATCAATCTTGAATTGATCTTAGCTGATCTTGAGCAAGTCGATAAACGAATCGCACGTGTTCAAAAAATGGTGAAGGCAAAAGATAAAGGTGCGGTACAAGAACTCGAAGCACTCGAAATCGTGCGAGATGTTCTTGAATCAGAGCGCCCGGCACGTGTCGCTGAATTATCAGAAGATCAACTCGCGATTGTCAAACACTTCCAATTGCTTACGATGAAGCCGATGCTTTACGTGGCGAACGTGAGTGAGGATGAAGTGGCAGATGCCGATTCGAACGAGTTTGTACAAGCAGTCCGTGATCACGCGGCAACAGAAGGGTCGAAAGTCATCGTCATCTGTGCACGAATCGAAGAAGAAATTTCAGAACTCGAACCGGAAGAACGCCTCGAGTTCTTACAAGATCTCGGAATCGAAGAGTCAGGACTTGATCAATTGATCCGTGCGGCTTACTCGACACTTGGTCTTGCGACATACTTTACGGCAGGTGAGAAGGAAGTTCGTGCATGGACGTTCAAACAAGGGATGAAAGCCCCACAATGTGCCGGTGTCATCCACTCTGACTTCGAACGTGGATTCATCCGTGCCGAAGTCGTGTCGTATGACGACCTTTCAGCAGCAGGAAACATGACGACGGTGAAAGAACAAGGAAAACTTCGTTCAGAAGGAAAAGAATACGTCTTCCAAGATGGCGACGTTGTCACGTTCCGCTTCAACGTATAAGTTGATTTACGGAAACGTATTGTAAAAGTCAAGGAAGTTTGATAGTATATTATGACGTGAGTAAAACAATTGTTTGCTCCTTGCTCCTACAACCGGTAGGGGCCGTTAGTCCAAGAGGAGGTGAAAGATAATGCGTAAATACGAACTTCTTTACATTATCCGTCCATCAGTTGATGAGGAAGCGAAGAAAGCTTTAATCGAGCGCTTCAACAACGTCATCACTGAAAACGGTGGTACTGTTGAAAAAACAACAGACATGGGTAAACGTCGTTTCGCTTATGAAATCAACAAGATGCGCGAAGGACACTACGTTCTTCTTAACATCGTTGCTGAACCTAAAGCGATCTTAGAAACAGAGCGTCTCATGAAGATCTCTGACGACGTTGTCCGTCAAATGACAACAAAAGACGAGCGTTAATCCTTAACGTTTCGTATCGTGAAAGGGGAGCTTGGAGATGATTAACCGAGTTGTGTTAGTTGGTCGATTGACTCGCGATCCCGAAATGCGTTATACGCAGAGCGGAATCGCCGTAACACGCCTTACTCTCGCTTGCGATCGTCCATTCGCTGGACAAGATGGGAAGCGCGAGACGGACTTTATTGATTGTGTCGTTTGGCGCAAACAAGCAGAGAACGTAGCACAATACTTGAAAAAGGGCAGCATGGCCGGCGTTGACGGTCGCCTTCAAATCAGTAGTTACGAAGGACAAGATGGCCAACGTCGTTACCGGGCAGAAGTAGTCGCAGACAGCGTACGCTTCCTTGAACCACGCGGAGCCTCAGGGCAACGTGAGCAAGCACCATCTGGAGATGTCTTCGGTGGTGGTGAATCAAGTGGATCAGGATGGGGCGCAGGAGCCGCTTCGACTTCATCTCAGTCCTCGAATTCGAATAAAGGTTTTGACGCAGATCCGTTCTCGGGTGGCGGCAAAATCGACTTGTCAGATGATGATTTGCCATTCTAATCATCATGGACAATAAAAACTAACCTATAAAGGAGGTCTTCACATGGCACGTCGTCCAGGAGGTCGTCGTCGTCGTAAAGTATGTTTCTTTACGTCGAACAACATCACTCATATCGATTATAAAGACGTAGAATTGCTCAAACGCTTCGTTTCGGAGCGTGGTAAAATTCTTCCACGTCGTGTGACTGGTACTTCAGCGAAATACCAACGTCCACTTACTGTCGCTATCAAGCGCTCACGTCAAATGGCTTTGCTTCCATACGTTGCAGAGTAATTGTTTGACGAACGGCTTATCCTCTTGGATAAGTCGTTTTTTTGTATTTCATCTCGACTGTAAGTGTGTAAGTGAAACCGACGAATATGGTATGATAGAGCAGAAACCTTTACGATTCCATGGGTGAACATTACTCATTTTAGGAGGCATACATGCACAGTGGTGAAGCATTAACATCCGTGAAGAACCAATACGCGCGGCACATGATTCCATACGTGATTGGATTCCTTGTCTCGTTAGGATTGGCGTTCTACAACATTGTGGCGGCAATCACCCTGTTTATGGGCACGCTGATTTTTTTCATCTATCAGCAAGTGACGATGCGACGGGAGCGTAAAAATTGGGAACAGTATGTCCTCTCTCTCTCTCATCAAATCGAAGAGGTCGGAAAAGAAGCATTGACGACGATGCCGATTGGGATTTTAGTCTTTGACCAGGACCGACGGATCAGTTGGTATAACGAACAATCACGATTGATTTTCGAACTCGATATGGCGATTGGAATACCGCTTGATGCGCTCCATTCCGCCTTCGATGAATTGATTGAAGAAGAAGAGGATGAAGCCACGATTGAAGTGGGTGACCGTGTCTATCGTGTCTATTACAATCAAATCCATCAAACCCTCTATTTATTTGATATGACCGAAGAAGCGGAGATGGAACAAAAGTATGTTCAAACGCAGACGGTTATCGGTATTTTGTATTTGGATAACTATGACGAGATGTCGACTGCGGTGGATGAACAGGTCCGTAGTGAAGTCAATCGTCGGGTGACGGTGCTCCTCAATCAATGGGCGCAGCGGCATCATATCTACATGCGTCGTACAGCTGCGGACCGCTTTTTCCTCGTCATGAATGAACGGACGCTATCTGAACTTGAAAACAACCGCTTTTCAATCTTGGATGAAGTGCGTGATGCGACGAAGGAACAAAGAATCCCGTTGACGTTATCAATCGGGATTGGGTGCGGTGAAACGACATTGACGGAGCTCGGTAATCTCTCTCAGTCGAGTCTAGATTTAGGACTTGGCCGTGGTGGTGACCAGGCAGTCGTTAAGCGTCATAATGGGAAAGTTCGTTTCTTCGGCGGGAAGACAAATCCGACCGAGAAGCGAACGCGTGTCCGGGCACGTGTCATCTCGAACTCGATGCGTGACCTCATTCGGGAATCGAGCCGTGTCCTTGTGATGGGACATAAGAATCCAGATATGGACTCGCTCGGGGCTTCCATCGGTGTCATGAAATTGGCTGAGTTTGTCGGGCGCGAGGCGTATGTCGTCATTCCATCCGGTGAGACGAGTGTCGGGATTCAGCGGCTCGTCCATGAAGTAGAGAACGATGACTCGTTATACAGCCAATTCCTGACCGAGTATGAGGCACAGCCACTCATCGATGAACAGACATTACTCGTCGTCGTCGATACACACCGTCCGTCCCTCGTCATTTCAAAAGATATTTTGGATCGGTCGGAGCAGGTCGTCGTCATCGACCACCATCGTCGCGGGGAAGAGTTTATCGAAGATCCGGTTCTCGTGTATATGGAGCCTTACGCATCATCAACGAGTGAGCTCGTCACAGAATTGATTGAGTATCAGGCGGGAAGCCGAAAGCTCTCGATTTTAGAAGCGACGTCACTTCTCGCGGGGATCATGGTCGATACGAAAGGATTTACGCTCCGTACGGGATCCCGTACGTTTGATGCGGCATCCTTCTTACGGATTCAAGGTGCTGACACGGTTCTCGTACAGCACTTCATGAGACAAGACCTCGATGCTTATATCGAGCAGTCTCAGATTTTGAGAAACACCGAAATTTATGCAGGTGGGATGGCGATCGCGGTCGCTTCTGACGACGAGGCACACCATCAAGTGTTGATCGCTCAGTCTGCAGACCAGTTGCTGAATATGGAAGGCGTCAAAGCTTCGTTCGTCATCGCCGTCTTACCGGACGGACGTACGGGAATCAGCGCGCGGTCGCTCGGCGACGTCAACGTCCAGGTCATCATGGAAATGCTTGATGGCGGTGGCCATTTGACGAATGCGGCGACGCAACTTGAGGTGAGTCGCGAACAAGCGAACGTCATGTTGAAAGAGGCAATCGATCATTACGTAACAGATGAAACTGAAGGAGAGGAATTAGAATGAAAGTCATTTTGAAAGTAGATGTAAAAGGACAAGGGAAAGCTGGAGAAGTGAAAAACGTGGCAGACGCTTACGCTAAAAACGTCTTGTTCAAGAAGAACTTGGCAGTGGAAGCGACACCAGGAAACCTGAAAGCATTTGCGGCTAAAGAACGTCGTGCCGAAGAAGCAGCAGAAGAAGAGTTGAACGAAGCGAAACAACTAAAAGAAAAGCTTGAAAAAGAGACGATTTCCGTCACGACGAAAGCCGGTGAAGGCGGTCGCGTGTTCGGTTCGGTCACGAGCAAGCAAATCGCGGATGCCCTTAAATCGATGGGCTACAAAATCGATAAGCGTAAAATTGAACTCGAGCATCCGATCAAGGCGCTCGGTTTCACGAAAGTGCCAGTGAAGTTGCACCATGACGTCGTCGCGACGTTGAATGTACATGTACAAGAAGCTTGAAGGTGAGGTAGAGACGGATGAGTGATGCGATTCAAGTCAATACACCACCGCATAGCGTGGAAGCGGAGCAAGCCGTCTTAGGGGCAATCATCCTCGATTCGGATCGGTTGATTACGGCCTCAGAGCGTGTCGACCCGGACGACTTTTATCGTGTCAGCCACCAGCGCATCTTTGAAGCGATGCTAAAAATCAATGACCGAGGCGAGCTCGTCGACTTGGTAACGCTTAGTTCTGAGTTGCAGGCGCAAGGGATTTTAGACGAAATCGGGGGCCTCAACTATTTGGCGGAGGTCGCGGAATCCGTTCCCGCCATCGGGAACATCGGCTATTACTTGAACGTCGTCGACCAAAAAGCGGCACTCCGTCGACTGATTCGAACTGCGACCAACATTGTCTCGGATGGTTATGAGCGTCAAGATGAGGTGGATTCTGTTTTATCTGATGCCGAGCGAAATATTCTAAAAGTATCGCAGCGAAAAGGACAATCGAGCTTCCACCCGATTGGTTCTGTCTTATCCGATGCGTACTCGACGATTGAAAAGCTGCATCAGTCGAGCGGTGAAATCACCGGGATTGCGACCGGGTTCACGGATTTGGATAAGATGACGGCCGGTTTCCAACGAAACGATTTGATTATCGTGGCCGCCCGTCCATCTGTCGGGAAGACCGCGTTCGCCTTGAACATCTCGCAAAACGTCGCGGTCCGTACGGGTGAGAACGTCGCCATCTTCAGTTTGGAGATGGGTGCCGAGCAACTCGTCATGCGTATGTTGTGTGCGGAAGGGAACATCGATGCCCAGCGCCTCCGGACCGGTCGTCTTGAAGCGGAAGATTGGGGTCGTCTCTCCCTTGCGATGTCGTCGCTCTCCCAAGCAGGCATCTACATCGACGATACACCGGGTCTTCGGGTCAACGAAATCCGAGCCAAATGTCGCCGATTGAAGCAGGAACATGGCCTCGGGATGATCATGATTGACTACTTGCAGCTCATCGTCGGGAACGGGAAACCGGGCGAGAACCGCCAACAAGAAGTATCGGAAATCTCACGTACGCTCAAAGCAATCGCACGGGAACTACAAGTACCGGTCATCGCCTTGTCTCAGCTCTCACGTGGCGTAGAGAGTCGTCAAGACAAGCGACCGATGATGTCCGATATCCGTGAATCGGGAGCAATCGAGCAGGATGCCGATATCGTCGCCTTCCTCTATCGTGATGACTATTACGATAAAGAGAGTGAAGACGCCAATACGATTGAAATCATCATTGCGAAACAACGTAACGGTCCGACCGGTACGGTCAAGCTCTCCTTCAGGAAAGAGTACAACAAGTTCGTCAATATGGAGACGCAAGCCTTCGCACCACCGATGTAACGTCGGTGGTGTCTTTTTTTTGTATAGGATTAGATCAAAATGACGAACGAATAGTTACATCTTATATAAAACGTTCGGTATTCAATTGACTTTCTTGCTTTTCAAGTGTACACTTACGGATGGTTTGAACAGAACGTTGATTAATAAGGAGGATTCATTATGTCATCAGTAGTCGTAGTGGGAACGCAGTGGGGCGATGAAGGGAAAGGGAAGATCACCGATTTCTTATCGAAACAAGCCGAAGTCGTCGCGCGTTATCAAGGGGGAGACAACGCTGGTCACACGATCGTCTTCAATGATACGAAATATAAACTTCACCTCATTCCGTCTGGGATTTTCTATTCGGATAAGACGTGTGTCATCGGGAACGGGATGGTCGTCAACCCGAAATCACTCGTGACAGAACTCGCTTACTTACATGAACGGGGTGTGAGCACGGATAACCTCCGGATCTCGAACCGGGCGCATATCATCTTGCCATACCACCAGCTTCAAGATCGTCTCGAAGAAGAGGCGAAAGGTGACGCGAAAGTCGGTACGACACTGAAAGGAATCGGTCCAGCGTATATGGACAAGGCGGCACGTATCGGGATTCGCATCGCCGACCTTCTCGACAAAGAAGTGTTTGCGGAGAAGCTAAAGACTGTACTTGAACTAAAAAATCGCATGTTCGTGAAAATGTATGAAGTCGATCCAATCGAGTTCGATGACATCTTTGAAGAATACTACGCGTATGGTCAACAGTTCGCGAAATACGTGTGTGATACATCGGTCGTGTTGAACGATGCGCTCGACGAAGAGAAAAAAGTTCTCTTTGAAGGGGCTCAAGGGGTCCTTCTCGATATCGACCATGGAACGTATCCGTTTGTCACATCGTCGAATGCTGCATCAGGCGGCGTATCGAGTGGTGCCGGAATCGGGCCATCGAAGATTCATCACGTGGTTGGTGTCTGTAAAGCATATACGTCACGCGTTGGAGACGGTCCGTTCCCGACAGAGCTCGACGATGAGATCGGTCATACAATCCGTGAAGTCGGGAAAGAATATGGAACGACAACAGGTCGTCCACGCCGTGTCGGCTGGTTCGACTCGGTCGTCGTGCGTCACTCACGCCGCGTCAGTGGGATCACAGATCTTTGCCTCAACTCAATCGATGTGCTGACAGGTCTTGAGACGCTCAAGATTTGTACATCGTATGAGTATGAAGGAAAGCATCTTGACGAGTATCCACCGAACTTCCGCGTCCTTGAGAAGTGTGTACCGGTATACGAAGAGCTTCCTGGCTGGACAGAGGATATCACAGGGGTTCGTCGCTTTGAAGACCTTCCGGAGAACGCACAGCGTTACGTGCGTCGCATCGAGGAATTGACAGGAATCGAATTGTTGACGTTCTCGGTCGGACCGGCTCGTGAACAGACAGTCATCTTGCGTGATATTTACGAAGCATAAGAAAGGGAGCCACCGGGCTCTCTTTTTCTATTTCCACGGAAATGGACCACGCTTTCTAAGCTGTTTAAAAAGAGTTACAATGTAGGCATGTACGTTTAATGATAAGAGGAGGACTCACTGAATGGATCGTACGATTTTAGTGGTAGATGACGAACAACCAATCGCAGATATATTGAAGTTTAAACTTGAAAAAGAAGGTTACCAGGTGCACGTTGCCTATGACGGTGAAGAAGCACTCGTCAAAGTAGAAGAGATTCAACCGGATCTCATCTTGCTCGACATCATGCTTCCGCTCAAGGACGGCATGGAAGTATGCCGTGAGGTGCGGAAGAAATACGATATGCCGATCATCATGTTGACGGCAAAAGATTCCGAGATCGACAAAGTACTCGGACTAGAGCTCGGCGCAGACGATTACGTCACAAAGCCGTTCAGCTCACGTGAATTGTTAGCCCGTGTCAAAGCGAACATGCGACGTCATGCGACAGCACCGGCGCCAGAAGTAAAAGGAGCCAACGCGAACGATATCGTGATCGGCGACTTGACGATTCATCCGGATTCGTACATGGTGACGAAACGGGATGAGAAGATCGAATTGACACATCGCGAGTTCGAATTGATTCATTACCTCGCCCAAAACATCGGGCAAGTGATGACGCGGGAGCACTTGCTCCAAACGGTATGGGGCTATGATTACTTCGGTGATGTGCGTACCGTGGATGTCACAGTACGTCGTCTTCGTGAAAAAGTTGAGGACAATCCATCGACTCCGACGTATATCATTACGCGTCGTGGCGTCGGGTATTATTTGAAGGCAGGAGAAGAAGATTAAACGATGAAACGGACGAACTTCTTTAAATCAATCCAGTGGAAGCTCGTCGTCATCTATGCGCTGCTCATTCTCGTTGCGATGCAAGTCATCGGCGTGTACTTTGTTCGTTCTTTGGAACGGCAATACATCAACAACTTCTCGCAGTCACTTGTCGACCGGGCGAACCTACTGAGCTATAACATCAGTGAGGGGACTGCCGCGAACGAGAGTGACTTGACCACGGACCAGCAGTTGAACCAGTTACTGGATCAGCTGCTGTCTGAATTTACAGAGAGCACGACGCTAGCTGACGACATTCGAGAAGTCCAAATCATCGACACGAACAGTGTCGTCCGGGCAACCTCGAACCAAAATAATCAAAGTCTCGTCGGACAACGGACCGCGAGCACGTTCATTCAAAAGTCATTCGCGACAGGCGGGGCGCAAGAGACGCTCGTCTATGAAGATTCAAATGACCGAATGCGCGTCGTTGCCGTTCCAATCAAGTCGGAAGTGGACGGTACGACGACCGGGATGATCTATATCGAGGCATCGATGAAGTCCATCTACAACCAAATGGAACAAGTGACACGTATCCTCGCAACGGGGACGTTGATCGCACTCATCATCACCTCGTTCCTCGGAATTCTCTTATCGCGCACCATCACGCGACCGATTGCCGATATGCGGAGGCAGGCCGTCGAGATGCGGAAAGGGAACTTCTCACGAAAAGTTAAAGTGTATTCGGATGACGAGGTCGGTCAACTCGCTTACGCATTCAATGAATTGACGGATGAGTTGATGGAGGCGAACGCGACGACGGAAGCCGAACGACGCCGCTTGACGAGTGTCCTTGAGAACATGTCCGACGGTGTGGTTGCGACCGACCGCTCGCTACGGGTCATCTTGATGAACGACCAGGCGCGCGACATGATTGGGGTCGATGAAGAAGAGGCGATGGGGACGAATCTACAAAATCTCCTCGCATTCGAAGAGGAAATCATCATTCCGGAAGACGGCACGATGCCGACAAAACTGATTGACCTCAGTACGGACGAAGAATTGTTCCTCGTACGTGCCTATTTCTCACCGATTCAAAAACATAGTGGACCAATCACAGGTCTCATCGTCGTCTTGCATGACGTCACGGAACAAGAACAGGTCGAACAGGACCGCCGTGAATTCGTTGCGAACGTCAGTCATGAATTGCGGACACCGCTCACGACGATGCGTAGTTACTTGGAGGTTCTTGCAGAAGGTGCTTATCAGGATGAGGAATTGGCGCCACGTTTCTTAGAGACGACGCAAAACGAGACGGAACGGATGATTCGCCTCGTCAATGACTTGTTGCAGCTCTCGAAGATGGACAGTAAAGAATATAAGATGCAGAAGGTGAAGTTCGACTTCGTGCAGTTCTTTAACGATATCATCGACCGTCATGAGATGACGAAAGGGGATGCGATTCAATTCCGTCGCAAACTGATGAAGCGTCGCGTCTACGTGCATGCCGATCAAGATAAGATGACTCAAGTCATCGACAACATCATCACGAACGCCATCAAGTTCTCACCAGAAGGTGGGACGATTACGTTCCGGACGATGCTTCGGGCGAAACGCCTCGTCATCGGCATCAAAGACGAAGGGGTCGGGATTCCGAAGTCGAACTTAAAGAAAATTTTCGAACGTTTCTATCGTGTCGATAAGGCGCGGGCGCGTAACATCGGTGGTACAGGACTCGGTCTATCGATTGCCAAGGAAGTTGTATCCGCTCACGGTGGCGACATCTGGGCAGAGAGTGAATTTGGAAGAGGTACAACGATTTACTTCACGATCCCGTTCGATACGATTGTGGAGGTGAATGATTGATGAAACGGTTTACGATTGCAAAGCCGGAACTGTGGAAGTCGTTCATTTTGCTCACGTTAATCGTCACGTCGATTGTTCAAACCATCATCTTGTGGGACTACCATCCCACGTATCAGGCCGTCCAATCTGAAACGCAACTCACGACGGTGGACGAGTCATTGCAGCGTCGAGCGGACCAGGTCATCATTCCCGTTCAAGCGGTCGTGCATGACAACAATGCTGTGTTCGCTTCAAAGAATACACCGAAGCAACTGATGCGTGTCATTCGGGATTCGTTTGAAGCGAGTGAGTTCAAGCCGCTCGCTGTGAAAAACGTCCCGAGTTTCTATACGGATATCAACGAGGGACTGGAGTTGATCTTACCGGAGGCCTACTATGCGGACACGCTCAGCTATATGCTTCCAGGAACGTATAGTCTGTCTGGGAAGATTCCACAGCGAATCCTCATCTATATGGATGACAGTGCGTTCAACATTCGTGCCATCATGAGCGACCAGTCCATTTGGGAAGGGAAGTTGACGAAAGTCGGAAACGGCGATGTGAACAGTCTTTTCTTAAAAAACTCGAGTCGAACGATGAAGCGCGTGACGTATACGGATGAACGCGTGAATTATATCCCGGTCGTCGGACCTGAGATGAATGAGTTGTTCGCGTATGACGTGTCGTCGATTCAAATCGACACTCGTCTCGACTGGATGCGAGATACGTTCTTCCCAGGTGACCCGAACGTTCAAGAAGTCGACCCGGCAAGCTCGGTCGGGGCGTTGACGAATGGTGTCAGTGTGGCGGAATATGATGCGAAACTGAACGCCAGTCGCTATCGAAACCTGTCTCGGAATAGCACCGAGCGTGATACAGCAATCGGGTTAGATTCCATTGTGGAATTCGTGAACTTCCACGGGGGATGGGTCGATGAAGCGTCTGAGAATCAAGGGCTGTCCCTTCGATTCGATGCCATCACACCGGCCAATAAAGGATTTGAAACGACCGTGTTCCGTTTTCACGTGAAAGGGTATCCCGTCTTCAGTCAGCGTGAGGCGTTTATCAACAACGATGCCATCGACTTATCCACATTACGTGTGGAAAACGACGGGGCACAGGTCCGGTCAATCACACGTAACCACTTGGAAATCGATCGCCTGATCACAGTCGGCACGACACAGTTGGCTGATGCGGATGAGGTACTCGGTACGCTCATCAACTCCGGACGATTTGAGAACGTGACCGAGATTCGAATCGGTTATGAGATCGAATATAACGAGGACACAAGCCGCTATGTGACGTTTTCACCGAACTGGTTCGTGCGTGAGGCGGGCCGTTGGGTCCCATACAATCAAGGAGACGATTGGACAGAAAGGATGATGTATCGTGGATTGGAGTAAAGCGAAAACGATTTTAATCTTCGCCTTCCTCGCCTTGAACATCTATCTGTTGTTTCAATTGCTGACGGAAACATGGGCGACCGAAGTCGTGACGAATGACAACACCTCGATCACGCAGATTTTAGACCAGCGGAACGTCGATCCGGCAAAATTGCCACGGATGGGTCGAGATATCGGCTATTTGACGGGTTCGTCTGAAGAGATGTCAGCTGCGATGATCACGAAAAATCGGGAGGCGCAGCTCGCGACGACGCTCGACAACATGCAACTCGAAGTCGAGTTGAAACAACCCGTGCCGCTCGATGCGAAGGATTTGCGGACGACCGCTTCGACGTTTGTAGCGGAATATGTTCCGTTTGGAAACGAGTACGCCTACTGGCGCTACGATGAAAAAACAAGACAGGTTGCTTTCGTACAAACATTCGAGGACAACAAGATTTTTTCAGCACCTGAAGTCGAGGGTGGCACGGAAATGTACATCGGTCCGTCCCTCATCCTCATTCAGTTGAACGAGTCGTTCGAAGTGACGGATTATAAACAGCGTCATTTAAAAGACCTCTCGTCAAAAACGCAAGACGACCTCGTGTTGACGGCCAGTGAAGCCATCTCACAACTCGCGTCTCGGAAGTACTTCCAACCGAACCAGGAGATGCGGGCCATCAATACCGGATTTTACAGTTTACCGCTCGACAGCTCTGGCAGTTTGATTATCATGCCACCGCTTTGGTCGATCGGGATTGATGATCAGGTCTACTTCGTCAATGCGATCGATGGAACGGTCGAGCACGTGGAGTTTGAAACGAAAGAATGAAAGGAGTGATTGCGTGACTTTACAGTATAGTGTGTTAGCGAGCGGGTCGACCGGAAACGCCCTCTATATCGAGACGGAACGGACGAAGCTGCTCGTCGATGCCGGTTTGACCGGAAAAGCGATGCAACAGCGCATCGAAGCCATCGGTCGGTCGTTTGACGGAATCGACGCACTGCTCGTCACCCATGAGCACTCCGACCATATTAAAGGTGTCGGGATATTAGCACGTAAGTATAATTTACCGATTTATGCGAATGCGAAGACATGGGCAGCGATGGAATCACTGATTGGAAAGATTGATCCTGCCTTGAAGTTTCAAATCGAAGTCGGAGACGTGAAACAGTTCGGGGATATTGAAATCGAGACGTTCAACGTGAGCCATGATGCGGCAGACCCGATGTTTTATCAGTTTGCCCATGACGGGAAACGATTAGCCCATATCACCGACACGGGTTATGTCTCGGACCGGATGAAAGGAATCATCCGTGGAGCGGACGACTTCATCTTTGAGTCGAACCATGACGTCTCGATGTTGCAGATGGGGCGTTATCCATGGAGTGTCAAACGACGAATCCTCGGCGACTATGGCCACGTCTCGAACGAGGATGCAGCCATCGCGATGAGTGAGGTCATCGGTGACCGCACGAAACGGATCTATTTGGCCCATTTAAGTAAAGACAACAACATGAAGGAGCTCGCGCAGATGAGCGTCTCGCAAACACTCGGCATGCGAGACGTCGATTTAGGTCGAATCAAATTGTGCGATACGGACCCGACAATTCCCACTTCACTCGTTTCTTTATAAGGAAACTTGGGAAAAGACAGGTATCACACTGTCTTGAAGGGGGGACGCGTCGTGAACGAAGAGAGACACCATGAGTATGAACCTCAAGACGTCGAACCTGAAGTACACGAAGCAACAGAAGAGAAATCGACGTATCCGTCTCGGAGCGAATGGCGACCGAAGCAAGAGGAACACGTACGCCATAAGCCGAGACCAAATATAAAACCGTTGTTACTCGGAGGGGTTGGCGGATTCTTAGGAGCGGCTTTGTTTTTTGTCATCGTCATGCTCTGGGATTCGCCGACCTCTCGTTTTGTGACGAATGAACTGACGCGGACCGAACAGGCCGTCACCGTCACCGAATCGGACGTCACAACCGCTGTCCTTGGGGCGAAGCCGTCCGTCGTCAGCATCACCAATATCCAGCGTGCGTTCACCTCGGACTCGCAATGGGAGGCGGGTGCCGGATCCGGTGTCATCTATAAAGTAGAAGGAAACACGGCCTATATCGTCACGAACTTCCATGTCATCGAAGAAGCGGACGAGGTCAACATCGCCTTTTCTGATGGTCAAATCGCATCGGCAACCATTTTAGGCGAAGACCCGCTCAACGACTTGGCTGTCGCCGAGGTCGAGTTGCCGAAAAACATCGATGTGGAACCGATTGTCCTCGGGGACTCCACCGTTCTCCAAGCTGGCGAGACCGTCATGGCCATCGGAAATCCGCTTGGTGTCTTCTCAAACTCGGTTACGCGTGGTATCGTCAGTGGTGTCGAGCGGACGGTGCCGGTCGATACGAACAGCGACGGCTTGATGGATTATAACGCGGAAGTCATTCAGACGGATGCGGCCATCAACCCGGGGAATTCGGGTGGTGCCCTCATCAACATTCGTGGAGAGCTCGTCGGAATCAATTCGATGAAAATCGCCGAGGCGAGCGTAGAAGGGGTTGGATTCTCCATTCCCGTCAACGTGGCGCTACCGGTCATTGACATGTTAGAACGCGATGGCAAGGTGACACGGGCGCAGCTCGGTGTCACGATTCAGGAAGTCATCGCTGTACCCGGAAACGTCCGAGAAGAGTATGGAATCTCCTTCGACCAGGAAGACGGTGTCTTCGTCGAAGAAGTGACACCGGGTAGTCCGGCTGAAGAAGCGGGACTACGTGTTGGAGATGTCATCACGAAAATCGGAGACCGGGAGATCAAACGATACGTCGATTTACGCGATGCGTTGTATCGGGACGCGACGGTCGGTGATACAATCTCCATTGAGTATTTACGTCGTGGGGAAGCAAGCGAAACCGAGGCGACATTAACTGAAGCAACATAAAGAAGCGGCAACGCTTCTTTTTTAAGGAGGAAAAACTGTGGAAAAAAAAGTATGCAAGGAACATGTTGAAATCGCTTTAGACATCATTGTGGATGAAACAGGGGAATACCCGTTGCTAGAGGAATTATCCACAAGTGAACACGTGACATGCGAGTTCTGTGAAGCCGATGCAACATATATTGTGTCAAGCAAAAACTAATTATCAACATGTGGATTTGTGGATAACTCTGTGGATAACCCTATGGATAACTCCAAAAAAACTGTGGAAAAAGGAAGAATTGGATGAATATTTCAATTATCACGGTCGGCAAACTGAAAGAAAAATATTTAAAACAAGGAATTGCCGAGTATACAAAGCGGCTGTCTGCCTACGCTAAAGTGCAGGAAATCGAGGTCTCAGACGAAAAAGCACCCGAGCATTTGAGTGAGGCAGATATGTTACTAGTAAAACAAAAAGAGGGCGAGCGGATTTTGGCGAAGATATCCCCAGATACGCACGTCATCGCCTTGGCGATTCAAGGAAAGCAGCGGACGAGTGAAGAGTTCGCTCGTGAACTTGATCAACTCGCGACGTACGGAAAGAGTAAAATCGTCTTCGTCATCGGAGGATCGCTTGGTCTGTCGGACGATGTGATGAAGCGAGCGGATGATACGATTTCGTTCTCGAAGATGACGTTCCCCCACCAACTCATGAAGCTCGTGTTGTGTGAACAGATATATCGGGCATATCGGATTAATCGGAATGAGCCGTACCATAAATAAATGAGGTTTTTTAAGTTTAATTTTCAAATATTTAATAAAGTGACATTCGAAAAAGGTAAGGCATCAATCAATTTCAGATTGATACCTTACCTTTTTTGAATACTTGCTGTATTAATCTTCTTGTAAATCATCCGAATTATTGAATGAATAAATGGAAGTACCTAAAAGTTGAAGAGCTAAATAATAGTCTTTATAAGACTTCTCATACTCAATCCAAGCCCTTTTAGTGACTGTTCGTCCATTAATATATGCGTTATAAACTTTCTCTAACGAAGACCAATTACGAGAAAGAGTTATATAGAAAATTCCTAACCCATGCTTCAGGATATCATTATCGATATTTTCTGAACTATCTTCATTTATAGATGACACTCTATTTTTAATATCTTTGAACAACAAAGTTATTTCAGATTTATCGCTTGAAGAAAGAGTATGATATAAAGGATTTTTTTGAAGATGAGAATGCATTATGGTAATAAAATAGTATAATTGTATTAAATTGATTTGATGTTCTTTATATTGTTTTTTCGTTTTTTTGAAATTTGCTACTTTCTCTTTTTCGTCTTTAAATCTTACGGTGAGAACTGTGGTATAAATTAATGTGGCTGCTGCAATTGCGGAATAAATTAGTCCTCCCCATATTCCAATCCATTCCTTGAAGCCGTCTTGTAGTACAAAATAGATAAGTAAAACAAAAAAAATAACGCAAGACCCAATTAATTTCAATTCCCTATTTACATTAAAATTTGTTTCTCTTTTAAGCCTAAAGTCATTTTTAATAGTTTCTTTAGCGTATTCTTTGAATAGAGACACATTATCTAACTCCTTACACGGTTTTATTTTCATTATAATTCAAAATATATCAAATTGGAGATAAATAATGGAGGAAATAACTTTTTTCAATAATGGTTTGTCAAATCAAGCGCAACTCTTCCTCGGTGAAGACCTCGTGTGCGGTTTTCCAGTTCAGGCACTTCCTCGTCCGCCCGTTGATCTTTGCGAGCGCGTTCGCTGAACTCCTTGCCCCGGTCCGTCGTCGCCGGCTCTTCCGCTCGAGGAACGTCGCGACGCACGCCTTCGATATCCCTCGTTCGTAGCCGGGTTTTTTATCTGACTTCCCGAGCCCCAGATAGGTCTATATTTTCACGCGTTCCGTTGTTGTAAGATGGGTGTAGCTCATGATATTTCCTCCGTCTGAATGTGTGTTGTGGTGACTTCATTCTAAACGAGGAAAGCGTTATGGGCTTTTTATATTCGCTTTTGGGTGTTGCACTTAATTTTATAATTCATCGAATATAAAAAGGAGGATGGCAAATGAAATATTTTGCGGAAAGGAATAACCAACTTGCAGATAATTTCTCTATTGACTTAGAGGACTTAAAAAAGTATTTTTACCAGACTTATAGATATTTCGAGGAAAAGAATTATTTCGAGATGGCTTATAGAGGGGTATGGGTACATGAAAACTATAAAGAAATTCAAGTACTTCCTCCGTCGATGTCACCTTCGCCAGAGATTTTTTTCATAAATCATTTAAGAAGTGACGAGGTGTACCCAATCTGGGATCATCATGAAAGTTACAATGAGGAACAGTTATTTACTGTTATTGAAATTTTGTATAATCATATTTGTGTATATGATTATAAGCAGAAGATATCCGACAAGAGCATCCCCAAAGAAGAGTTTGCTACCCATATGAATAATTTATTAAGATTTTATAAAGGGGGCTATTCCTTAGATGTAAAGAATGGTTTTATTATGGAACAGCCAAACGATTCATTGCTTGCCTTACTAAAAGAAGAGCCTCCGAAAGAGATGGGGGCTGGAGTAATTGAACAATTAAAAACAGCTATGCGAATGTTTTATAGGTATGATGCAAATGAAGAATCTCGGAAAAAGGCTATTAATATATTAGCGGATATATTAGAACCTCTACGAGAGGAGTTAAAAAGACTTCTTAATAAAGAATATGAAACTAACAAAAATAAGCATGACAAAATCATTTTCGGGATAGTGAATGATTTTAATATTCGACACAACAATGAGAAACAGCTCACAGAGTATAACAAAGGTATTTGGTACGAGTGGATGATGCATTATTACACAAGTGTTATTTACGCATACTACAAGTTGAAAAGTGAAATGTCGGAATTGTAAAACGAGTAGACTATATTTTGCGGAGTAGAAATAGCAAATATTAATCTAAGTATTGGCTATAGTCGTAGTAAGTCGCTTAGCTGTTTAGGAGGAGGGGTACCTATGAAAAATCCTGTGAAAGTAAAGCTTGATTACTTTTTTGAACGGAACAAAACCTGGTTTTATTCAGTAATCATTCTGCTGTTAGCCTTGCTAACCTTATATATTTTCTTTTTATTGCAAAGCACAACTGTGAATATGAATATTAGTGCCTCGATGATAGGGATATTCGGTGCAATATTGGGTGCAATCGTTGGTGGTGTTTTAACCCTTTTTGGTTCTATATATGTTAATAATAATCAAATGCGATCTAAATCCGCCATTCAGCGGAAAAATATAATTTACAAGCCTTTGTATGATGAATTGATCGAAGTGAGAAATATACTAAACGAGTCAAACCCTTATCCCACTTATGTTACTTTTACAAAGGGTCAGCAAACAATAAAGCCACATCCACAATTTTCTGCTTGGGGAAGAATTAAAAATGATAGTAGATATATACAAACTCCACGATATTTATCCGAAGGCATGGAGGAATTGTACGAAGTAGTTATTGAATATTTGGAGAGTTTCCCGAAAGCCAGTGATGAGATACAGAACAGAATTAATGAACTATTATATGAACGACATAAAACAAAATTTACATTAATGAATTTGAGCGATATTTTAATTTCAGGATTGATTTTAAAGAATAACCCAAAGGGTGAACTCTTTAAAGATTACTTTGAAATGGGATTGAATCCAAGAAAAAGCTTAACTGAAGAAGAAATAATAGAATTTGAGAACTTGGTCTATGAGGAGTGCCACAAGTTAAATTCCGTAAAACAGTTAATTGAATCTTACAATAAATGGATTGAAAAACAGGACAATTTGATTAATATGCTAAGTTCTTTGATTAAATTAATCAGTATGAAATACGAAAAACATAATGGGAATTATTAATGGGGTGTCTTCATGAGATATGGATTGAGACGTTGTGACGTGAAAAGGATTATTGAACAAAGGCTTAACAGCAACCCTGATATTTTCTATTATATAGAAATAGATCATATTGATGAGTTGGTAGAATTAATTACAGAGGGTGTTGCAGATGCAATTGAAGAAAATAATAGAAAATTGATTGATGACATAACAAGGGAAATAAAAAGATATTGACGGTTATATAAGTGAAAATAATTCATGAATGGCTGACAAGGGAGACAACAATAGCTTCCCGTCAGCCTAAATTAATCCATTACCTTTAAATCACCACAGGGAACCGTACTATAAATAAATGAACTGAGCCAAAAAAGTTAGACACTAAATAATTTGTCAGGCGACTTCGAGAACCTGGGTCTGGTATTCCACCGGGCTCAGGTTTTTTAGTCGTTTCTTGATGCGACGATGATTGTAGTACTCGATGTAGCGCTCGAGCTCCTGTTTGAAATGAGCCATGTCCTCAAATTTCCTGAGATAGAGTAGCTCGGACTTGAGCACGGTGAAGACGCTCTCGATGGCCGCGTTGTCGAGACAGTTGCCCTTTCGGGACATACTCTGGGTGATGCCGTGTTCGCGAAGCTTCGCCGTGAACGCTCGAAATTGGTATTGCCAGCCTTGGTCAGAATGGAGGATCGGCCTTCTATCGCTATCGAGTCTCGCGATGGCTTGGTCCAACATCTCGCCGATGAATGGATACTTAGGCTTATCTGACATCGTATAGGCGATGATTTCACGGTTTGCCAGGTCCATCATCGGTGAGAGATAGAGTTTCTCCCCGAAAAGGTGGAACTCGGTGACATCGGTCACCCACTTCTGGTTTAGGCCTGTGGCCTGGAAATCCCGTTCGAGGAGGTTCGCTGCGATCGTTCCGACCTCTCCCTTGTAGGAACGATATTTCTTCATGCGGACGAGGCACTTGAGACCGAGCTCGTCCATAAGACGCAACACTGTTTTCGGGTCGTGCCTGAAACCTCGGCGCTCGAGTAGCGCATGGATTCGCCGATAGCCACAACTTCTTTCGTGTTCGTGGAAGAGGGTCTGAATCGCTTCCTTCACGTCCGCATACTTGTCATCGGCCGTCAGGCGCGTCCGCCAATAATAGTAGACGCTTCGAGCCATATCGAGCACCTGAAGGAGCCTCGGTACAGGATAGGTGGCCCGCAGCTCGTCAATCACTTGGGCCTTGATCCCGTTCGTCGCGCTTCCTCTTCTTGAACCAAGGCTTTCAATTTTTTTAACGCTGCGTTCTCCATCTCGAGGAACTCGACCCGTTCCTTGAGCTTCTCGACCTCCGTCACCTCTTTGGGGTCCTGCTTCTTCCGTCTCGGCATCGGGGCACGTCCTTTCGGCTTGGCGGCCAGGCCCTCGGGCCCCTCCCGTTCGTATGTGGATCGCCAGGTGGAGATCATCCCGGGAGAGGACAGCCTGTACTTCAAGGACGCGTCAATCAAGGACAGTCCGTTGTCCGCCATATCGTTTATTACCCTTAGTTTAAACGCCGGCGAGTGGGCTGTATAGGACGGATCGAAGATCGTCTCGCCCCAGCGCTCATAGAGGAGTGCCCATTGACTGACTTTCTTACGGTCCACCCCGAACTCTTTTCCTAACGTTGTGCATCCGTCTTTGCCCGTCAAGTAGCGTTCGGTCACATGAATTTTGAAAGCCTTCGTAAATTTGACCATAAAAACACACCATAAAAGTTGGATTTTTATGTCCAACTTTTATGGGGCAGTTCAGTTACGCGGTTTTTGCTTTAGGACCCGGAAACCCGATTTATTTATGAATACTGGAGAGAACTTGAATTCAAAAACTAATTAGAGATAATAGTATAATTTATGTAACATCTATATTACGTTTGTCTTTTAAAGATTTAATGAAATCTATCTCAAAATAAATAATAAATATGAGGAGGAATAAAATGTTATATGATGATAAATTTATATCAAGTTTGCCTGAAGCAGAAGAAGCATGGAAATCGCCAATAGTAGTGTATGTTGCAAAAGAAAAAAATGAGCATTGTAAACAACTCAAAGTTTTTATAGAGCGATGGTTTGAGAAAATTGAGGAGGAGAAAAAAAATTCGTATTCTTCTCGTTTAAAAAGTTTAGACGATAAAGTATTTCTCGCTCAGGTAAGCGAGTTTTTTGTATACGACTTTTGCGATGAACTAGGTAAAATTCACCGAGATCCAAAACTGGAGAATGGGAAAACACCAGAATTGTTGTGGGATATAAAAAATCAAGAAGGTTTGTTGGATGTTGTGACATTATTTGACAATAGAGAGAGGGAAAAATCAAATAATGCGATTGACCACTTACTTAACTATTTGGGCGAACTTGAGCATTATTATAATTTTTCCGTTTGGTACGAAGATATTGATTGGAAGACTCTTCAACCTAAAAAAATCAAAAAAAGACTGATAAGACATTTAGATTGTCTTGACTTTCACAATATTGAAGATGATGAAGAGTTGATGATTAATGACTTCGGTTTTGTGGGAAGTTTTACGCCTATTCGTAAGGCAAATTATCAAAAAGAGAAAGTACGATTTTTTTCATTACTAGGTCCGGGAGAAGAAATTAAACCTAATACATCGATTGAAAGTCGAATTAAATCTAAGCTCAAGAAGTACAAGTGGGATGGTCCGTTATTTGTTGCTATTTGCAAAAGTGCAAGTTTTGGCGTTGATTGGGAGGACGTGGCTGAAGTTTTATATGGCCCCTCTCTGATTAGATATAACTCCAAGACGGAAAACTATGAGACCGTACTTGGAGAAGGTGGTATCTTAATGCCAAAAGAAAGAAGTGAACCAAAAAACACATCGTTGACCGGCGTTTTGTTCTGTGAATTAGAATGGAGAGGTGGGGGAATACCGGTATTTAAAGTTGGATATTTTATAAATCCTTTTGCGAAATATCCAATAACTTTACCTGTATGCACTTATCCAACTATAGAAAAAGATAAAGTAGTATTCGATTGGAAGCAAAATGAAAGGTGAACAAGAACGAGAGAACCTCATTTAAATGCGATACGGAGAGCCGTACCATAAATAAGGTTTCCATGCACAAAAAATCCTACCCAATATTTTCTTGAGTAGGATTTTTCTTGAGTTATAAATGAATCAAATGTGATCTAAATAATATTCATTAGATGTGTGTATAGGAATTTTGCTGTTTTTTAATCTTTTCGATTTCTCCTGTAGATTTACAAACTACCAAATAGGTATCATACCTATCATAAAGAACTACATTGTATTTACCATCTTCACGCAATTTAAATTCACTTATCTTCAAGCTAGTGCGATTAGTGTCCATTACCTCAGTAACACTATCTAATAATTTTTGTACATCCAAACCTTCACTTGTAGAAGGTGATTCAAGCACTTTTATAATAATGGACTTCACTAGATTTTTAGATAAATCATATGTTATCCCACTACAAATGACACCAATAATAAATTCTTCCCACCAACCACCTGCGCCTTGCTCTTGTCTATGAATAGATTTATTTAATTTTACTACGTCAATGTCATATTTACTTAACTCTTGTTTTAGTTCCGTGAATTTTTCCTCTGATAACTCATGAGTGTAAACTAACATATCTGGGTCGATGCATTCATTGATTTGTTCCTCAACGTTCTGCATATTTAAGTTTTCAAAGTAGCTTAAGATATGTTCATAACTCTCACTTTCATTTTGACTATTGTAATTCTCATCAAGATGTTCGTAGATATTAATTTCAATGATCACTTGAATGTCATTAAGACTTTTATTAACTCTTATATAAAAACCATCCTGTCTTTTATCACAAATTAAATTGCTCAAATCATTATAAAGCTTGTCTGCATCAATATTAATATCATAGGTATTTCTAAATTTCACAATTGAATTTGAAGAATCAGTTACTAATTGTTCAATATCATATTCTAGATATCTAATTTCTAAATATATCATCTCTGCCCTCCTAGATTTTCTCTATACTTTTAAACAAAATGTTACGTATAATTAACAAAAAAGTACTAATTTTTTGAAGGAGGATGAAGTTTTGAATATTATTACTAAAGAAAAAAGTAACATCAAGGATGCATTCGAATCTATTTTAAGAGCAGACTATATATCTATTGATGGATTTGATCAATTAGATAAATTAGAAGAGTATTATATTGATACATTTAATAACCTTGGATTACTTTTACAACGACAAGATAATTATTTGGCTGGAAGACGCGGAACTGGAAAAACTACGCTTTTAATGCGTGGATATTATGAATGTTTAAAATCAATCTCTCCGAAGTTAAGTAAAAAAGAACATTCCTTAGGGGATAAAAAAGTATTACCGATATATATAGATTTGAATAGTTGTAATGATTTATTTAAATCAGAGAATGAGCTTGAATTACTAGAAGTACATTTTATTAGACAGATTATCACGAATTTAAAAACCCAACTAGAAGTCATGTTTGATGAGAAGTATCTAATGATATTTGATAAAGAAAACCCTACACTAGATGATTTAGATTATATAGAAAACATTTTAATAGAAGGTTTGAAAATTAGAGAGTCTTCTAATATCTCTGTCCAAACTAACATGTTAAATGCCTTAGAAACTAGTGTTGGAGGAAAAATGAATTTAGCTAATCCGACTTTGCAATCTAATTTGAAGCAAAACTCTAGTTCTAATCATCAAAGAGAATTTAGTGAAATCAGGGGAGTAAGCATACAAGAATTTTTGAAAAAGATTAATGATATCAAGAAGAAAGCAAAAATTGATTCTATTTTCATTTTTTTAGATGAATTTTCAGATTTAAATAGTGAAGCACAATTGAAGCTATCTTCTATAATTAAAAGTTTGTTAGGAAATAAAATCAATATATTCTTCAAAGTGGGTGTTATCACAGACAGATATACATTTGGTGATAAAATAATTTTAGGTAGAGATTTGTATCCGATTTCTTTAGATTTGAATGATGTAGTTGAAAAATTAGATGGAGCGGTTAGTACTTTAAAAAAACTAGAATTACATATAGGTAATCTGATTGAAAAGCGATTAAGTGCGTTTTGTTCAGGTGTGACATACAGTACAATTTTTGATATGAAAAAAGATGAGTTATGCCATAGATTAGCAAGAGCATCGCTAGGTGTTACACGTACTTTAGGTTGGATATTACAAAATGCATGGATGCAATCTATGAATTCAGATGGAACATTTGGAAAAATAAAAATGCAAGATTTAAATTTTGGAATTAGAAGTGCAAGAAAAATGCACTATAAACAATTTCAGGGGAGTGTCAAAGGAAATCTAATACCAGGTTATTATATGGATATGTGGTCTAAAATTATAGAAAAAGCAGTGAAGGAGAAAAATAAGCACCCAGGAAGACCTGCTAGTCATATACTGTTGGACCCAATTCGGAAAGATTATATGAATATATTCTGTGAAAATTTTATGCTAACTCTTTTAGAAGAAAGTCGATCATCGAAAGCAGGTGGAAATTATAACCTATATGTAATTGATTATGATATTTGTATGGATTTAAATATTAAATTTGCTGAGGATAAAGATGAGTTTACAGCAATTCGATTTATTTATGATAGTGTTTTAAGTGACTTTGATCCATATTTTATAAAGGAAAAAATAAAAAGTTATAAATGTCCCAAGTGTGGTCTCATATATGAAGAAAGCGAAGTCGCACGAGCTAAGGTCAAAAGATGTCATGAAGATGATGAAAAGTTGGAAGAAATAATTCATAAAGAAGTTCCTATAAGTAAAGGTAACTTCGTTGAAGTAGAAACAAAGATATTAGGTTTGATAAATGATTTAAATGAGGATGAGGCTATGAGCGCCCAAGAGATTGCGGATGTCGTAGGATGTAGTAGACATAAAGTTTCTAACTGGGGTTCAAAAGTATTAGCTAGAAAGAAATTGATTAAAATAAAGATAAAAGACAATAAAAATTACTATTTCTCTAATAGTATCTAATTTTAATTGTTATTGTATGAATTTATTCGGGAAGTCAAAACTATTAAGAAGTCACGCGATTGAGCTTCATAATCAAAATCAATATGAAATATAGAATGATTTTAGTCAAAATACTACATCGATGAATAGGACGATGCGAAAAAGCAACAGGTCATCGAGATTCTCAACTACTACATCGATCGTGGCGGAGTTGTTGTTGCAATCCAAAAGGGTGAAACGTTACTCGGCTTTGCCGGACTGAACGGACAACCGCTCGGAACGGAAGGCCAGTATTTGAATTTAGGTTTCATTCATGTGAGTCGTCCTTGCCGAGGTCAGGGAATCGGAAAGCTATTATTTGAACGTGTCTGTCAGGCAGTAATCGAACGGAGTGCGAAGAAACTATACATCGAGGCGAATCCGGCCGTTGATACGTATCATTTCTATAAAGCGATGGGATGCATATTAGCCGAGGAGATGGTGCCAGAAGTGTACGAGGCAGAACCACTCGATCTACACTTGAATATGTCTTATCGTATCCTGAGACCGCATCGTAACGATGTGGTCTTTTTCATGCATAAAAACGCTCAACTCCAAGCTTTTCCTCCTGTGAAGAATTGAGGATTTCGAAAAATTGTGATAGAATCACAAGGCAAATGATTATCATTATCAGTCGATAATAATAGATGGAATCGAATAAGGTTGAGTGAATGTGAAAGGATGAATACAATGAGCACACTTGAAGCATATAACATGGCATTTCGAAATGGATTGGAACTAGAGGACGATGTGGTCCTTGAAGAGATGAAGCTCGGGGAATCGACAGAGTGGGATTCGATTGGACATATGACCCTCATCGCCGAAATCGAGGATGCGTTTGACGTCTATATCGACTCAGATGAAATGACAGAGTTCCATTCGTATCAGTCTGGTATCGCGTTGTTGCAACGTCTCGGTGTGGACATCCAGTCATGACGCTTTTTCAAACACTCGAGCAGTACATGGATTGTGAGGCGGTCTATGCGGACCGCTCTTATTTATATAGAGAGATGTTGGAAGTCGGGGACTCGATTTGTCAGGAAGTCGGCGAACGGTCGCTCGTCTTCTGTTTATGTGCCAACCGAGTCGAGTCGCTCTTCGGATATATCGGCTTTCTCCGTGGGCGAGTCGTCCCGGTCTTGCTCGATGCAGATATTCCAGTAGACCAATTACAGAAGTTGATGGAACGGTATCAACCGACTCACGTCTGGGCTCCGGAAACGAGGGAGGATTTGGCGAACTCGTTGGATGCCTTCTATGGCTATGGCGGCTACGCCTTATTTGAAACCGAAACATCGGTTCGCCACCAACTTCATGAGGAGCTGGCCCTTTTGTTGACGACATCAGGTAGTACCGGAAGTCCGAAACTTGTTCGCCTCACATACAAACATCTGATGGCGAACGCTTCATCCATCATCGACTATCTCGACATCGATCAAACGGATAAACCAATCACGACTCTGCCGATGAACTATTCGTATGGACTCTCCATCATCAACAGTCATCTGTTAAAAGGAGCGACCCTCATCCTGACAGACCGCTCAATCGTTCAAAAGGAGTTTTGGGAGCTATGTCGTGCCGAGAAGGCAACCACGTTTGGTGGGGTCCCGTTTCATTATGAGATGTTGAAACGATTGAAGTTTGAGACGTACGACCTCCCAAGCCTGAAGAAGTTGACGCAAGCCGGTGGCAAGTTAGATCCGAAGCTTGCGCAGCACTTCTCAACGGTATGTGAAGAAAAAGGAATTCAATTTTTCATCATGTACGGTCAGACGGAGGCGACGGCCCGGATGTCGTATTTACCGGATCGGATGCATGCGAAAAAAGCCGGTAGCATCGGAATTGCCATCCCTGGTGGAACGCTCTCGTTACGAGATGAAGCCGGGAACGACATCAAAGATGCGAATGTGACGGGCGAACTGGTGTATCAAGGCGACAACGTGTCGTTTGGGTATGCGACCTCGTTAGCGGACCTTTCAAAAGGTGATGACAATCACGGTGTTTTACGAACAGGTGACATGGCGTATCACGACGAGGATGGATATTTCTTCATCGTCGGCCGAATTAAGCGCATGATCAAACTGTATGGCAGTCGAATCAGCCTAGACGAAGTCGAGGCGCTCCTTCGAGAGCATGGATATGACTGCGTCTGTGCCGGGGAAGACGACCAGTTATACGTGTATACGTTACAAGATGACGTCGCACGCATTCAAAAAATCATCAAAGAACAAATCAAGGTGAAAGGTGTTCGGGTGATGCAGATTGACGAGATTCCGCGGAATGCGTTCGGGAAGATTCGTTATGCCGCATTGCCGAAGCGAGAACTTGTGACCACCTGATTGTCAGGAATCGGTACATCGTCAAGTTTCATAACATCAGGTGGTAATATGACTTTTATTTCGATTGAATTTCTCTTATTTTTAACATTCATCGTTGGAACGTACTATGTGGTTCCACATCGATATCGGTGGGTGCTCCTTTTGTTGGCGAGCTATGTCTTTTACGCCACGTTGAGCGTTCAATTCATCCCGCTCCTGCTGATTAGTACGGCCTTCACGTACGTCATCGGGATTTTGATTGAGAAGCAAGGGAAGAAGGCACAGAAGAAACGGCTCATGTGGGTCGGTGTCTCCGTTCTCGTCTTCTTCCTCGGATGGTTCAAATATTTTAATTTCGTCAATGATTCGCTCCGTTCGTTCGCCGCATGGAGCGGATTTGATTATGACGTCCCGTATAGAGAGATCGTATTGCCGTTGGCCATCTCGTTCTATACGTTCCAAGCCATCAGTTATGTCGTGGATGTCTCGAGAGGGAAGCAAAAGGCAGAGCGTCATTACGGCTATTTCTCTGTCTATTTCGCCTTCTTCCCGCAGCTTGTGGCAGGTCCGATTGAGCGGGCGAAAAAACTGTTGCCACAGTTGAAGACGGAGCAACATCTCGACTACGACAACATCAGCTATGGCATCCAGCGCATCATTTGGGGTTTCTTCAAGAAGACATTGATTGCCGATCGGTTGGCCCCGATTGTCGCGAGTGTATTCAATAGCCCGGACCCGACCGGTTCGGAGATTGTGCTCGCGACGATGTTGTTCTCGATTCAATTGTTCGCGGACTTCTCGGCATGCAGTGACATCGCCATCGGCTGTGCACGCTTACTCGGGATTCGCTTATCGGAAAACTTCAAGCAGCCGCACTTCGCCGTATCAATCGCCGACTTCTGGAACCGCTGGCATATCACGCTTTCGATGTGGCTACGGGATTATATCTTCATGCCGCTCGCGAAAGGAAAGAAGAAGCGCGAGCAGATTTATGGTGCCATCCTTGCAACGTTTTTAGTAAGTGGCATTTGGCACGGAGCCGCATGGAACTTCGTCTTATGGGGACTCATTCATGGAATCTATCGCGTCTTCGGTGACCATACGAAACAGCAGCGTGAAAAAATGGCGTCATGGGTCGGATTTGACCGTGCGCCGACACTGCATCGGTGGTGGAAAATCGCCATCACGTTCCAGCTCGTCTGTTTCTCACGAGTCTTCTTCCAATCACATTCGATGGCAGAAGCGTTCTCGCACGCTAAACTATATGTGACACCGTCTTCGTGGGCACCGTCAGGCATGATGCAGGCGATTCAAATCTTCTCATTGCTCGATTTGATCATCTTCCTCGTCGTCTTTGTCGTCGTTCATCTGTTCCAACATATCGAGCGGACGAGAGGTTCGGCTTGGGATTGGATGGCACGTCAGTCTGCCGTGACGAGTGTGGCCATCAACTTGTTCTTGATTATCTCAGCGTTCTTATTTGGCGTGTCGAGCCAAGGATTTGTATACGGTGGGTTCTAAGATGGATGGAAAGGAATTAGCATGAAGCGTTTAGGAATCAAAATAGGTGTCGTATTACTCGTCATCATCGCAATCTTCATTCCCGTCAACGAGTTCGTGAAAGAGTCGTGGGAATATAATAATAACCGAGCTGTCCTTGCCTTCAAGGAAGACCCTCACCCGGTCGACATCATCAATTTGGGGACGTCCCATGCGATGTACGGGTATTCATTCAAGTCACTTGGATTATCGCATCTGGATTTGGCGTTACCGAGTCAGCCAATCGAATATGACTTGAAGATGTTAAAAGAATACGATGAACATCTGAAGCCAGGTGGGGTCGTGATTGTCTCGTTATCACAAGTCACCTTCAGCAATTCGAACGTCGGTCGGAAAGAAAACTACTATCGCGTCTTGGAACGGGAAGACTTGGAGTCGGTCAGTTGGTTCAACTACTATACACACGAACGCTTCCCTGCATTGAACAGTGGGAGCGCCTACGCCGCCATTTCCCGGGAAATCCGAGATTTCCGCTTCGATGCGCACAAGCCATGGGAGAATGGGGGGCTGAACTATTCCGAGCGTAAGTATGAGGAAGTCGCCGCCCAATATGAGAATGCCGTGAACAATCACGAGATTGAAGAGAATATGGCATATTTACAAGACATCATCGATTATTGCAAGAAGCAAGGCTATCGCGTCGTCTTAGCGATAGAGCCGGTCCATTCGTCGTATCATGCGTATTTCGACGAAGCGGTCATGGAACGCCTCGTATTTCAGCATTTAGAAAAACTGGATATCGATGTCCCATTCCTCAATTACATGGGGGATGAACGGTTCATTCACAAACAATCCTTCTTCCATAACCCGGACCACTTGAATGGGGACGGGCGAAAATTATTGTCTACGCTTGTATATGAAGAGTTGAAGCGATTGGGGTATATTCAAGATGAAGATGATAATATGGAACGGGAGTGATTCCAATCGAAACAATCTATTTAGCCGGAGGATGTCTATGGGGTGTCCAGGAGTTTGTGAAGACGTTACCGGGTGTCCTTTCAACTGAAGCAGGACGCGCGAACGGGACGACCGATACGTTAGACGGAGAGTATGACGGTTACGCAGAGTGTGTCAAAACGACGTTTGATCCGGATGTGGTGACGGTCGAGGATTTGATGAGCTATTTATTTGAAATCATCGACCCATACAGCATCAATCAACAAGGAATCGATGTCGGCGAGAAGTATCGGACGGGTGTCTACAGTGAGGAGTCACGACACTTGATGGAGGCGCAAGCGTTTATTGATCGACGATCGGATGCGGAACGAATTGCTGTTGAAGTGAAGCCGCTCACGAACTATGTCCGAAGTGCGGATAAACACCAGGACCGTCTGACGCGTTGTCCGGACGATTATTGTCATATCCCGAAAGACTTATTAACAAAATATCAGAACGTGTCATCATCAAAGCGTCTCTTCTGAGATGCTTTTTTTGTAAGAACTGATACTGAAGATGTTGATATGAGCAGCAACAAAACTAGTCATGGTTCATAAGGATGGGAAAATATGTTATCTTCATCATGTTCTAATTCAGAAAATGAAAAAGAGGTACAAACATGTTCACATTCGGAATCATTGGTGGTGCAAGTCTTCTTTTAGTGGCGTTCGTCTTCGGCGTGACATATCTTGTCGTCCGATCCATTGTAAAAATGATGAAAAAGTAAAAGAAGGAGTCGGTCACTCAAATCGAGTGATGGACTCCTTCTTTTTACGTCCGTTCGAGAACATTCACGAGCATCTGATGGATAACGTCATGATCGTTCGGGTCATGAAGCTGATAGGGACTGCCGGGGAGCGTATATACATCTTTCGCTCCGACGTACGTGATGTGGAGTGTCAAGGAACCATCTTCCTGACACGCCGTCGTCAGTTCCAACTCACCACTGATGACACCGACTTCTTCCGTCATGACACCGTGGGTTGCCTTAAAGATCGAAGTGATTTCGTTCATTCGAAGACTCCTTTTCTCACTCAGTAACTGCAAGCATTGATGGCTGTCGTGAGTGCTGACTTCTCTGCGGATTGAAGGCTCAAGCCCCAACGACTCTTTGTCTCGACCCACATCTTCGCATACGCACAACGCGCCCCAGTGCGAGGGGGTTGCCATGTCGACGGGTCTTGGTCTCCTTTTGAACGGTTCGATGAAGCGGACACCGCAATCAATTGAGGACCGTTTAAGTCGTTCGCAAAGCTTTGACGTTTGGTCGTCGTCCAGCTACTTGCCCCAGAGCGCCATGCTTCAGCGAGCGGAACGACGTGGTCGATATCAATGTCAGAGGCTGAGGTGAACGTGATTCCGTCATAGTAACTGTACCATGAGCCAGTCGCAACCGGACATTCGTCGACGACCGAGTCAGCGTCTCGTTTCAAGACGATGTGACGCGTGTTACAACCGCTTCCTTGACTCGACCAGTGCGGGAAGAGGTCACGACTATACCCCGTCATCGACCCTTCATTTTTGACAGTGAGGGCATTCAGTTTCGTGAGTGCGTCCGCTTTCGATGGGATGTTCGGTGGAAATGCAGAGACCGGTGTCGCGTCAAACGATGCGGAGATCCAGACGAGCAAGGTGACAAGTGCGACAGACATGAGTTTCTTCAACATAAAAAGCCTCCTACTATGTATTTGGAATGAACACTTGCGAGGCAAGTGGGCAACCTTTCATTAAACAACTAGTGAGACAAACATTACGCAATAAATCCAACTTGATCATACACAGGACGATTTTGAAAAAGCGTGAAAATCTGCAAAATGATTAGAAAGACTGTCACAAATCCTTCTCCAGTATCAGCAAGGGACATGGTGTTATTTCTTTGGAACTAGTGAGCGATCAGGACTGGTATAATGGATGACATGGATGGAGAGAAAAGAAGAGGTGGATGGAATGAACAAGAAAGAGATTGCGGCGATTCGCCGACAGTTTAAAGTAAATGCGACAAAGCTAAAGATTGCTGACTTATATACGATTTACATCCGACAGGAAACGAATGAGATTTATTACGAAGAGTTGCGTCCGTTCCCATTCTTAGAAGAAGAGCAGCAGGAGCTGTTTTTGACGAACTTCAAAAAAGTGCTCGGTGGAAAACTTGATGAAAAACTGTTCGAAGTGAAGTTCCAATATCCTGAGGAAGGTCAAGTCGACCATACGCAAGGCTTGCTGTATGAAGGACTTCGTACGGAAGAGACCGACGTCTGGACGGACTATATGCAACGCATCGCGTTGAAGATGGTGAAAGACACGCCGTTTGAGAAGGATATGGTCGTGACGTTCATCCGGGGGAATTATAATAAGCCGACGAACCGGTACTCGGAAGAGTCTGAGATTCACGCGAACGATGAGGTGTATACGACGAAGTTCATCCTCGGCAGCATCAGCCCGACAGAGCTTCCGAAAAAATCACTCGTCTTTGACTTCGTCGAGCGGGAGTTCAAAGCCAGCTTGATTGTGAATCCGATCATCAAACTCGAGGCGCCGATCGGCGGATTCTTATTCCCGTGCTTCACGGACAACGCGGCCGATGTGAACCATGTGCTTTATTCGGCACACAAAGCGCATCAACCGGATATGAAGTTCATTGAG
This sequence comes from Exiguobacterium sp. s75, assembly GCF_018617145.1. Classification (GTDB taxonomy): domain Bacteria; phylum Bacillota; class Bacilli; order Exiguobacteriales; family Exiguobacteriaceae; genus Exiguobacterium; species Exiguobacterium profundum. The sequence goes on from NZ_JACSJQ010000002.1 coordinate 54,101, forward strand.
AACGTGTTGAACGGTTCGGAGATTGTCACGGCAGTGGAAGAGAAGGCGGTCTTCGAAGAAGTGGTCAAAGCGGTCATCGGAGAAGAAGTCAATTCCCGGACTCTCGCGACCGTTTATGATGAGATCAATCAAATCATTGTCGCCGAAGAAGAGAACGAACAGGAAGAAGAGAGAGTAGCGATGCTCGACTCCCGTGCCGTCGAGGTCGTCTTACGGGCGAGTGGTGTGGAAGATGTGACGACGGAGAAAGTCGAGCAGGCGTTCAAGCAAGTCGTCGACGATACGAAATATGAGATGAAAGCGACGAGTGTCGTTCCGAAGTATACGTCAAAGTCGATTAAAATCAATACGAAAGTGGCCAATATTTCCGTCAGTCCACAAGACTTGAAATACGTGAAGCAAGTGAACTATAAGGGGAAACCGTGCTTGTTGATTGAAGTGGAAGAGGAGACGGAGATTGAAGGGTTCAAACTCATCTCGGAAGAGTCGTTAGACTAATCGAGCATGTTGCAGTGTTCATAAGTGAACGTTCAAGCTAAGAGTCCAAGATGTAAACCTTGGGCTCTTTTTTGACAATCAAGTGAGGAAGGTTGAATTTAAACTTTGATACAGGTATGATTCAGGTGAAAACGTTTTCTAAAAACTATATTTTTTTAGTGTTTATCGAAAGCGCTTTCGGAATTTGTGAAATAACAAAAAACCTCAAAGACGAATATCATCTTTGAGGCTAGAGTTGTATTATTTACGCGCTTTGCTTACTTTTAATTTCTTCCCTTTGACCGGCGTCGTCTCCATCGCTTGAAGGACGATTGAACCTTTTCCGTTCAGAATATCGACGTACGTCATCTGATCATTGATTGTGATGATTCCGATGTCGTCAGCGGATACGCCAGGGATTTTGGCGATCGTTCCGACGAAGTCGACGGCGCGAAGTTTTTTCTTCTTCCCGCCACTGAAGTGAAGCTTCATGATGTCCTGGTTAATACGAGCTGTCTTGTTGTTTCGAACGACGCGTCGTCCGCTCAACTTCTGCTCAAAGGCATCTTGGTTAGCTGCAACTTCCGCTTCTGTCGGCGCATCGATCATCGGAATCTCGAATTGAACGTATGATTCGATAGCTCCGATGAGACGTTCTTCCTGACGGGTCATGAGCGTGATTGCCGTTCCTTGTTTGCCGGCGCGTCCGGTACGACCTGTCCGGTGCACGTAACTTTCCTTTTCGACAGGAACGTCATAGTTGATGACGAGTTCGACGTTGTCGACATCGATTCCACGTGCTGCGACGTCTGTCGCCACGAGGTAGCGGAAGTTACCCATCTTAAATCCGTTCATGACGGCGAAACGGTCCTCTTGCTCGAGTCCGCCGTGAAGGCGTTCAGCCGAGTAACCGGCTTTGTCGAGCTCGGCGTACACCGTGTCGACGTTCTCTTTTGTCCGACAGAAAATTATACAGCTGTCCGGGTTCTCGACGACCGTGATGTCTTGAAGCACAGCCAGTTTCTCGTTCCGGTGAACCGGTAGGAGGCGGTGCTCGATTGTCGAAGCGGTCATGCCGGTCGATTCGATCGCGACACGTGCCGGAGTATTCATATGCTTCTGGCAGAGACGTTCGATATCTTGTGGGAATGTTGCAGAGAAGACCATCGTGACGCGGTCTTTCGGCAACTGTTGAAGAATCTTCTCGACGTCGGCGAGGAAACCTCGATTGAGCATCTCGTCCGCTTCATCGATGATCAAGTATTCGACGCGGTCGAGTGAGAGGGTCTCACGCTCGATATGGTCCATGACACGACCTGGCGTACCGACGACGATATGTGTCTTTTGCTTCAACTCTTCACGCTGTTTCGAGAACGGTTCTTTCCCGTAGACGGCAGTCGCTTTGATTCGTTTAAAACGTCCGATGTTCGTCATGTCTTCCCGTACTTGAACGGCGAGTTCGCGTGTCGGTGTCAAGACGAGCACTTGGGGTTTATTTTCGGACCAGTCGATGAGCTCGATGACCGGAATCCCGAAAGCAGCTGTCTTTCCGCTTCCCGTCTGTGCTTTGACGATTAAGTCTTCGCGCTCGAGCGCACGCGGGATGACCTGCTGTTGTACCTCAGTCGGTGATTCGTATTTCATAATGCCTAGCGCGCGCGTGATCTCGTCGCTCAGGCGATAATCAGTGAATTGCTGTTTGTTCATGGGTAACCTCATTCTTTCGTGAAAACTTCTGCTTCAGAAAATTTCAATGTCTATTTGCAATACAGTCCATTATAGACCGAAAGGCATTAGGAAAGCCAATTTCATATAAAAATAAGTACTGGTGAAAGGGGTCTACATATTGAAACACAGTTATGAAAATCTCATGGATTATTTGAATCAGCATCAGCAACTTACGAGAACAAACCACCTCGAAACCATCATCAAACCCATACCGGATTCAGACCGTACCGGTGACCTTGATCCACGCGTCTTTGCGACGTTGACCGCAAATCATTCTTCACACGATGAACCGGATACAGCATTTGACCTCGAGGTGGCACGTGCCAGCATGGGGTGGCCGAACCGGGATCAGACGACGACTGATATCAAAACCGAGTATCTCATGATTCCTAGTGAGGATGGTGACATCCCGGTTCGTCTGTATCGTCCGCATCATACTGAAGCCATCCCAGCCATCCTCTTCTTCCATGGTGGCGGTTTCTTCGGCGGAACGCTTGATACGGTCGAAAATCCTTGTAAATTGCTTTCGGAACGGGCGAACGCGGTCGTCATCTCCGTCGATTATCGTCTTGCCCCGGAGCATCCGTTCCCGGCCGGATTGAATGACTGTTACCGCGCCTTTGAATGGGTACACGCACATGCGAATGAGTTGAACATCCTGAAAGACCGAATCGGCGTCGCCGGAGACAGTGCCGGAGGAAATTTGGCGACGGCTTGCTGTCTGATGGAACAAGAACGAGGGGAGGGGCGCATTTGTTATCAAGCACTCGTCTATCCTGTCGTCAATCTGGGATCGATTCCGACAGATGATTTTGAATGGACGCTCGATGCGTACGATATCTCACACCATCACGACCTGGTTCGAGGTGTCGTGCTCGCCCTCGCCGACTCGGATTCGCTCTTAAATGACCTCTATCTTCAAGGGGAGGTGGATGTCACGCATCCGCTCGTCTCACCATTATTCGCAGACGATGTCTCAGGCCTACCACCGACTTTGATTGTGACGGCGGAGTACGATTACTTACGACTCGAAGAGGAGGCGTATGCGCGGAAACTGGCACGAGCGGGCGTCCCGACACGCCTCATTCCATATCGGGGGATGGACCATGCCTTCATGGACAAGTTGGGAGACTATCCACAGGCAGACGATTGTATGAATGAAATCGCAAAAGGACTTAAGGAGCTGACGAAATGAAACAGTATACATTGGATTGGACTCGTTATGAGGAATTGGCACGTCAAGCGGTCGCGGAAGGTGTCGTGTTAGTCAAAAACGAACAGAAGACCCTCCCATTACAGTCAGGAACGAAGCTAGCCGTATTTGGTCGTAGCCAGTTCCATTACTATAAGAGCGGTACGGGATCCGGTGGGATGGTGAACGTCGGGCACGTCACGACACCGCTTGAGGCACTACGCGAGCGCCCAGACATTCACATCAATGAATCGCTCTATGCGACGTATGAGGAATGGGTGAAGGAGAATCCGTTCGACCAAGGTGTCGGTTGGGCCGGTGAACCGTGGTCGCAACAAGAGATGGACGTAACGGACGAACTCGTCGAACAGGCGGCACAAGAATCAGATGTCGCCCTCATCATGATTGGACGTACGGCAGGAGAAGACCGTGACAACACGGCCGATCCGGGTAGTTACTTATTGACGGATATCGAACACGCGATGATCGAGCGCGTGACGAAACGCTTCGACAAGACGGTCGTCGTGTTGAACGTTGGGAACATCATCGACATGAAGTGGGCGAAGGAGCCGAGTGCCATCCTCTATGCATGGCAAGGTGGGATGGAAGGTGGAAAAGGACTCGTCGACGTGCTCGTCGGAGACGTGAGTCCTTCCGGGAAACTGACGGATACGATTGCCCGATCCATCGAGGATTATCCGTCGACGAAGAACTTCGGTCACGCGGATAAAGGAATTTATCAGGAAGATATCTATGTCGGTTATCGCTACTTCGAGACGTTCGCGAAAGATGACGTTTTATACCCGTTCGGATTCGGACTGTCTTACACGACGTTCAATACGGAAGTGAAGCGTACGGCAGAGGTAGATGGCGTTTTAACGGTTGAGGTGGAAGTGACGAACACGGGTGAGTGTGACGGGAAAGAAGTCGTCCAACTCTACGTCGAGAAACCGCAAGGGAAGCTTGGGAATCCGCTCCGGTCATTGGTGGCGTTCGAGAAAACCTTGCTTCTTGAACCGGGTGAACAACAAACGCTTTCGTTCAACGTCCACATGACTGACTTTGCGAGCTACGACGACTCTGGCTTGACGGGTCATGAATCGAGCTTCGTTCTAGAAACAGGGACATATCGCTTATATGCCGGAACGGATGTGCGTTCGGCTACACTCGCTTTCGAAGTCGAGCAGCAGGAGCAACGTGTCCTCGAGACGTTAAGCGAAAATATGGCGCCTGTCCTCCCGTTCGAACGGATGAAACCAATTCAAGGTGAACAGGGATTTGAAGTGGGCTACGAGTCGACGCCGCTTCGCGCCGTTGACGTCGAGACACGTTATTTGGAAGAACGCCCTGAGACTAGAGTGTTCACGGGTGACCAAGGTATCAAATTGAGCGATGTGTATCATGGAAAGGCGTCACTTGACACATTCTTAGATCAATTGACAGATGAGGATTTGGCGACAATCGTTCGCGGACAAGGGATGAACTCACCGCGTGTCACGCCGGGGACGGCAGCGGCGTTCGGTGGTGTGTCCGACCGATTGAACGAGCTTGAGATTCCAGCGGCGTGTTGTGCCGACGGTCCGTCAGGCATTCGCATGGATATCGGGACGAAGGCGTTCGCACTTCCGAACGGGACGCTTTTGGCTTCCACGTTCAACGTCGATCTCGTCGAAGACTTGTTTGAGATGACTGGGCTTGAGATGCGAAAAAACCGCGTCGACACGTTGCTCGGACCAGGAATGAACATTCACCGTAACCCGTTGAATGGTCGAAACTTCGAGTATTTCTCGGAAGATCCGCATTTGACTGGGAAGATGGCGGTCGCTCAATTGAACGGCATGCATCGTGTCGGGGTGACGGGAACGCTCAAACACTTCAGCGCCAATAACCAAGAAGCGCATCGTCACGATATCGACTCGGTCGTCTCGGAGCGGGCGTTACGCGAGATTTATTTGAAAGGGTTCGAGATGGCCGTGAAAGAAGGACGCGCATCGTCCATCATGACGACATACGGCGCGGTCAACGGGATCTGGACGGCTGGTCTATACGATCAAAATACGCGTATCTTACGTGATGAGTGGGGCTTTGAAGGCATCGTCATGACAGACTGGTGGGCAAAAGTGAACTTCCGTGAGGATGAGTCGGCCAATCGTCAAAACACAGCGGCGATGGTTCGTTCGCAAAACGACTTGTATATGGTCGTCGACCGCCCGGACCTAAACTCGTTCGAGGATAACACGATGGCATCACTCGAAGAAGGGATTGTCACACGGGGCGAGTTGTTGCGGAGCGCGCGCAATATTTGTACGTTCATCTTGAAATCACCGGCGATGGAGCGTCTTCTCGGGATTCATGACGGTTCAGTCGAGGTGCTCGGCTTTGAGGATGAGATGAATCAACAGGATACATTTGAGTTGGATTACCAACATCTCGAAAACGGGGAACATGTGGATTTGTCAGGAATCGATACCTCGACTGGAAACACACACGTCTTCGCTATCTCGGTCGACCAAACGGGGACGTATGACATCACGTTGACTGCCCGTTCGAACGCGGGAGAGTTGGCACAGATGCCGGTGACATTATTTGCGAACAATATCCCGGGTGCGACGTTCACGTTTAATGGGACGGACGGAGAATGGGTGACGCAGACGAAGCAGGTCTTCTTCTTGAACCAGCATAATTATCTCCAGCTCTATTTCGCGTTAAGTGGATTAGAAGTGAAGGACGTGTCCTTCAAGCTCGCAGATGAATTCAGTATGAAGAACGGCTGAGCCGCCCTTTTGCCGATTCATTGAATACTGTATAATCGAAAGAACGACACATCGTAAAGGAGGCGCATACCCGTGGAAAATCGGCTTCGATTTTCTAGGTCTTCACGCACTCATGCAAAGCCATTTGGACGAAAGGCGATCACTTGCATGGGGCGAAACGAATACCTTGATCGCTTGATTTTAACGTAAACCACTTGGCTTTGCTCCCTTATCGGATTGGATTCATTCAATAAGGAGCGAGGTATGATGAAGTACGTCAATGCGCAACATATCCTGCCAGAACGATTGTTGCAAGAGGTGCAACAATACGTACAAGGTGAAACGTTATATGTGCCGACCCCGACTGACACGAAACGGAAATGGGGGACGGTCAACGGTGGAAAACAATTACTTGAGGAACGAAACGAAGCCATACGCGCAGCGTTTCGGAACGGAGAGCGAATCGAAAATCTGGCCATGTCCTATCATTTGGCGACGCACACGATTCGAAAGATTGTATACCGGTCGACATGAAGGAGGTACGACTAGTTCGCTAGTCGTGCCTTTTTAGGTCGACTATATTTCTTAATCAAAGTGTACACAGTAAGGAAGCATTGTTTCCTGTAAACTGAGAATGAAGGAAGGGGGCGACAAAATGTCAGATCCATTTATTCAAAACGAACAATATAATCTCATCAAAGAACAAGTGATGCTCGTCAAAGAGAGTCGAATGCAAAGCCTGCCGCCTTCTGTCTTGCGAGCAGTCATCGACTTGGCACAATCGAAAGTGATGTATGCATTCCCTGAGGCAACGACTGAACAACTAAAGCTGTTACAGTTCACAACGCTACAGACGAACGAAGCGTTCGACGAATATATGCAACGATTACGAGAATGGGTTCAACCATTTCCCGTTATTTCTGCCGAGCAACTGAAGAGTTTGTTCCCGAAACAAAAGAAGCTTCGTTTACCGGAGTTATCCGATGTTGATTTTGGACGACTCACGTATCTAGGTTGGAACGATGGACGTTCCAATCAAAAGTTGATAATTTGCCAATACGAAGGTCAATTGATTGGCATTGCATGTAAACCGAGTACGAATACGAAGAAAAATATATGTGCCTTTTGTAATCAGTTCACGGATGTGACGTACTGCGTTACGATCACGAAAGCGAAACAAGCGAAAAATCCGGACTATTACAAAGCCATCGGCACATATGTATGTGTAGACAGTAAGACGTGCAACGAACACATCACGAGCCAAGAGGCTTTGCATACTTTTGTTCATACAGCGTTACAGGCCTGACGAGAGAGTCGGGCTTTTTATTTTTTATAAAATACTGTACAACCTTTCCGATATCTCTTTAGATAGAATCCAAGAAGTTCTAATTTAAAAAGGAGGAAGCGGATGAAACATGCAGTGATTTTTGATATGGACGGAACATTGTTTCGGACAGATTTGATTTTAGAGTTAGCACTCGATGAAACGTTCGATTACTTACGAAGTGAAGAAAAATGGATAGGCCCGACACCGATTGGTCAATATCGGAACATCATGGGCGTACCATTGCCCGTTGTTTGGAAAACCTTGCTCCCACGACACGACGAACAAACTAGAGAAGAGGTCGATGCCTATTTCTTAACACGACTCATCAAAAACATCGAAAACGGGAATGGAGCATTATATCCGGGGGTACTCGAACTGTTTGAACAATTGTATCAAATGGGGCATTCCATCTTCGTCGCAAGTAATGGTTTGGTGGACTATTTACAAGCCATCGTCACGCGTTATGAATTGGATCGTTGGATCACAGAAACTTATAGCATTCAACAAATCGACACGTTGGATAAGGCCGATTTAGTGGCTGGAATCGTGAAGAAGTATGAGATTCAGGACGGCTTCGTAGTCGGAGACCGATTATCGGATATCTCGGCTGCACGAGCGAACGGACTCATTTCAATCGGCTGTCGTTTTGATTTTGCGCAAGAAACAGAATTGAAAGAAGCGGATTATATCGTGAATCATTTATCGGAAGTACTCGACATCGTTCTAAAGGAGACGGTTTCGCTATAAGTGAATCGATTTCGAGATTGGTCTCGTAAGTAAAGGACTACAACAAAATCGGAGGGATTATCATGCACACGCTCTACATGAAACAAAAAGTGTTCAGTCTACGCGGGCGCTTCACTATCAAAGATGCGGACGGACATGATCAATATTTCATCGAAGGTAGTTTTATGAAGTTTCCGAAGTCGTTTGAAATTAAAGACATGAACGGTCAGACGGTCACAACGATTACGAAAAAGACGTTCAGTTTTTTGCCGAAATTTTTTGTGGAAGTGGACGGCACAGATATGATGACCATCTCGAAAGAGTTTTCATTTTTCAAACCGAAATATTCCATCGATGCGGCCGGGATCGATGTCCAAGGCGATTGGTGGGACATGGATTTTGATGTGACGAAGAACGGACAATCGATTGGAAGTGTGCAAAAGAAGTGGTTCTCGTGGGGCGATAGTTACGAGATTCGTGTCGAAGAACCGGAGATGGAGCATTTGCTCATCTCTATCGTCGTAGCGATCGATTGCGCGAAAGCAGATCAAGCAGCGGCATCTAGCGCAGCAACATAAAGGGGAGTATCGAATGGAATTTTGGGACGTCTATACGGTCGACCGAGAAAAGACCGGTCGCACGTGGCAACGCGGAAGTCGATTGCCGAAAGGGGAATACCATCTTGTCATCCACGTATGTATCTTTAACGAGAAGGGCGAGATGTTGATTCAACAGCGCCAACCGTTCAAGGATGGTTGGGCAAACATGTGGGATATTACAGTCGGTGGAAGTGCCACGGTAGGAGATACAAGCCAGCAAGCCGCGATGCGGGAACTCGAAGAGGAGATTGGGCTCAAGCTTGATCTATCTCAGACACGACCGCATCTGACAGTCAATTTTGACGAAGGATTTGACGATATCTATTTGGTCGAAATGGAAGTGGATTTGAACGAGCTGACACTTCAAGAATCTGAAGTGAAAGCCGTGAAGTGGGCGGATGAGGCGACGATTCTGCAGATGATTCAACAGCATGAATTCATACCGTATCACACACCGATGATACCGTTACTGTTTGCCATGCGAGGACAATGGGGAGGGATTGATCATCATGCATACGTACAAGTGGATAAATGAACCAAAAAGCGTGAATGGATTTGAACCGCTCACTTTCCGCACTTTGCCAGATACGGACTTTTGGCGAAATACACATTACGGATTCAATCGCATGACGGCGCATGCGCGACTAACAGACGTCAAAGCCAAACGATTTACATGTCGGGCGACAATCCAAATGGAACCGAGCCATACATATGATCAGGCCGGAATCGTCTTATATGTGAATGATGACCATTGGATCAAGACGTCTGTCGAGTACATTCCGGACGGACCGTCCCATCTTGGCGCAGTCGTCACCTCGTTTGGCTATTCGGATTGGTCGACATGTGATTTTTCAAATGACATGGTTCGCAATCCGTTGACGTTTGAAATCGTGTATACAGATGGAGATGTGGAGATTTTCTTTGAATATGGTGACGGTATGCGTGAACAGCTTCGCATTGCCCATCTCCATGACGTATCGACATTACGCATCGGTCCATATGCCTGTAGCCCGGATGTGAATGCGACAGGTTTTGACGTGACATTTTCGAATTGGGAGCTACGGGAAGCATCGACGTGAGTCTGAAAAAAGGAATTTCTCATCGTGAGAAATTCCTGTTTTTTAGCGTTTCCGACTAATCAATCGCGCTGTTCGTAAAATCGATGGCAACAATTTACGACGCTGGCGGAACGCGAGATAGCGTCCTTCCCAAGATGGTTTGAACTTCTGTTTGAACTGTCGCAAGCCACTGAACGGATAGATGTAACTGATGTTTTCAAAAATGTCGGCGGCGACGCGCTCCGGCCAATGGGAGAACGTCTGCTCTCCGACGGCGGCAAGTGGTGCCACGCCGAGTCCGACATGATCATAGCCTTCTGCGCGAGCCCATTCGATGATGTGAAGGATTAACACTTCAATCGATCCGGTCGGCGCATCATTTTTCGAACGCATCAAATCGATGGAGATGGCCCCTTCTCCCCGGAGTAGCGAAATGAAAGCCACGACGACACCGTCCGCATCTCGCAACAAGGCAATCGGATAACGTGTCAACGTTTCATAGTTGAAGAATCCGAGAGAGAAGCCTTTCTCATTTCGATTCCCGATCCATTCGTCTGAGATGTCTTTTAACTCTTGTAACAGCAAGAGGCTCGGTTCACAGACGATGTCGAACGTGATTCCCTTCTTCTCAAACTGATTGTAGAGAGAGCGCATATTTGCACGCTTCTTCCCGGATAAGGAGAAGGCCGAGACGTCAATCGTCGCCTCTTCCCCTAATTTGAAGAACGTGAATCCGGCATCATGAAGGCGAGGCATCCAATTCGGTGTAATTTGATAAAATAAAGGAATATACCCGATTCGATCCGCATCTTCAATGAATCGCGTCAAAAGAGAAGTCGCAGCCTGCTTCTCGCCTTGGATATCACCAAGGACGATGGCATGGTTCCGAGACGTCGCAAACAACAGACACGCATCTCCGGCCTCATTCATGTAAAAACGCTTATCTGCCATATGGGCCAAGTCAAAACTGCTCGATGTGGGCTGTGTTGCTTGGAACTGTCGGATGCGATGTTCATCATAGGCCTCTCCAAGCGCCGGACGTTTCCAACGATCGAACAAGAGCAGGAGTACACTTGCTACGATTGAAGTTAACAATAAGACGAACGTCGTCAACCAACCGGCTTGATGCGATGTGAAGAATAAGTTGTCTGTACCTGCGAATGACTGCAATAAGAGGGCGTGGGTGCCGACATAGAGCAGGACGTAAATCAAGCTTCGGATGAGACGTCCTGTCGTTAAAATCGAACGGTATCGGACGTGTCGTTTACGTGTCAACCAGACGAACATCGCAAACCCGATGACGACGAAGGTCTCAAACAGGTTTAACCCACGAGCGATGACTCCGATGGTCGCCAAGATGAAGGCAGTGTTGAGTAACCAGAGTGTTCGTTTTGTCCGAACATACATGCCATAGACGGATAAAAACATGAGAAGTCCGGCACTCAATAAGAAAAGGGTCCCAATCCATTCAAACCAGCGATTCACTTCATAGAGCGGCGTCACGCTCGGGAGAAGCGTCTGGAACCAAATCAACAGACTGCTCATGAGTGCGATGAGACTTCCAGTCAAGCGTCCAATCTTCGCAAGCGTCCGCGAAACGACGCGCCAGACGACGGTCCCAATCTCATAAGAAGACCCGATGATTGGCCGATACTCGATTTGTTTGACGACCTGATCTCCGAATGCGATGGCTGCGAGAAAAAGTCCAATTAAAAAGGGAACGACAAAATAAACGAATCGATAGATGATTAGTGAAGACAAAACGATGTCTTGATGAATCCCAAGTTGAGTCATCCCAACGAGATACAGTAAGTCAAACGTTCCGGCACCCCCAGGGACGAGGGAGACGACACCGACGACCGTCGCGACGATGAATACCCCGAAGAGTTGCACGAACGAGGCCGACCCGTCTAGTAACGTCAAGGCATAAATGGCGACGAATCCTGCGGTGACCCATTCTGCGATCGAGGTCATCGTGTACCCGAGCAGAGTGGACCACCCGACATTTGATCGGCGTGATGTGACGAACAAATAAAATGGGAGCATCGCACTCACGGCGAGTAGCACCGGCCAAATCCATGGTTTCGTACCGATAAGCCCGCCAGCCGGGAAAATCTCGAGGAGCACACCGATGGAAAGAATGGACAGACCACTGATGAGTGTCGGGGTCATCCAGCCGATGGCACGGAGTAGGCGTTTCGTATCCGTATAGGGACGGTAGAGGGAGGTACGAAGCGCGATCCCGATCACGCCGCCGAAGCCGAGCATCCCGTTCATCGAGTTCGTGATCCACGCTGTTTGAACGATTTTTCGTTTCGGTAGCTCGATATGTAAAGAGCGTAGCAGGAAATAGTCATAGCCCGTCATCGTCAAGACAGCGATCCCACCGAGTAGGATGAGTGTGAACTGTTCCCAACCGGTCAGTTGTTTCAGTGTCGTGAAGGCGGTCGCGAGCGAGAGGTCTTTCAACTCTTGTCCGCTCTGAATCAAAATCAAGCCGATTAACGCTATAGGAATGAGCCATTTTAATTGTTTCCATGAAAAACGAGTACGCATTGCGATCTTCTCCTTATCTGCCATAGGACTGACAGCAGCTTCTGTCTAAATCGTACTATAGGATACGATTGAAATCTGTAAAACGTTTCAAAAAGAGGGGATTGTAAGCGCAAGAAAGAGGACGAAATGTTAATTTTAGATTTGCTACAGTGAGAGAAGAAAGGGGTGTGGAGATGTTGACGTTTGACGAAAAGTGGGCGAAAGTGCTCGCCTGCGATGCAACTTATGACGGATTGTTCTATACAGCCGTAAAAACGACAGGGATCTATTGTCGACCATCGTGCCGATCCCGCAAACCGAAGAAAGAGAACGTTGATTTTTACGTAACGAGAGAAGAAGCGGAGACAAATGGATTTCGACCGTGCAAGCGATGTCAGCCAGAAGTCGAACACGCCCCACACCGTGCGCTCGTTCAACAAGTGACGGCGTATCTCGTGAACCATTATAAACAACCCATTCGCCTTGAACAGATTGCCGAACACGCCCAACTGAGTCCCTTTCATTTGGAGCGGACATTCACCCAGGCGACAGGAGAGACTCCGAGGCAACTACTTGAACGGATTCGAATCGACAAGGCGGCTTATTTATTGCGAACGACCGACATGAGTAATCTGACGGTCTGCTATGAGGTCGGGTTTCAAACACCATCGAACTTTTACCGTGTGTTCCGACAAGTAAAAGGCTGTACACCGAACATGTATCGAAAAGGAGAGGACCTATGACAGAGATGCTACTTGCTGTTCAGCAGCCGTTTGATTTTCAAGAGTGTCTCGTCTTTTTAAGTCGGTCAGAACAAGAAGTGCTCCATGTGACCACACCTGACACGGTTCGAAAGTTGATGCGAATCGGGGAACGGCTCATCCTGATCGAGCTTCGAGAAGAGGGGAATCACATTCATGTACGGTTCCCTTTCGATGAAGTATCAGAGACAGAAAAAGAACGTGTCGCACGTGAGGTACGAGACTGGTTAGACCTTGATCGTGATTTAGCGCCGTTTGAAGCGATGGGTGAAGAGGATGAATTGCTGGCTCCTTTGATTGAAGCACATCGCGGATTACGGATGATTGGCTTTCCAGATTTGTTCGAAGCACTCGTTTGGGCCATCATCGGGCAACAGATCACCTTGTCGTTTGCGTATACGATCAAACGACGCTTTGTTGAACGATATGGAGACCATCGAGTCGTCGAAGGAAGAGCGTACTGGACGTTCCCGTGGGCGGAACGAATCGCCTTGCTCGAACCGGAAGGATTACGTGAGCTTCAATTCAGTCGCAGGAAAGCAGAGTATGTCATTGATATTGCACGGGAAATAACGAATGGAGACCTGTCAAAAACGGCTTTACAATCACACTCTTCAGCTGATATCCGTCAACGGTTACTCGCGATAAGAGGTGTCGGAGCATGGACGGCAGACTATGTGTTGATGAAGTGTTTTCAGGACGCATCAGCCTTTCCGATTGCGGATGTCGGATTGCATCAAGCGATTCAGCATCAGTTAGGGACAGCGAAGAAACCAACGATTGAAGAAGTGAAGCGTTACGGTGAATCGTGGCAAGGTTGGGAAGGATACGCGACATTCTATCTGTGGAGGTCATTATATGGGAACGTATAAATTAGACGTGGAGACACCGATTGGCGTCCTAGAAATCATCGGGGCGGAGCAGGTCGTTCAATCGATTTTATTCGTCGAACGGGAAAGCAAACGAAGTATGGAGCAAGATGTACCAAATGTATTGCGACAGTGCCGGGATGAACTAAACGCCTACTTTCGTGGCGAGCGTATGACGTTCACGTTCCCGACTGAGCAAATCGGGACAACGTTTCAGCATGACGTGTGGGATGCGTTACAAACCATCCCGTATGCGGAGACGGCTTCTTACCGCGAACTTGCCGAACGCGTGAAGCGACCTACGGCTGTTCGCGCAGTCGGAGCAACGAACGGACGCAACAAACTGAGCATCGTCGTGCCTTGTCATCGCGTCATCGGATCGACTGGGAAATTGACGGGCTATGCCGGTGGACTTTGGCGAAAAGAATGGCTCCTGCAACATGAAAAACAAGTCGCACATCACCCCCAGTAAAAAACATTTCCCCCTCCAAATCTGCTACACTAGAAGAGGTCCTATCGTGACGTCGGAATCGACGAAGTTATAGGATGATTCCCGTCACTTATGGAGAAAGTTTTGGAGGAATGCATGATTAAATTATTAGCAGATTCAACGTGTGACTTATCGGATGAAGTGCTTGAACGGTACAACATCGGGGTCGCGCCGTTGATCATCACCATGAACAATATGTCTTACCAGGACCGGGTGGATATCCAGCCGGATGATTTTTACGGAATGTTGGAAGCGCTCCCGGAATTCCCGACGACGGCGATGCCGAGCCCGGCGACGTTCTTGAAATTGATGGAAGATGCGGTTGCTGCCGGCCATGAGGAGATTTTATGTATCTGTATGTCGAGCGGCACGAGCGGCTCGTATCAATCGGCGGTCATCGGAAAAGAGTACTTTGAAGAAGCGCATCCTGACTCACCTGTCAAAATCTATGTCGTCGACTCTCGTTCGATGAGTCACGGTAGCGGCTGGCTGTTGCTGAAGAGCGCACAGATGCGTGAAGCCGGTTCGACGTTCGAAGAGCTCGTTGATTTCAATGAGACGTACAAGACAAAAGTAAAACACTTCTTATCCGTAGATGACCTCGACCATTTGATCAAGAGCGGACGGCTCTCAAACGCGAGTGCCATTATCGGAAAACTACTCATGGTAAAACCCATCATGAGTATGAAGAACGGGAAAGGTGCCATTGTTGCCAAGGAACGAGGCACCCGTAAAGTGCTGAAGCATTATACGGACGAGTTCGTGAAACGCGTCAACCCGGACATCACGAATTTCGTGATCATCGGGTACACATCGGACCAACGGATTGCGGAGAACTTAAAAGCGAAGCTCGAAACCGAAACCGATTTTGCCGGCGAGATTTACCTCATGCAGATGGGGGTCTCGGTCGGGACACATGTCGGGCTTGGTGCCATCTCGATGTTTTTCGTAGAGAAGTGACAAAAGCCGTCTCATCGCGAGACGGCTTATTTGTTTGGCCAAATATGCCCGATGACCGGTGTGCTGTCGTGATAATCGAGACGATAGACATCTGGGTTACGCATCTTACGCCATGTCTCAAAGTCATATTGCGGGTCGAGATGTTGCAATAAGAGTGCGAGCAGATTGCCGTGTGTCACTAATAGGGTTGAAGCATACGGAGCTTTGGCGTGCTCGACGACTTGTAGGATGCGCTGCGTCGCCTCCTCAGCCGATTCGGCACCAGGCAACTTGAACGTCGGGTCGCTGAACGACTGACGTAATGGGGTCAGCCAGTCTTCGAGCGGTTCGTGAGATAGGATGCGTTCTCTCAGTAACGGTTCACGTTCAATCGAGAGGTGATGAGCATCGGCGAGTGGCGTGACCGAAGCGACTGCACGGGTATAATCGCTTGAGATGATCCGGTCGATTGTGAGTTCAGAAAAGAAATCGCGAAGCCATAAAGACTGGGCGTGACCGTCTTCTGTGAGCGGTGAGTCAGGTTCTTGGCCCGCGGCTGAGCAGTGGCGAACCAAATAGAGTGTGGGCATATGGATTCTCCTTGATCATTTTTAGTGAAAAGCCAATAATGAAATATATGTAAAACTATTTCATATCATAGAATATATTTCAATTTACTTAATGATAAGTAGGAGGAACAAATGGATCATTTGAAAAGACAATTAGAAAACTCTCTTTATACTGGGTTTATAGATAAAGATCATTATCATTCTAGTCCGTTTAAACCAGAACTTTTAGTAAACGAACGAGTTAAAAGACAGGATGTATTGACCGCGTTACTCGATGAATTGAAAATTTGTAAGAAGTTTCGATTTGCTGTTGCGTTCATTACAGAATCAGGACTGGCAACACTTAAATCAACATTATATGACTTAAATCAAAAAGGTATTCGAGGCGAGATTATCACTTCTACATATCAACTGTTTAATCAGCCAAAAATGTTCAAAGAACTTTTGAAAATTTCGAATGTTGACGTAAAAATTGCAGATGTGAATGCATTTCATTCAAAAGGATATATTTTTCAACATGAAGGCTACTTTTCATTAATTGTTGGTAGTTCAAACTTAACTGCAGGAGCATTAAAAACAAACTACGAATGGAATATTAAACTAACATCTCATGAAAACGGTGAAATTGTTCAACACTTTTTCAATCGATTCGAAACAATGTGGAATGAATCGATTCCTCTAACCTTAGAATGGATTAAAGCCTATGAAAATGTATATCGTCCAATGGTTAGAGATCGAGTTGCTGAGTTTCCAAGTATGCACGATTTTAATCAAGTCAAGCGGGAGCTTGAAATTAAGCCGAATGACATGCAGCGTTCTGCTTTAGACGGTATTGACGCAGTCCGACAGCAAGGTCATCAACGCGCACTTGTTGTATCAGCTACGGGGACTGGGAAAACATACTTAGCTGCATTTGATGTTCGTCGATATGAACCGAAGCGAATGTTATTTGTAGTCCATCGTGAACAAATTTTGAAAAAAGCCATAAATGATTTTCATAAAGTGATTGGTGGGAACATTGAAGATTACGGTATATTGTCAGGAACAAGTCGAGTAATTGACTCTAAATATGTGTTTGCAACGATTCAAACCATCTCAAAGGATGAAACTTTATATCAATTTGCACAAGAAACTTTTGATTACATGTTGATTGATGAAAGTCATCGGGCCGGAGCCAATACATATCAAAAACTGTTAGAATATTTCACTCCGAAGTTCTTACTTGGAATGACCGCTACTCCTGAACGATCAGATGGATATGATTTGTTCAGACTATTCGATTACAACATTGCATATGAAATTCGTTTACAAGAAGCACTTGAAGAAAATATGCTATGTCCATTCCATTATTTCGGGGTAACTGATCTTGAAATTGATGGGGAGCAAAAAGAAATTGAAGTGTTCCAAAAACTTGTATCAACTGAAAGAGTTGAGCGGATTATTGAAAAGATTAAATACTACGGCTATTCAGGTGAAAAGTTGCGAGGACTAATGTTCTGCAGTTCTAAAAAAGAAGCAATATATTTGTCTGAGCAATTAAATGCTCGAGGCTTTAAAACATGTGCTTTAACCGGGAATGATGCTCAAGCAAAACGAAAGCAAGAGGTAAATAATCTAGAACAGGGATTACTCGACTATATTCTCACTGTGGACATATTTAACGAAGGGATCGATATACCAAGCATTAATCAAGTTGTAATGCTTCGACAAACTGAATCGAGTATTATCTTTATTCAACAATTAGGAAGGGGCTTACGAAAGCATAAATCTAAACGATATGTAACCGTTATTGATTTTATAGCAAACTATAAAAATAATTATTTAATTCCAATTGCTCTCTCAGGTGATCGTTCTCAAAATAAAGATTCTATTCGTCGTAAAGTAATCGATCGGAGCTATATCTCTGGTACATCAACTATTAATTTTGAAGCGGTTGCTAAAGAACGAATTTATGAATCAATCAACCAAGCAAGATTAACCGATTTAAAAACTTTAAAAGAAGCATATCAGAACTTGAAAAATCGATTAGGTAGACAACCTATGTTGACTGACTTTATAGATAATCACTCAATGGATCCGGTTGTTATAGCAACTAAAAATGGACATTATGGTGCTTTTTTAAGAGTTGTTGAAAGTGAAGTGCCCCCTCTTTCGAAAGAAGAAGAGCAAATTTTACTTATGGCAACCCAAGAACTTTTATCAGGTAAAAGAATACATGAGATTTATTTGTTAAAACTTTTGGTATCTGATCTCTCTATAAGTAAATTCAATTTTATTAACTACTTACATGATCATCATGTTCGAGTAGATGATGCAACGCTCAAATCAGTAGAGAATGTATTATCTTTAAATTTCTTTAACGATGCAGACCGAAAGAAATATAGTAATAAGCCGTATATTGAATTTGATCGTGACACGTATCGATTATCTTCACATATACAAACTATGTTACAAAATGAGTGGTTTGCTAAGTTATTAAACGACTTACTAGAAGCATCAATCCTAAGAAGTAAACGATATAATCAAACAAAACCGTTAACGAGATTGGAAAAGTATACGAGAAAAGATGTATGTCGATTATTAAATTGGGAAAAAGAAGAGCAATCTACAATGTATGGTTATAAAGTTAAGCATCATACATGTCCTATATTTGTAACGTATCATAAAAGTGAAGACGTTGAAGCTAGTGTTAATTATGGTGATTCCTTTATTAGTCCAGAGGTATTTCATTGGTATACTCGAAGTCGAAGAACCACAAAATCTGAAGAAGTACGTAAAATTATTGATTCAGAGAAAGAAAACATTGATATCCATCTATTTGTGAAAAAAGATGACGATGAAGGCGGAGATTTTTATTATTTAGGTGAAGTGAAACCCGATCAACAATCTATACAAAACACAACAATGCTAAATAAAAATGGTCAAGAACTTCCTGTAGTCACGATGAATTTAATGCTAAAAGAGAGTGTCGATCAACAGATATATGATTACTTGCATGAGAAAACACATTAAAAAAAGCCGAGGCGTACCTTATACGTTCTCGGCTTTAGTTATTTGATTAATCACATCATTTACTGCAGGTATGTCGGCTGGTGCCCATACAAGAGAATGTAAATTTTCACGCTTTAGCCAGATTAATGCATCATGTTCTGTTGCTACGGGATTTCCTGATTTTAATTCAGCACGTAGTGAAATCAATTGAATAATAAAAGACTCATATTCATGAACGTGTTCGTTAATGATTTCATGCGCAGTAATTTCGCATTGTAGTTCTTCGTATATTTCACGCTCGAGTGCTTCTTGTAGATTCTCACCATCCTCGACTTTTCCTCCGGGAAATTCCCACATATTTGGAATTAGCATTGTTGTTGAACGAAGTGCACAAAGAATTTCCTTTTTTTCATTTTCAATAACTGCTGCTACCACTTTTACTGTTTTTTTCATTGATACTCCCTCATTTTTGAGATTTGATTACATCCATCATAACATTCGTCTTTTCATTATAAATTCAAACTTCACTTAAAGAATTTTTTCGCACTAAACCCCTTATCATTCATCACAAAAGAGTTATAATCGGTATAACGATTATAAAATATACGATTGAGGAATGGGGATTCTTCAATCGTATGACAAAAAATTCAGGGGATAAGGATGGGGTTTTCATGAGCAGTACGCAAACGAGAACAGACGTCATTTTGATTGGGGCAGGGATTATGAGCGCAACGCTCGGTTCACTCTTTAAAGAGCTCGTACCGGAGTGGAACATCAAAGTGTTCGAAAAGCTCGATGCAGCAGGGGAAGAAAGTTCAAACGAATGGAATAACGCAGGTACGGGACATGCCGCACTTTGCGAATTAAACTATACAACAGAGAACGCAGACGGGACGATTGACATCTCCAAAGCGGTCAACGTCAACGAGCAGTTCCAAATCTCGCGCCAGTTTTGGGCGCACCTCGTCAAGCAAGGACTGATTGAGAATCCAGGAGCCTTTATTCGTTCAATCCCACATATGAGCATGGTCCAAGGGGAGAAGAACGTCGATTTCTTGAAACGCCGTTTGGAAGCGCTCACAACGAATCCGTTGTTTGAAGGGATGGTCTTATCGGACGATCCGAGTCAATTACAGGAATGGATCCCGCTCATCATGGACGGACGGACACCGGATGAACCGATTGCTGCGACGAAAATCGACTCAGGGACAGACGTGAACTTTGGCGCATTGACACGTATGTTGTTTGACCATCTCACATCGAACGGGGTCGAAGTCAACTATGGCCATAGCGTCGAGGACGTGAAGCGCCTCGAGAACGGTCATTGGGAAGTGAAAATAAAAGACATGTCTCAGAACACGATTGAGACGCATACGGCACCGTTTCTCTTTATCGGAGGCGGTGGTGGCAGTTTGCCGCTCTTACAAAAGACAGGGATTCCGGAATCGAAACAAATCGGAGGATTCCCAGTCAGCGGTCTCTTCCTCGTTTGTAAAAATCGCGAGGTCATCGAGCAACATCACGCCAAAGTGTATGGTAAAGCGAAGGTCGGGGCACCACCGATGTCGGTCCCGCATCTCGACACTCGTTTTATCGATGGACGCAAAGAGTTGCTGTTTGGACCGTTCGCCGGCTTCACACCGAAATTCTTAAAAACAGGATCGAACTTGGATTTGATTCGTTCGGTCAAGCCGAACAACGTCATCACGATGCTTGCCGCAGGGGCGAAAGAGATGCCACTTACGAAATACTTGATCGAGCAGGTACTCTTGTCTCACGACAAACGGATGGATGAACTCCGTGAATTCATCCCGAATGCCAAGAATGAAGATTGGGAAATCGTCGTGGCGGGGCAACGTGTGCAGGTCATCAAAGATACACCGCAAGGAAAAGGAACACTTCAATTCGGAACGGAAGTCGTCAGTGCCGAAGATGGGTCGGTCGCGGCACTTCTCGGTGCTTCTCCAGGCGCATCGACGGCCGTGCACGTCATGTTGAAAGTGCTCGAGCAGTGCTTCCCGCAATACTTACCGGAGTGGGAACCGAAAATCAAAGAGATGGTCCCGTCGTATGGCTTGAAGCTGTCGGAACATCCGGATTTATTCAAGACGATTCACGAATCGACGGCGGTCACGCTCGGTTTAGAGGAAAAGGACATGGTTCACAATTAATAGATTCAAGACGAGTATACAATCGTATGCTCGTCTTTTCTTTGAATTCTGTGGGAGGGAACCAAAAAAGTGGGTATTTACAGAAATAGGAATATGGAAAAGAGGTGATGGCTCATCAAGCCGATTAAATTGAGTCACTGGGAGCAGAAAAAATATGCGCGTTATTTACGTCATCTGCGAACATACGATGATCACTTTGAGTATTGTGTCATTCCGAACTATGAGGAGTATGCCATGGAATTGAAGACAGAGTCGATTCAACTCGCTGATTGTTTTGCTGTGCTGATGCGTCAGAACGATCACTATATCCTCGTCTCCATAGCGTTAGATGGAGAATGGGAACTCAAACGTGTGTTGCAATGGCTCGACCTCCACGAAGTGAGATTGTTTCATCCTACACAGGACACATTGATTCTGTCGAACGTACAGGATGTGATTGATGCGGTCACATTTCAAGGATACCCTCTCGTACTAGTCGAGAAGGGAACAAACGTGTTATTCGTCGGTCCTGAATATCTAGAGGAAGTGACAGACGAATTTGAGCACTATCACAAAATTACGAATACGGCGTCGGCAGAGTCACTCCAAATTGAAGATGAATAGGGAGCGGTGTCTCATGAATCGAATCGGATTGAAAGAGTTTGTTGAGAGGGGCACTACGAATGAATACTTACGACCGTTTGTCAGTAAATGCAAAACGTCGAACCCCAATGTTTTCATTGTAGGCATTAATCCGGCCTCTTCGATTTTGAAAACAGATGTGGATCATGATGTCGATCGATACATTGATTTAATAATGGACCGGGAATCGTTTCTAACATTCATTCAGCAGAAGAACATAGAAAAGGGGAAGCGACCTTTTTCAAAGACAAGGATTGGATTGAATCAACTGGTTAATCAGTTAGAAACGCAGTCGAATGAAGCGATTGAAGTGTTAGAGACGAATATCAATGCGTATGCGACGCCAACAGCAAAAAAACTAAAAGCAATTCATCCTTCTATTAAACAAAGCGGTCAAGAATGGTTTCACAAATTAATGCGTGAACATACTCCAGCTGTCGTCATCGTGCATAGTCTGGATGCGACACGTGATTTGATGAAATGGTTAATCGCCAACGAGATGATACAATCATCGGTTTACAATCGGTCTTATCGGCTCAGAGACTGGATTGACTTGGGTCCTATTCCACTCAACTATCCTAGTGGTGCGACAGGCGTCGTGTTTTGCACGAAGCACTTGAAGTACTATGGATGGAAGGGAAATGCGTTTCAACAGTTAAGAGAGGATGTATTAACCCAATTTAACGAGAGATGACAAAAACCGTTCACCCGAAGCAAGACACATCGTCTTTGCTTGTACTGAACGGTTTTAGCACATTTAGACCATCCGTAAGAAGGTCTTGGCCTGCTGTTCGAGTGTGGCGGCCGAATCCGCCAGTTTTTCAAACTCACGGACCGTCTGTTCGAGTTGTCCGGAGCTATCTTTGACTTTATGGGAGATGCGTCCGATGCTTGTCGACACGTCATCGATGCGTTTGACGATGCCCTCGATGTTGTTATTTACTTCGGTGATAGAGAGCGAGACTTTGTTTGAAAGATTGCGCACCTCTGTCGCGACGACATTGAAGCCGCGTCCATGTTCACCTGCGCGTGCCACCTCGATTGCGGCATTGAGTGCGAGAAGGTTGGTTTGCGCAGCGATTTCGCGAATCGTTCGGACAATATCCGTGATCGTTTTCGCCTCTTGTTGGAGAGCATGTAAATGCTCTAGGTTTTGAGTCGACTCTTGTTCAATCAGTTTGACGTTTTCGAGTACGTGTTCTCCGTCTTGTTTCCCGATTTGGGACTGGGCAGATAAGTATTCAGACGTCTCTTGAAGATTATTCGCCATGTGGAGT
The DNA here is from genome assembly GCF_018617145.1 of Exiguobacterium sp. s75. Classification (GTDB taxonomy): domain Bacteria; phylum Bacillota; class Bacilli; order Exiguobacteriales; family Exiguobacteriaceae; genus Exiguobacterium; species Exiguobacterium profundum. The sequence goes on from NZ_JACSJQ010000002.1 coordinate 77,184, forward strand.
ACGTCTTGTTGCCGTGACGTGATATCGGCTGCAATCTTTGAAACGCCGATGACGTTCTGGTGGGCATCATCGAAGATCGGCATGTAGGTCGCCTCTAGCCAGACACTATGACCATCAGCGGCACGTCGTTCAATCTTGTCGTGATAACTCAACCCTTGCATGAGTTTACGCCAAAACAGGTCGTATTGGGGACTGTTCGCAAACTCGGGCAAGCAAAGATCACGATGGGGGCGTCCCATCAGTTCCTTGACTTCGTAGCCCATCGTTTTGGCAAAAATCTCGTTGACGTAGGCGACGCGACGATGTTCATCAAAGCGAATGATAGCCAGATTGTTTTCGATTGCCCGAACAACGTGCGAGTCGGTGACATGGGTCGTACTAGAGTGCAGTTGCATCCTAACATCCTCCCTATATCAGTTGATTTGTTTGTATTAGGATACCCGATAACTGTCAAAATAAGTATATGATTGTAGCAAAATAAAAAGACCACTTCCAAATGGAAGGGTCAAGGTGTGAGTGTCGCCATGCTTTCATGTAAGTACTCGCCAATCGTGCGCTCGATGTCGCTCTCTGAACGCTCGAGGGCAAGGGAGAGCTCTTTCACCAAAATCGTTTTGGCATTCTCTAAAATTTTACGATCTTGTTCGTATAGCTTTTTGTTCGCTTGAAGCGCCTCGATTTGTCGACGGCTCAATGTATTGACCACTTGGGCAATCTCGTGACGGTTTCCTGAATGCACGACATTCAAAAATTCACGATTGCGGTTGTTGGAATGCGGATTCCATTCCACGCCAGGCGAGCGGAACGACTCTAAAATCTCTGATGCCTCGTCTGCTTCCAGTAACGTCAACATCATCACGTTGTCATTATCGACAGGAATGCTGATTTGCAACTTTTGTGAGTTGTTGATGGGGTGAAGCGTATAGTACGATTTCGTCTCTCCTGCGACCGTTTTGTCCGAAATGTCGTCGATGCGACATACGCCATGGGTCGAGTAGATGATTAAGTCTCCAGTTTTAAACAAGTCGATCACCTCTTCCTTACCTATAAGCATAGTCATTCAGAAGATGAAATGTCAACTCGGTTGACGTTTTGGGTCATGTATGCATATGAAAAACCGTGTCACCATCAAGCTGACACGGTCATAGTTTCCAATCCAAGCGTAGAATGGTTTTCAGTTGTTCAAACGCCTCTTGGCCGATGCTTTCTTGGATCCGTTGCTCAAGTTGTGCTTTGAGCGTCTCGTTTTGCTCATAACAAGTGTGACCGAGCGAGGTCAACTCGATACATTTGTCTTTTCGATTTTGTGGATGGTCTGTCACGAGAACGAGCGCTTTACTTTCGAGGTTCTTGATCAGTTTATGAATCGCTTGTCGAGAAATATGGACACTGCGCGTAACCTCGGCAATCGTTCTTTTCGACTGATAAAGTGTCGCGAGAATATACCATTCCGAGTTCGAGAGTTGGATATCACTTTGTTCATTCCAAGATTGTTCACTCATACGTCGAACTTGATCATTGCGCTCTGACAACAAATCAAGTAGACGGGTTGACGTTGATGGAGTCAAATCAAGTCACTCCTCTTTCATTTCCGGCTTTTAGACGTTCCTAACTATACAAAAGCAACTATACCCCGTCAACGTCAATCTAGAACAAAACGGGGCACATGGCCCCGTTTTGATTAGCAGTGTTTATTTTTGAAGTCGATGACCATAGCGATACTGACGCGATCTCCAACTTTCAAACTCGTAACATCGTCTGCGATTTGAGATATGATCCCAATCCCTTCATGACCGAGCACACGTCCTTGGACATCACCGAAGTCACCCGCGGCGACGTGAAGGTCTGTGTGACACACGCCACAATACTCGACATCGACGAGCGCTTCGCCTGTTTATAATGGAAAGAACGGAATAAAAGTGTTTTATTTTTGAATAGCATTTGTCTGAAAGATGAACTTTTCTCACACAAAGATTTAGGGGAATAGAGATAGAGAAAGTAGACGAAAGGAGTGTTATTTATATGACACGAACAGCGTTATTTCACGCATATAAATCAAAGATTTTGCAGCTATCAAATTTAGAAGAAGAGACGTTGAAAAATGAAGACTTTTTGTTAGACCGTGATGAAAAGAAACAACTTGAGATCTATTACGCACCGTTCGAATACATCAATCCGGATGCGAAAGTCGTCATCGCGGGAATCACGCCAGGCTTGTATCAGATGCGTCAGTCGTTTGAGGCGATTCGTGACATGAAGGATGTGACAGACGAAGAGGCGCTTCGAGCCGTCAAACAGCGTGGCAGTTTTTCCGGTCCGATTCGAAAGAACTTAGTGACGATGCTGGACGATTTGGAGTTACATCATCATCTAGGGATCGAATCCTCCCTCGATTTGTTTGGATCAGCGAACCATCTCGTTCAAAATACAGCGGTTCTTCCTTATCCTGTTTTCTATAAAGGCAAGAACTATAACGGATCGAGCCCGGATATGATTCGAACGGAGCTGTTTCGACCATACGTAGAAGGAGTCTTTGCAGAAGAGATGGCCCATCTTCAAGATGCGCTCATCTTACCGATGGGTGTGAACGTGAGGCGAGCCGTGGAGTTATTGGTTGAGCGAGGGCTCTTGGATCAAGATCGCGTAGTGAGTGGATTTCCACATCCGTCTGGTGGGAACGGTCATCGCCATCGCATCTTCGCCGAAAATCGAGACGCCATGAAACGACACATTGCTGAACATTTCAAAAGACATCCACTCTGAACCGCAGGGGGGTTCTTTTCATGTGAGCACATGAACTGACATCGACTCTTTACTTCGATAAAATGATAAACGGTTGACTCACTCACGAGATGTAGAAAGGATGTCCGCCATGATCACATTGTCGTCCGTCCATAAGCGTTATGGACAAGAGATGGCCGTCCGCGATGTATCGCTTCATATTCGAAAAGGGGAGATTTACGGCATCATCGGCGCGAGCGGTGCCGGGAAGTCGACGCTTCTTCGATTGATGAATTTGTTGGAGAAACCGGATGCTGGGAGCGTCACGGTCGATGGCGACCAGTTGACCGAACTCTCTAACCGGGAACTACGCAAGAAGCGACATCGAATCGGTATGATTTTTCAACAATTTAATCTTGTTGCGAATAAGAACGTCTTTGATAACGTCCTCGATTCACTGAAGCTTGCCAAACGGCCGAAATCATCATGGGAGACACGCGTGATGGAATGTCTCCGGTTCGTTGGACTCGAAGCGTATCGCGATAAATATCCTTCCCAGTTGAGTGGGGGACAGAAGCAACGTGTCGCGATCGCAAGGGCACTCGCGAGCGAACCGAGCGTACTCCTCTGCGATGAACCGACCTCTTCTCTCGACCCGAATACGACGGCAGAAGTGCTGCGTGTCCTCGAGTCGGTCAATGAACAACTCGGTGTCACCGTCGTTCTCGTCACGCATGAGATGGATGTCATCCGTCAAATCTGTCATCGCGTCACCGTCATGGCAGACGGATCCGTTCATGAGACGATTGAGAGGGGGCCGACAGGGGTGGTCGCCATCGATCAGAATCCAAGTTGGTTCGTCGAACAGTTGCGAGAGGAAGGTGAAGCGAATGTCTGAAATCTTGGTCCGCTATCAATCAGAGATTTGGCAGTCCATTGCCGAGACGTTCATTATGGTCGGGGTATCGATTCTCGCCGCTATTCTAGTCGGATTGCCATTAGGCACGTGGCTTTACCTTTCGCGTAAAGGACAATTGTTAGAGAATCAAATCGTCTTCTCCGTCCTCAATCTGGTCGTTAACATCGTCCGGTCTTTCCCGTTCTTGTTACTCGTCGTGTTTTTGATTCCATTTACACGGCTTATTATCGGGACGGCCATCGGAACAGCAGCAGCGACAGTGCCGCTCTCCATCATTGCCATTGCACATTATGCGCGCCTCGTCGAACAGTCGTTGATTGATGTCCCACGCGGGGTCATCGAAGCGGCACTCTCGATGGGCGCAACGGTTAAAGATATCATCTTTAAATTTCTATATGTGGAAGCCCGGTCCGGTCTTGTCCTCGGATTGACTACATCCATCATCAGTTTTATCTCATACTCGACGATTATGGGAGTCGTCGGGGGTGGTGGCATCGGTGACTTTGCCATCCGTTATGGATATCAACAATTTCAGACAGAACTCATGCTCTATATGATTCTCATCATGCTCGTCTTCGTACAGTTGATTCAATTCACGGGCACGACCGTGGCACGCATCATCGACAAACGCTAAATAGAAAGTAGGAAATGAATATGAAAAAATTGATGGCTCTTCTTGCCTCACTCACACTCGTCCTCGCAGCATGTGGGAACGATACAGAAACACAAACGGAACAAGCGAACGAATCACAGACATTGAAAGTCGCGTCACTCATCCCACCTATGACAGATATGCTTGAAATTGCGAAAGAACAGCTCGCAGAAGAGAACATCGAACTCGAAATCGTCGTCCTCGGAGACAACGTCCAGCCGAACTCGGCACTTGCTGCAAAAGAAGTTGATGCGAACTTCTTCCAACACGTTCCGTACATGGAAGAGTTCAACCGCAGCAACGATGCGAATCTCGTTCCAATCGAACCGATTTATTTCGCAAACTATGGTGTATACGCAAAAAACTATGACAAGATGGAAGACATTCCGGAAGGCGCGACAATCGCCATCGCCAACGACGTATCGAACATCGACCGTTCGCTCTCCCTGCTCGCACAACATGATGTGATCGAGCTCGGAGAGAAAGAAGGCACGTACTATACACAGGCCGATATCACATCGAACCCGAAAAACTTCAAATTTGAAGAAGTCGACTTATTGATGCTCGCGCGCGCGTACGATGATGTCGATGCGGTCTTGATGACACCGGCTTACGCTGCACCGCTCGGTTTGACACCGAAGAGTGACGCACTCTTAACAGAAGGCGTCGAGAATGATTTCGCCATCACGCTTGTCGCACGTGAAGACAACAAGGATGACGAAGCGATCCAAAAACTCGGCGAAGCGCTCACAAGTGACGAAGTCCGTGCGTTCTTGCAAGAGAACTATGATGAAACGGCCATTCCGGCGTTTTAAACAAAAAAGATTGAGCCATCTAGGCTCAATCTTTTTTAGTACTCTTCGTATTCTCGCGGGTCTTGGTCATCGATGCGACCATCCGGTTTCGTCAACGCATTGAGCGTCTCTATCTCTTCCTCGGTCAATTCGAAGTTGAAGACGTCGAGATTCTCTTTTTGGTGCAACTCGCTAGACGAGCGGGCGAGCGGAATGACACCAAGCTGCACGTGCCAACGCAAGATGACTTGAGACACGCTCTTTCCTTTTTGTTTGGCGAGCTCGGTGATCTTCTCGTCATGGATGACCGTGCGGGCGCGACTGAGTGGGCTCCACGCTTCTGTGATGATGCCGCGTTCTTTATCAGCTTGCCGCTGTTCGACTTGCGAGAAGTACGGGTGTAACTCGATTTGGTTAATGACCGGTGTTTCTCCCGTTTCTTCAATCAAGCGGTCTAGGTGCTCCGGCATGAAGTTCGATACCCCAATAGAGCGGATCCATCCGTTTTTCTTCGCTTGAATCAAGGCACGCCATGCCTCGACGTACTTGTCTTGTTTCGGGTTTGGCCAATGCAAGAGGAACAAATCCCAATAGTCGAGGTTCGCTCGATATAGGGACTCTCGAATCATCTCGAGCGCCTGATCGTAGTCATAATATTGCGCGCGCAGTTTCGATGTTAAGAAAAGTTGTTCACGCGGGATGCCGGATTGGCGAACCGCTTCACCAACCGTGCCTTCATTATCGTAGCGAATCGCCGAATCGATGAGTCGATATCCGTTCCGGATGGCGCATGTGATGGCGTCGACCCCTGCTTCACCTTTCAAATAAACCGTCCCGAGTCCGATGGCCGGAATCTCATAACCGTCATATAGCTTGATTGTTGGAATACCCATCAAATGCCTCCCCATTCAAAATCCGTTCTCTTCTCCGCTATTCCACTTTCCTTGGAAATGAAACGTTTGAATGTGAGGTCAACGTCGAAACGCTTTGATCAAACCTTCTGCTAAATCGAGAATACACACGATGATGATGGTGAGTAAGACACTCCAGACGCCCCAACGACTGATTGTTTCAAGGTCGGCGTTGATTTGCTCAGCAATCAACGGGAGCGCTTCGGTCGAAATTAGATCGGGTTGCAGCATAATGAGCGCTGTGACGACAATCCATACGATATTGAAGAGCGCGTTCCATAAGGCGAGCGGCTTTGTCCAATGTCGAACCATCCATTTGTAAATGGCGATGGCGATCCCAAAGGCGGCCAGGGCGATGACAAACGGGAAGAATTGATCCAAGACCGACGCATTGAGTAGCGGATAGGATTCACTATCTGTGACAACACGAATCAACTGCTCGGCGTTGACATACAATACGACCATCAGAACGGTGGCGATAAAGTCAAACAAAATCGAACCAAAATAAATCGAGGTCGAACGTGGTTTTACCTTCTTGAGTTGCTCAGGTTTCCAACTAGAGAAAGGCACTTCACCCTCAGGTACAGCACGTTCAATGATGAAGAACGTGAGGGTGATCCAGAATAGCGTCTGAACGACGACATTGAAGATAGCCGCACCAGTTTGAAGGAATGCTTGAATCAAGAATTGACTCCAAGACGTGTCGTCGATGGGATTGGTCAAATAACCGATGATCGAGAGAATGGTGACAACCGTGACGGCAATCGGTAAGACGATTTTAATGATGTTCACGTACTGTGTGAAGAGAGCAGGACCGATGAGATAAAGTGGTCGGTTCGCGTAGCGAGCAGCGAGGATTTGAGGGTCGCCGAGTTGGCGCAATGCTTCAAATAAAGCCGCTTCAGACGAGTCATTTCCAGTCATGTCATCAATGGTCGATTCCAATTCGAGTGCGACGTCTTGCCGCATCGACTCTGGGATTCGAGAGGTGACTTCATCGATATACACATCACGAAGATTCATGATCGTTTCCTCCTTCAATTAGACGGGTCAATGTTTTCGACATGTTCATCCATTCCACGTACAACTCATTCAAAATATCCATTCCGTCTGGGCTGAGCACATAGTACTTGCGAGGTCGACTCTCCGTCGTGTCCCAGGAACTCGTGACGAGTCCTTGTTTTTCCAGTCGACGCAAGAGCGGGTAAAGCGTACTTTGATCAATGTTGATATCGGCATCTAGCAGTGCTTGAACGAGAGAATAGCCGTATTGGGGTGTCTTCAACTGACTGAGCACCGCAATCGTCAACGTGCCGCGCCGCAACTCCGTCACCAACGAGGCTTTTACATCAGACATTTTTTCGCCTCCTTCATTCGTTTATCTTTATACTATATATCATACACTATAAGTTATCATACATCAATGTGAATAAAAAACGTTGAGTCATTTCCTGATTTTGGGATAATAAAGAGGAGGTGATGTTGATGAAGTGGTGGTGGATGGTTGGCGGTGTGGTGATCGCCAGTTTATTGACGATCAATGCACAATGGTATGGGAATGCGGCGACGTTTGGGGTACCGATTGGCTGGATCATCATGCTGCTAGTCTTGGCACAGTTTCGAAAGCCGACATCGACTCCGTGGGCGGTGTCGGTCGGAGTGATGAGTGTAGGGGTGGCGATTTTGCTCTCGATTCCGAGCTACTCGTTAGCTGAGGCAGAAGAGACGTTGAGCAAAACGTACAATGACGTGGAGTACATGGAGAGCGTTCCGACGACCGGAGGAGAATGGAATCCATTCTCTCCTCGAGTGGGCTATCGGTTTGAAACGGAGAGCGGAGACTCGATTTTATTCATCCCGGACTCGGGGAAGACGTTTGAACTATAAAAAAGACTCGCTCTCATGATAGAGGGCGAGTCTTTGTGTTAGTTGCGGATCATGTAGTCGAAGGCGCCGAGTGCGGCTGTCGCACCAGAACCCATCGAGATGATGATTTGTTTGTAGGCGCTGTTCGTGCAGTCTCCTGCCGCGAACACACCTGGGACGTTCGTCGCGCCATGACGGTCGACGACGATTTCCCCGAAGTTGTTGCGTTCGACCGAGTCGAGCCAGTCCGTATTCGGGACGAGACCGATTTGGACGAAGACGCCTTCAAGTTCGACATGATGTGACTCGTTCGTCTCACGAGACACATACGAGATGCCGTTCACTTTGTCCGTACCCGTGATTTCTGTCGTCTGAGCGTTCGTGATGACAGTCACGTTCGGGAGGCTGTGGAGACGATCTTGTAGCACTTGGTCAGCCTTGAGTTCAGGAGCGAACTCGAGGACCGTTACGTGCTTGACGATTCCTGCGAGGTCGATGGCTGCTTCGATACCGGAGTTACCGCCACCGATGACCGCGACACGTTTCCCTTCGAAGAGAGGACCGTCACAGTGCGGGCAGTAAGCGACCCCTTTGTTTTTGAACTCCGCCTCACCTGGGACGTTGACGTTACGCCAGCGTGCACCGGTCGAGAGGATGACACTCTTACTCTTCAAGACAGCACCGTTCTCGAGTTCGATCTCGACGAGGTCCTTTTTCTCCAGACGCTTCGCGCGTTGAAGGTTCATGACATCGATGCCGTACTCTTTGACGTGCTCTTCTAGACTGGCGACGAGCTTTGGACCTTCTGTATAAGCAGTACCGATGAAGTTCTCAATCCCCATCGTGTCCATCACTTGGCCACCGAAGCGCTCCGCAATGATTCCGGTACGGATTCCTTTACGAGCCGCATATACGGCCGCACTCGCACCAGCTGGACCGCCACCGACGACGAGGACGTCGTACGGGTCTTTGTCCGAGAATGCAGAGGCGTCAGGACCTGTACCGAGTTTCGCCAAGATTTCTTCGAGTGACATCCGACCGTTACCGAACGATTTTCCGTTTAAGAAGACCGTCGGGACAGCCATGATCTCTTTTGCTTCCACTTCATCCTTGAACGCGGCTCCATCGATCATCGTGTGCGTGATGTTCGGATTGAGGACGCTCATGACGTTTAGCGCTTGCACGACGTCAGGACAGTTGTGGCAGCTGAGACTGATGTACGACTCGAAGTGATATGTGCCTTCGATATTTTGAATTTGTTTGATTGTATCCGCATCGACTTTCGGCGCGCGCCCGCTCACTTGGAGGAGGGCGAGGACAAGTGATGTGAACTCATGTCCGAGTGGAATCCCCGCGAAGACGATTCCTGTCTCTTCGGATGGACGATTCACGCTGAAGCTCGGTGTACGCTCGAGCGTCGCGCGTTCGACCGAGATGCGTGATGACATGCTGGCGAGTTCGTTGACGAGCTCGAGCATCTCGTTTGAGACTTTGTCTTCCCCAGCGCTTACACGGAGGACGACATCGCCCTCCATGAGCTGAAGATATTGGTCGAGCTGTTGTTTAATCGCTGCTTCTAACATGCAATCGCTCCTTACAATTTACCGACGAGGTCAAGGCTTGGGCGGAGTGTTTCAGAACCCTCTTCCCATTTCGCTGGGCAGACTTCGCCTGGATTGTTGCGTACGTATTGTGCTGCTTTGACTTTGTTGACGAGCGTGCTCGCGTCACGGCCGATGCCGCCAGCGTTGATCTCGACAGTTTGGATGACACCATCTGGGTCGATGATGAACGTACCACGGTCTGCGAGGCCGTCTTCTTCGTTCAAGACATCGAAGTTGCGTGAGATGACGTGTGATGGGTCACCGATCATGATGTACTCGATTTTTCCGATTTTCTCAGATGTTTCGTGCCAAGCTTTATGTGTGAAGTGTGTGTCTGTTGAGACAGAGTATACTTCTACACCGAGGTTTTTAAGTGTAGCGTACTCGTTTTGAAGGTCTTCAAGTTCAGTTGGGCAGACGAATGTGAAGTCAGCTGGGTAGAAGCAGACAACGCTCCATTTGCCTTTGAGGTCGTTCTCTGTAACTTCGAGGAATTCACCTGTTTGGAATGCTTGTGCTTTGAATGGTAGTACTTCTTTGCCGATTAATGACATGGGTTATGTCCTCCTTGTTTTTTTACTCTAGCGTTTCTATCTCGACTAGAATAATTATAATGTAATACTAACTTCATATAACGAGCTGAAATTGTCAAGGCGTTTGCATGCTTTGAAAATATAAGGTGTATCAAAAGATTGTCTGTATTTGGCTTAATAAAAGCAAAGAAAACGATTACATAACGATCGGTATTTTTCTCGCTATTTTCTTATTTTGAAAAATAAAAATCATGAGTATAGTTGATAATATTTTGGAAAGGGTTATACATTTTCTCGTCGGAAATTGGAGGATTATCAATTACATCAATAAAACAACCTTAATCACAAGTAGCGATTAAGGTTGAAGAATTTGCTGTATGATTTTTTCTCGATACAAAGCACGGTCTTTACTTTTCCGAAGTCGAGCATGACAGTTAGGGCAAGTAGCTATTACTTGTTCAGGGAGAGCCAATCCCTCATCGGATTCTTTATATAATGAGTAAAGTTCTAAATAAGGCCCTTCTTCAGTATCAAATGGTGCGGCTTGACCGCATGCTTCGCAGTGATTATTTGCTCTCGCAAGCACATAATAATATAAAGCCGCTGTCTGCTCCCTCACTTGGCGCTTTCGAATCGACATGCTTAATCCAGTCGCACGCTTAGGGTCACGATTGGCAATTCGTTCGAGTTCCACAATTGATTTGTCCCTCATAGTTGTTGCATATTCGTGAGATTCTTCCTGTACGACGTGGAGAGGTTCGAAAGCAAAAACGATGACTTCTCGCTGATTTTTATGTTTGTCGATTCCAAATTGAATATCATAGCCAATCAAAACAAGTTGGTCTACGAAACGATAATTTCCTTTTCCGAGAGATTCAAATAGATAAACATCCTCACCATTTTCGATGTGATGGAGAAGCGCCTTGTTACCGAAGGAGAAGGTTTGATTTCCTTCTTGTCCTTCGCCACTATAGTAGAACAAACCATCTTCTTCGCTCCAGCCATTCTTATATCCAAATTCTTGATCCATTCCACTATCAAAAATAAAAATAAGTTTATGTTTGTTAGGTGTACTGATTCCTCGTTGACGGCTTCCGCCATATTGATCATGGATGAAGGAACGTCTATACACTTTGTTTTTTTCGAACAGCATAAAACACCTCATTTCCAGGTTTTTCTTTTAAATAGAGTGTAGCATGCTTTTTTATTAAAAACGAAAAAGACAGAGGACTCCCTCTGCCTTCACCGTCACTCCGCCATCAACGCACACACCGCATTCGAATACGCTACCGGATCTTCAATCGGTAACCCTTCAATAAGGAGGGCTTGTTGATACAAGAGGTCTGTATATTGTTTCGCTTTCGCTTCATCTTCTTTATACACACGTTGGAGTGTCTGGAAGATGGCGTGGTCGGCATTCACTTCGAGCACTTTCTCCGCTTTCATGCCGCCGCCGTTTGGCATCGCGTTCAAAATCTTCTCCATCTCGATTGAGACGTCACCCGCAACCGTCAAGCAAACCGGATGCGACTTGAGACGTGTCGAGGCACGCACTTCTTTGACGCGGTCTCCAAGCTCTTCTTTCATGAATGCGAACAAGTCTTGGTTGTCTTCGTTGAGCGATTTCGCTTCCGCGTCATCGAGACCGAGATCGCCGCTCGCGATCGATTTGAATTCTTTGTCTTCATACGACTGAAGCATCTTGATGGCGAACTCGTCGATCTCTTCTGTGAAGTAGAGGATCTCGTATCCTTCTTCTTTCAAACGTTCTGCTTGTGGCAAGAGGTCGATGCGATGAATAGATTCGCCTGTCGCATAGTAGATATACTTCTGATCTTCTTTCATCCGCTCGACGTACTCTTTGAGCGATACAAGTTTCTTCTCGTAAGAAGAATGGAAAAGAATCAAGTCTTTCAGTTCGTCTTTGGCTGCGCCGAACTGGTCATACACGCCGAACTTCAATTGGCGACCGAACGACTCATAGAACTTCTCATAGTCCTCACGCTCGTTTTGGAGCATCTTCTCAAGCATGCCTTTGATTTTCGACTTCACGTTCTTCGCAATCACGCGAAGTTGGCGGTCCTGCTGTAACATTTCACGGGAAATGTTGAGGGAGAGGTCTTCTGAGTCGACCATCCCTTTGACGAAGCCGAAGTAATCCGGCAAGAGGTCGGGTGACTTCTCCATGATCAACACGCCGTTCGAGTAGAGCTCGAGCCCTTTCTCGAATTCTTTCGTGTAATAGTCGAACGGAACCGTTGACGGGATGTAGAGGATTGATTGATAACGAATCGTCCCGTCGACGTTCAAGTGAAGGTGCTTGAGTGGCTCATCAAAGCCGTAGCGTTTCTCGTGATAGAACGCCTTGTAATCTTCGTCAGTCAACTCGCTCTTACGCTTCCGCCAAATCGGCACCATGCTGTTGACGGTCTCTTCTTCCTTGTAATCCTCATACTCTTCTGAGTCCTCTTTTTGACGATGTTTCGTCACATCGAGTTTGATCGGGTAACGGATGAAGTCCGAATGCTTCTTGATGAGTGAGCGAATCTCGTATTCTTCAAGGAATGACGAATACGTATCATCTTCTGTGTCTGCCTTCAAGTGGAGCGTAATTTCTGTACCGATGTCCGCTTTGTCTGTCGGCTCGATCGAATAGCCGTCTGTGCCTTCTGACTCCCATACGTATCCTTGATCACTGTCAATCGAGCGAGTCCGCACGGTCACACGGTCAGCGACCATGAACGCGGAATAGAACCCGACCCCGAATTGACCGATGAGGCTATGGTCTTCTTCCATCTTCGTCGCCTGTTTCATGGCGAGTGAACCGCTCTTTGCGATGATTCCGAGGTTTGTTTCGAGTTCTTCTTCTGTCATCCCAATCCCTGTATCGCGAATCGTGATCGTCCGTGCTTCTTTGTCGAGTTCAATTTTGATGAAGTAATCGTCTTTGTTGAACTCGATGCTTTCGTCTGAGAGGGCACGATAATACATCTTGTCGATGGCATCACTCGCGTTCGAGATGAGCTCACGCAGGAAGATGTCCTTATGTGTATAAATTGAGTGGACCATCAACTCTAAAATTCGTTTCGATTCCGTTTGAAACTGTTTCTTTGTCATGATCGTTCTCCTTTTGATGTCTATATTTTGGCACTCTGCATATAAGAGTGCTAACACTATTGATTATCCTAATTTTTAGGAAGATGTCAACCGAGATTGAAGAAAAGATTGACGAGGACGTAGGTTTCGCATATAGTTGAGTACATGCGATGAGCTGGTCTATGTAAGACGGCGGACATTCCCTTGAGGAGCACGTTGTGGAGCGTGGTCCGTCGCGGTAGACTTTCGAGAGCACCTCTAGTGAGAGGTGCTCATTTTTTATGTATACAACTAGCCTCCCTTCAAACGAAGGGAGGCTTTTCTTATGCTCGAATGGATGCGAGGAACATCTCTTTTAAAGCACGCAATTGTACGGCCGGTTCGATATCGTCCTCTAAATAACTGATGTGCGACTTCAACATGATGTTGTTGCCGAACGTCCCGAACGTATTGATGATTGTGACGACGGTCACCTTCACATCGATATCCGAGCGGAATGAACCGTCTCGTTTCCCATCTTCGATCAAGGGTTCGAGTGTCTGCATGATCTGTCGTTGAACGTCGATGTATGTCTCGATTCCAGGAAGAGGTGAGGCGACGAGCGATGCATAGCTCTCGAACGCCTCTCGGAAACGGGCATGGTTCGTCCGTTCCAACTGCATCTCGAAAAAGTGGTTCAAGATGGCCTCGAGTCGTTCATAGGCGTTTCCTTCCTCATGCATGAATTGTTCAAATCTCTCTAGTGTCGGTTGTAGATTCTTGACGGCTGCCGCGACGATCAATTGATCCTTCTTCGGGAAGTAGCGAAACAGTGTCGCCACCCCAATCCCTGCCGCATCCGCGATGTCCTGCATTTGAACCTTCTCAAAGCCATTCTCTATAAATAATCGTTCTGCCTCCTGGATAATCAGTTGAACTCGTTCTTCTTTGTTTTGTTGTCGTTTACTCAATTCCATCACCTCATTGTCTGTCCTTAGTATATCGTCTTCAAGCAGTTTCGTTGAGATTAATGTCATATCCAATTATTATTATGATAGTTAGACTATCATAATTTAATGAATGGAGCTGGGACAATGCGTTTACAGGGGAAAGTAGCGGTCATCACAGGGGCAGGAAGCGGTATGGGAGAGTCAACGGCACGTCTATTCGCCAAAGAAGGGGCAACAGTCGTCGCGACAGACATCAATGAACAAGGAGTAAACAATGTAGTCGAGTCGATTCGTGCACAAGGTGGGGAAGCCATCGCGGTGAAACATGACGTGACATCACGCTCGAGCTGGGAGGATGTATTCGCGGAAGTGGAAGCGACATGTGGCAAATTAGATATTCTCGTCAATAACGCTGGAATCGCACTTGCAAAACCTTTCTTGGAACAGACAGAAGAGGACTGGGCACGCACATATCGCATCAACATCGATGGGGTCATGTTAGGGACACAGTACGCGATTCCGCTCATGACGGAGAATGGGGGAGGATCAATCGTCAACATCTCCTCCATCTCTGCATTGACCGGTATGGCGGGTGCTGGGGCCTATACGGCCTCGAAAGGTGCGGTCCGTTCTCTTACGAAAGCAGCGGCTGTGGATTATGGGAAGCAAAACATTCGCGTCAACTCGGTACATCCAGGATATATCGTGACACCGATGAGTGCGCCACATATGGAGCATCCAGACTATAAACAACATTTCTTGAATCAAATCGCTTTGCCGAATCTCGGACAAGCGGATGAGGTGGCGGCAGCCGTCCTGTTCCTTGCGTCAGACGAAGCGAATCATATCAGCGGGATCGAACTTCCGGTAGATGGTGGCGTGACGGCGAAGTAAAAGTAGGGTCTCTATGGAGGCCCTACTTTTTTAATTACTCTAAGATTCCGATTAACTCCATTTCCGATTGAAGTATGTGGAAAGATTGCACCATTCATGAGGATTCACCTCTTTTCATTTTAAAATCATCTGTATTATTTATATTCCCGTTTTGTGTAAAGAGTTTAAGTGATTCATCAAATTGACATGATATAGTCGACATGAAAGAGTGAGATGACAAGTGTAGAACAGTGCCAAATGAGCCGAAAAAGGAAATTGATTTTTATTTAGTTAACTATGAAAGTTGGTATAGTGAGATGGACACTCAGTTTGAGATAGAACGGATTTGGATGGATGAAACGGAGCTGTTTTATCAAGTTCAGCTTCAACTTCGGTCTTCTGCTTGCGCCAGCAATCAGTTGATTTATTTAGATGATGCGAGTCTTGAGGATCTTCATCAAAAGATCGATCAATTCAATCAAGCGTGGGGCAAAGAACCGATCACATGGAGACTAGTCGATGAAGAAGAGGGTTCGGATGATTTGCAAGTCAATCTAACTTTCACGTTGATTGACCGGATTGGGACCATCCAAGTCGATATTTTCATTCATGATGAATGGCAGTTTGACTCATTTGACCATGTTCATATGAAATGTAGAATGAGGACGACGATGGGACAGCTCGACGACTTGAGCGCTCAACTCAAACGTTTCATTCGTCGTGAGACCGACCATGTCTCATCACTTCGACCAGAATAAAGCAGCCTGAGACGACTCAGGCTGCTTTTTAGTACCATTCTTTCGGTTCGTAATTCAATTCGCGGAACAACTGCTCGCGCTCTTTTTTCGAAAGGTCGCGCCATTGTCCAGGCGGGAGTTTTCCGAGCGTGATGTTCATGACGCGTACACGTTGGAGGCGGAACACTTCGTATCCGAGCGCCTCACACATCCGACGGATTTGACGGTTGAGTCCTTGCGTGAGCGTGATATTGAAATCGAACTTTGAAAGCGGACGGACTTTACACGGAAGTGTCTTCTGGCCAAGGATTTTGACACCGGCTTCCATCTGCTCGACGAACTCTGGTGTGATTGGCTTATCAACCGAGACGATGTATTCTTTCTCATGCTCGCCTTCTGCACGGAGAATCTCGTTGACGATATCGCCGTCATTCGTCATGAGGATGAGACCTTCCGAGTCTTTATCAAGACGACCGATGTTGAAGATGCGGAGCGGGTGGTTGACCATGTCGACCAAGTTCCCTTTTACTTTTTTTTCTGTCGTACTCGTGATCCCGACCGGCTTATGGACGGCGATGTAGACGTTGTTTCGGGCAACCCGTGCGACAGAACCGTTGACGAGGACTTCATCGCCCGGTTTGACCTGGTCGCCGATTTTTGCTTTCTTCCCGTTGATCGTGACGCGTCCCTCTTCGACGAGACGGTCGGCTTGGCGACGGGACGCCTTGCCTGATTCACTGATAAATTTATTGATGCGCATGTATACACGTCCTTTGTTTGGCTTCGTCCTCTCACTATAACGCATTTTATAAACTCTCGAAAGCGGGAAACGAACGGGAGAGGAGGGATGACATGGAGGCAGTACGACTGTTACAAGACGCAATCCGATTTCAACAAGCAATGTGCGATACAACGTTCGGGAAAGAATTGATACCAGAGGCATCACCAGTCCTTTGGTATGGTCGACCTGGTCCGGATCAATGGCTGACCATCGGGACGAATCCATCTCGCGGCGAGTTTTTACATCGTGACGGGACACCGAGAACGGGGCAACACCAAAAGTTCTATTGGCGGAACATACTCTCGTTTGACGATTACCTCGGAAATGAAGAGGCGCTGCAACAAACGCTCGAACGGGCATCGGTCTATTTCGAGTCGAATCGCGCGACGACGAACTGGTTCGGGAAACCGGATGGCGCCAAACTCGAGGCACTCCTCAACGGGATGGGGCGTTCGTTCTATGATCATCCGGCAGCTGTCATCCACGTTGATTTTTTCAAGTTTGCGACATATGAACAGATGGGGAAGATGAGGACGGGGCGCCACTGGATGGAACATCCGACCTCAATCGAACTGTTGGAGCGGACGATTGCGTACATCAAACCGATCCGTATCATCGTGCTCGGACGGGATAACTGTCGTGCCTTGAACGGTTTTTCAACAATCGGAAGACTGTCTGCACATCCCGCCGTCACCTATGAAATCGGACGCCATGATTCGGGTATCCCGATGATCGGCCTCCATATGAAGCCTTCAGAAGTGTTCGTTGGGCTCGGGAATGGCCGTGATTCAAACGGACTACATTACGGGTCATACGCGAAGCGCGAGCACCTTTTAAAAATCGGAGAAGCGATTGACACGATTATGGACGAGTGGCTGGCGAATGGACGCGTGTGATGCTTCCCCAAAAGTTGAATTCGTTGAAGTCGATGTAGCGCACGTCCTTCGAACGATTATCGAGCACGGCTAACAAGATGACGTCCGGGAACCCCCGTTTTTCAAACTGCAAGTAGCCGACTCCCGTGACGGAATGATTTTTATAAAAGCCGTTCGCCATATTCAACACAAACGGGCGTCCTGCTTTCAGCTCACGCTCAAACGTCGACCATTTCCAAAGATAGCGGGAACTGCCTCGACCGTCGTACCCGTATCGCTTCCACAGTTTCGTGATGATGGTGGCGATTTGTGTCGGCGGTGTCCCTTTCTCGTCTTTGAAATGGTGCCTGAAGGCGATCTCGCGCACATCTTCTTGGATCTGTGTCACATCATCTGGGATATTCGCATACCCATGATCTCGATAGAAACGGAAGATGGCGGTGATCGACGTCAACGTACAGTTATTCTTGCCGTTCTCGAACTGACGTTGGAGCAAGACGGGCACGCCTTCAATCTGTACAGAGCGCTTTAATGTCCAGCGTCCGTGATAACGATCGTTCACATAAGCTTCCGGGTCGATGATCCCGGCATAGCCGTTGTTCGCAACCTCGAGTTGTCCTGCAAATGGGTGCTCCATCTCGGTCTCCCTCCTTTTCTTTTAGTATACAAAGGACGCCCCATCTCATAAAAGAGAAAGGGCGTCGTTTTCGTTAAAACACAAGATGTGCGATGCCGACGATGATCGGAAGGGTGATGAAGGTACGTAACAAGAAAATCAAGACGAGGTCGAGGAATGAGATCGGTAGTTTTGAACCGAGCAACAAGCCCCCGACTTCTGACATATAGATGAGCTGGGTAACCGACAACGTAGCGATGACAAAACGCGTCAATTCACTCTCGATGCCGCTTCCGAGAACGGCCGGCAAAAACATGTCGGCGAAACCAACGACCATCGTTTGAGCGGCTTCCGATGCCTCAGGCACTTGAAGGAGCATCAAAATCGGTTCGAACGGCTTTCCGAGGATAGTGAAGAACGGCGTATATTCTGCGATGATGACCGCAATCGTCCCGACTGCCATGACGACAGGGAGGACGCCGATCCACATATCGAGCACGTTCTTGAAGCCGTCTTTGAGCGTCTCTAGGAAACTTTTACTCGAACGTGACTTTTGTAACGCCTGAATTAACGCCCACTTACCGAGTGACACGTTCGCGGGTACTTCTTCTTCCGGTTTGAGCTCCGTCTTCTCATAAGCCGTGTCTGCCTTTTTAGATAATGGATAAATCCGTGGCATGATGAGAGCGGCGACTAGTCCGGATAAGACGATGGCCCCGTAGTAAGGCAAGAAGTATTGGTCGAGTTCGACATACTGTAAGACGACGATGGTGAAGGTGATGGAGACGACGGAGAATGTCGTCGCAATGATCGACGCTTCCCGTTTCGTGTAATAGCCTTCCTCGTACTGTTTTGTCGTCAGTAGAATCCCGATCGTCGCATCCCCGACCCATGAGGCGAGCGAGTCAAGTGAGGCGCGCCCTGGCAAGCGGAAGAGCGGACGCATGATCTTCATCAAGAACGTCCCGACGAACTCGAGAAGTCCAAAGTTCAATAAGAGCGGTAACAACATACCGGCAAAGAAGAATGTCGCAAATAAGATTGGAATCAAATCAAAGAGCAACAAGCCCCCTGTAAATTCTGACGTGATCATCTCTGGTCCGAGTGTGAGTAGCGTCATGACCCCGGCGATGAAACCAATCACGCGCATGACGAACCAAAACGGTGTCACGCTAAACAGTGCGTTGATGGATGGTCGCTCCATCATAAAAGCAGGACGTGCCGTAAAGAGTAATAATGAGCCGACAATCGAAATCCCCATCATGATGACGGCGAGTGTCGGGACGAAATCCCCAATCCAGTCAATCAGCAGATTGGATAAGAAGGCGACTGGAATCGTGAAGCCTTCCTCTGATGAGATTGGTACGATGAAAAACATGATCCCGATGAGTGATGGAATCAAGAACTTAAAGAAGTCTCGACTCGAAAAAGAAGGTTTCTTTCCGTCTGGTGTTGATGAACCATTCATGATGCATTCCCCATTTCCCCGAAGTGTTTGTGCTGTCTATGTATCCCCATTACACATCCAGCCGTTATTGAAACGTATTTCTTTCTTAGTATAAAAAATATGACCAGGTGCTATCAACAACATGCGGAAATTTTCTGAAAATACAAGGTTAAATACTAGGCAAAACATTCGTATTCAATCAAACCATTTAGTATGATGACGACGAGTCCAACAAATTCAAGATATTTAGAAACTTCATTATAGAGATAGGAGAATGCATGATGAGATTGAGTGTGTTAGACCAGGCGCCGGTCACGTCGGGTCATACAGGAGAACATGCGCTTAACAGCGCGGTCGAGCTCGCACAAGTCGCAGAAGAGTTAGGATATTACCGTATGTGGATGGCGGAGCATCATGGTGGCATGTCGTTTGCCAGCTCGGCTCCAGAGGTCATCACGGCTTATCTGGCAGCGAAGACGAACAAGATTCGTCTCGGGTCCGGAGGCATCATGATGATGCACTACTCGCCACTCAAGATGGCAGAGGTATTCAAGACGCTCAGCGCGCTCGCTCCAGGACGGATCGACTTTGGTGTCGGACGTGCGCCAGGCGGTGATGCGAACGCGATCTATGCGATGTCACAAGGGCAGAAACCGATGATGGATGGACTTTACGAGAAACTCGATACGACGCTTCAATTGATTAAAGATGAGGCACCGGAGGAAAGATGGTATAAAAATACACCGGCTGCTCCGACTGGTGTCAGCCTTCCAGAAGCGTGGTTACTCGGTTCGAGTGGGAACAGCGCCGTGCAGGCCGGACGGATGGGGCTGGGCTATTCGTTTGCCCAGTTCTTTAACGGACAATTGAGTGCCGATACGCTCGACACATACCGTCACCATTTCACGCCGTCTGATTTCATGGAGAAACCGGACATCAGTGTCACGTATTTGGTCACGACGGCAGAGACGGAAGAAGAGGCAGAATATTTGGCCCGACCTTCTGATTTGTCGCGTCTCTTCTTGATGCGTGGTCAATTGAGACAGCTGTTGAGTCCGGAAGCGGCCCACGACTATCCGCTCACGGAGGTCGATAAAATCCATATCGCCAACAACCGAGCCATCCACCTCGTAGGAACGCCGAAACAAATTGCGGAACAGTTACGGGATGAATCGGAACGTTACGGTTTCGATGAGGCGATGATTTGTAGCATCCAGCATAAGCAGGAAGATCGCCTGAACGTCTATCGTCTCTTGGCGAATGAATTGCTTTAATCCGGAGAGCACCTTCTCAAGTACGAGAGGGTGTTTTTTTATAAGAGAAAAACGTTTCCCCATTTTTTCAAAGGTTTTCTCCATAGTTTGAGCGAAACCAACTACACTATAAGAAAAAGGAACGGGTGGAGGGATACGATGCAACGGATGAAAGGCGACCCATATTATTTATTCGAGCTGTTCACACGCTTGTATCGAATGGTATTTCTAATGGAAGTGACAGAAGCAGGCTATCGTTACGTAAATGTGAGCGAACAGGGGAAGGTGGCCTCTTCGCTTCCAAGTGATGTAGAAGGGCGGTATTTACATGAGATGTATCGCTCGGAAGTGGTCGAGGAATTGATTGAACATTATGATGCGGTCGTTCGGACAGGGGAGCCGGTCTACTTCATGTCGCAAATGAACATCGACTCCAATACGGCCCGATTCGCTTCTTCTATGCTTGTACCGATTGAAGATGAGGCTGGTCTTGTTCGTTATGTCCTTAGTTTGACAACTGATTTATCCGAGGAAGCGGAGATCAAGTTGTTAAAGAGTATCGAGCATATGGACTATTTGACCGGTATGCCAAATCTGATGAAAGTCAAATTAGAGCTCGACCAGTTGTTCGAGCAACATGACACCGAAGAGACGAGCGTCATGCGCCTTCACATCAACCGTTTCAAGATGATGATGTCGCTTCAAGGTGTGGAGCGCTCGAATCAGTTGATTAAAGACATCACACGTCAATTGGCGAATACGCTTCCGAAAGGTTCAATTATCGGTCGAGTAGATGGTGAAGACTTTATCGCGGTGTTACCTCATACTCCAATCCGGTTGGCATACATGTACGCCGAGCATTTGCTTGACGTGATTGCAGATCATTCGTATCAAGTGGCGGAGGCCGAATTCCCGTTATCGAGTTGTATCGGGATTGGTGCCGGTACAGCGGATGCCGACCGTGTCATCATGAACGCCTCCACGGCTCTGTTGGAAGCGCGTCAGACGGGAAATCAAACGATTCGTTTATATGAACACGATGAGTACGTGCAGCGTTACATCGATGAGATGATGATCGAAACGGAACTGGTCAAAGCGTTGAAGCTAGATGAGTTATACATGGTGTATCAACCGAAAGTGTCGATGGACGGTGCGATTCATTTTGAGGCACTCATTCGCTGGGAGAGTCCTGTTCTCGGATTCATTTCACCTGAAACGTTCATTCGTGTGGCTGAACAGTCACTCTTGATCGAAGACGTGACACGATTCGTCATGAATCGGGTATGTCAGGATGTGTCGTCACAACCTGAGCAGTTTGAAGGGCGCCGCGTGGCTGTGAATGTCTCACCGAATTTATTTCATGAACACCATATGAATGAACTGGTTGCGATCATTGCATCGTACGGTCTTGTGCCAGAACAATTTGAGTTTGAGGTGACCGAGCACACGTTGATGCATGAACCGGTAGCGGCGATCAAAACGGTCGAATCGCTCAAACAACAAGGATTTCGACTGTTGATTGATGACTTTGGGGTCAGTTATTCCTCGTTGAATTATTTGAAGTTGTTCGAGATTGATGGAATCAAGATCGACCGGTCGTTCGTCGCGCAACTCGATCAGGAGAGCGGCATGAAAGAGTATGAAATCGTCAAACTGATTGTCTCGTTGGCTAAAAAGCTAGAGTTAGAGGTGACGGCTGAAGGTGTGGAGACGGAAGAACAATATCGGATCTTACGTCAGCTCGGCTGCGATGAGATTCAAGGGTATTTCTTCAGTCGTCCGATGCCGCTCGCGGAGTTAGAAGAGGCGCTCGGAATCTTGTATTCCCATCAGATGATGTTATCGAAGATCGAGCAGCCTGTGCAGTTGTTGCATCCTTCTCTAGATGAGCGTGAATTGCAACGACTCAAAGCGATATTACGATTGGAAATTTTAAATACGCCACAAGAGGAACGATTTGACCGGATCTCCCGATTGGTCGCACAAACCTTCCAGATGCCAACCGCATTCATTTCGATCATGACGACAGACCAACAGTGGTTCAAATCGTGTGTCGGTATCGAGCTCGAATCCTCTCACCTCAAACGGGAATGGACGTTATGTAATCGGGTTGTCACATCAGAGTCTCCGCTGGTGATTGAAGATGTTGCGGCAGCAGCGATTGAAAGTGACAGTCCTTGGATTGACCGAATCGGATTTTATGCAGGTGTACCGTTGCGGACGAAGCAAGGTCACGTCATCGGCACACTTTGCGTAGTGGATGGGCAGGCGAGAACGTTCTCAGAAGAAAACTTGAAGGCGCTCGAATCGTTTACGCATTGGGTCATGACAGAGATCGAGCACACGGAAGTCTCGAGAAGACAAATCACGCGACAACAATCAATCGAAGCATTGTATGAAGCGACGGCATTGCGTGTACCGTTCCAAGATCAATTGGCCCGGGTTCAAGAAATTTTATTGGAATGGGTCGGTTACTCCCACGGGGTCATCTTCTCGATTGAGCCTTCGCATCGTCTTCTAGTAGAGCATGGGGTCTCTCGTTTGACTTGGGGGGAAGAAGAACTGCATTCCCTGCATCAATTGACAACGGTCGGCGCGCAAACGCTTCAGGAAGGTGATCTGATTGTAGACGGTATCGAATTCACGAGGCTAGTCAGTTTTCCTTTGACGCATGCGCATCAAGTGTTTGGCTGGGTCGTTCTTCTCTCGGAGCAAGGCAACTTGAATGATCATCTCGACGAGGAAACGTTGCAAGAGTTGACAGGGACGGTACGATTGCTTGCACGATGGATGGAGAACGGGATTCGAAAGAAACGGAAACAACGCGAGATGATTCGAATCGCAAAACAAGATCAGCTGACCAAACTGTATAATCGTCATACGCTCACGACCGATTTATACAAAAATATGCACCGGACGCCATCGATTACATTGATACTCGTCAATTTAGACGATTTTACAAGAATCAACGATCAGTATGGGCACATGATAGGGGATGAAGTGTTAATTGAAATCGCACAACGATTAAATGAATTTGTCCAGCGTGTTGGGGGTCAAGTCTACCGTTTCTCAGACGATGAATTCATGTTGGTGCAAACGGGTTCACTAAGTGGGGTTGAGCAGATTAATGAAGTTATTTCCCAGGGAATACACGCGTCGAATGGTGAAGTCATTCATCTTACAGCAAGTGTTGGCGTCACCCTGGTCCAGTCGACCGACACCGTCGATTCGGTTCTTCAAAAAGCAGATGCAGCGATGTATATTGCAAAGAGCAATGGAGGAGACCAGTGGTTTCAGTATGATGGATATTCGGATAAGGGGATTTAAGTATGGGGAGATTATGGCTGATTGAAGGATTGCCAGGAAGCGGAAAGTCTATATTTGCCGAGAGGCTGCGAGATAAAAGGAATGGCAAGTTCTATTCGGAAGTAGATGCGTCACACCCCGTGGATATGCATGATGTCTATTGGGTCGAGGAGAAACCATCAACTGGTCGCATTCTTGATGAAATCGAGGGGGGATGGCTCGTCCGTTATGATGATGGTGAAGAACTTGCCGGAACGGACGTCTACGAGTTGCCTTTCGCTCTTCACACACGAATCATGTGCGAACGCTGGCGGCGTTATGTTCAAAAGTTAGATAGGGAGGAAAAGGACGTCATCTTTGAATGTGCGTTGCTCCAAAATCCTTTCACCATTGGAATGGTTGCGCAAGATGTTCCGTTAGCGGACGTGGAAGCATACGTTCAAGAGGTCGCAGACATCCTAAAACCGATTGATCCGATGGTCGTTTATTTGGCATTGGATGACGTTGCACGCATCTTTCCGATTGTATATGATGAACGACCGATGGGATGGCAAGGCGGCTTTGTCGAGTATTATACGAGCGGCGCCTATGGTGTGAACCATGCGCATAAGGGTATGGCCGGAACGATTGAGATTTTAGTGGAACGCCAACGACGTGAGCTTGAACTGTTGAAACGATTACCTCTTCGGCACGCTCGGATTCAAAATGATAATCGGCATTCATTTGAAGAATTAACGAATTTATTAGAGGAGGAGTCGATTCGTACATGCAAACCTTAATCAAACATTCGGAACGTTTTTGGTATATGACACCCGTTGACCGTACCGATCGACCAATTCTCGGTGCCGTTGTCGGCGATACGCATACGCTACTCATCGACGCGGGCAATTCCGTGTCGCACGCCTCATTCTTTTTAGAACAGCTAGAGAAACAAGGCCTCCGCACGCCGTCGATGGTCGCATTGACGCATTGGCATTGGGATCACATCTTCGGTTTACCTGCACTCGAAGGAATGGTGTCCATTGCGAGTGAAGCGACCAAACAGGGGATGGAAAAACTTGTCCCATATGCTTGGGATGATGTCTCTCTCGATGAGCGGGTGGCGGAAGGGATTGAAATCGCATTTTGCGCGGAAGCAATCCGTGAAGAATATGGAGACGCGCGCGATATCGAAATCGTGTTGCCCACGCTGACGTTTCAAGAGTCGCTGACGCTCGACCTCGGTGGCGTTCACGTCGTGTTACGACATGTCGGAGGAGACCACGCAAAAGATGCGGTTGTCCTGTATGTCGCAGAGGAGCAGGTATTATTTTTAGGAGACGCGTTATACGCAGACATCTATTCTCCCACATGGCGAATGACTCCGGAAGAAACCCTGCGGTTGTTGAATGTATTGGAATCGTTTGATGCTAAACAGATTGTCTGGTCACACGGTGAGATGGTGAGTCGTGAATCCTTCGCAGAAGATTGCCTTGCATTAAGACGAATCGCCACCATTTCGAATGATTTCCCAGGAAATATTGATGAAATCACGCAGTCATATGCTTCACTCGTCAATCGGGAGATCACCGAGGAAGAGAACGAGTTGATTACGTTTTTTGTGAACGGGACGGTGGGAAGATGACTTACACTATCACGCGGATTCACGAGGAAGACGAGACGTTCCAACAGTTTTTGACCACTCAATTACGTGAGTATAACAACGTTCGTTCGATTTACCATCGTGACATTCGCGAGGCGCACGTGCCGACCATTCAGTTGAAAGTGGAGCAAGAAGGACGGGTAATCGCCGGCTTATATGGGAGTGTGTATTGGGGATGGTTCGATTTGGATCGCCTTTGGGTCGATGCAGACTTTCATGGTCAGGGCATCGGTAGCCAATTGCTTGGAGAAGGGGAGGCGTTAGCGAAGTCGCTCGGTGCGACGCGTGTGAAATTGACGACGTTCTCGTTTCAAGCGAAACCGTTTTATGAGCGATTCGGTTACACGGTAATAGGTGTGCTACCGGACTATCCGCCGGGATCGGATTACTATATGATGATGAAGCAATTATAAAAGGCGACACGAGGTCGCCTTTTTAATACACTTTATCCCCATTGAAGATTGAATTTTTCACCATGACGTAGTCTACGGTGCGCAATGCCTCGAGACTGTCACCACCCGCGTAAGAAATCGCCGATTGGAGGTCTTGCTCCATCTCGGTCAATGTATCTTGTAGTGCCCCTTTGTGTTCGACAAACATCTTTTTCCCCTCGACGTTCTTTCGCTCACCCTTTTGGAACTCAGAAGCAGAACCGAAATACTCTTTCAATTGTTTCCCGTCTTGCTCGAACGTTTCCCCCGGTGATTCATCGTGTCCTGCGAACAATGAACCAATCATGACCATCGAAGCGCCGAAGCGAATCGATTTGGCGATGTCACCGTGAGTACGGATGCCCCCATCCGCGATAATCGGTTTCGTCGCTGCTTTGGCACACCAGCGAAGTGCAGCCAATTGCCAGCCCCCGGTACCAAAACCTGTTTTGATTTTCGTGATACACACTTTACCAGGACCGATTCCAACCTTCGTCGCATCCGCTCCGGCATGCTCTAATTCGCGAACGGCCTCTGGTGTCCCGACGTTCCCCGCGATGACGAAGGATCCAGGAAGATGGTGTTTGATATGCTGAATCATTCGGATAACCGCATTCGAATGACCGTGAGCGATATCGATTGTAATAAATTCTGGCGTATGACCGGTCGATTTGAGCATTTCGATAAACCCATACTCTTCTTCCTTCACGCCGACACTGATGGATGCATACAAACCACGCTCATGCATGTCTTGGATAAATGCCAGGCGCGTCTCTGGATTGAAGCGATGCATGATGTAAAAATATCCGTTCTTAGCCAGCATCAATGCGACCTTTTCATCGATAATCGTCTGCATGTTAGCCGGAACGACTGGTAATCGGAACGTGAAGCCACCAAGCTCGACGGTCGGATCACATTCCGAACGACTGTCGACAATACATTTTGCAGGAATTAATTGAATATCTTCGTAATCAAATACTTTATCCATATATCGCACCCCTATTCACGAACATTAACGTATTGAACAATAAAAAACTTCGCCCATTCGGTAATATAACGTGAATAGAGTTTAAAGTCAAAGGATAATTCAATTAATTTATCTTAAAAATGAATAAAATTAAATCAATTGATGTTTAATGTTCGGATTTAGGATTTATTTTCGGTGTTTCACGTGAAAAAAGGACCATTTATTGGTGGTCCTTTGCGAGTGCATATTGATTTCGTCCACCTGCTTTGGCTTCATAGAGAGCGAGGTCGGCACGTTTTAGTAACTGTTTGGTCGACAACCCTTTTACAAATCGAGCACCCCCGACACTTGAAGTCGTAATGAACGTATGTTGGTCGATTTCCCATGGGCGCTGTAGTGCTTGAATGATTTTCTCTGCAACCCGATGTAGGGCACAGGAATCGTTGAAGCGAATGAGAACGGCAAACTCATCACCGCCAAGTCTGGCAATCATATCTTGTTTGCGAAGCACGGATGTCAATCGACGAGCGAGTTGTCGCAAGAGTTCATCGCCCACATCATGACCGAACGTATCGTTGATTTGTTTGAATCGGTCAACATCAAGAGCGAGGACGGCCAATTCACCTTGCTCGAATTCGGTTCGATCGATCGCTTCCTCGAGGTAAGCGAGGAAGAAACGACGGTTCGGTAAGTCGGTCAGCGTGTCGTGATACGCCAAATGCTTCAGTTGCTTCTCTAGTGCTTTACGCTGCATGATTTCTCGGCTAACCGTCAAATAGTGTAGGAGAAGTCCGGATTCATCATAGATGGCCTGAATTTTCGTTTCGAGCCAAATCCAGCGCTGGTCAGCATGGAAATGACGGAACTCAAGGGTCAAGGAGATGTCTTCTTCCTTCATTTCTTTCAACTGCTCCCGGACGATCTGGATGTCGTCCGGATGGATATAGTCGAGCGTATTCTTCCCTTCGTAATATCCGGCCGCAAAACCGAGCACGGTACGGTGAGAAGGGGAAGCATAACGAACAGTACCATCCCGTTCTAGTATACAGACGAGGTCACTCATGTTTTCTGTGATCAATCGATATTGTAACTCACTCTGTCTTAACGCTTGTTCCATTTCACGTTTCTCCGTGACATCACGCAAAATCGTTAAGACGGCCGTTTCACCCTCATAATCGATGAGAAGGCTACTGATATCCATCTGGAGCTTGTCTCCACTCGGTGTCATGATGACCATTTCCGTATCTTGAACGGGGCCTCCGAGTTCGAGAGAGGCAAGTCGTTGACGGGTGGACTGATGATACTCTTCTGCGATGAATGAAAAAATCGATTCATTCTCTAGATAGGTTTCTCCGATTGTGGCGAGTGCCATCGCGTTCGCATATATAATCTGTCCTTCCTGATGAACAATGATGCCTTCCGGAATGGTTTCAATCAACTGACGGTAACGACGTTCGCTTTCGACCGTGGCACGCTCGGCATTTTTCTCTGGCGTCAAATCGATGATGATCGCAAACAGGCCGGTAATGTTACCGCCGACCTCGATTGGAATGTTGAGGACGGTTAAGTCGAGTCGTTCCCCGGATTGATGTTCAGCATAAATGGAATACTTGTGTGGAATCCCAGACAGCGTGAATTGTAACCCTTTCCTGACCCGAGACCGCTCACTCTCGGGAAGCCAATGCAGGAACGGATGATGAAGCATATCTTGTTCCGTATGACCGGTGATGACCGTGACGGCCGGGTTGACGGATTTGATGTTCAAATGATGGTCGAGTACAAAGATACCATGAGGAGAATACCGTCGTAGCGACTCGTGATGATCTTTTAAGATCGACAATTCGAGTTCGCGACGCTTCCGTTCCGTCACTTCACGTACGACAGAGACGATATGTGTACAGATTCCGTCATCATTAATAATCGGCGTCACTTCTGACTCGAAATAATGAAGGGGGAGCGTCAATACATCGTCCGCCTCGACCGTATCCGTATAAAAGGAGTCGGCCAGACGGTAATCTTCATAGACCACACTCTTTTTTGTACGAATCGCTTCATCGTAATACTGTGTAATAAGTGTAGCGGTCTCGGTCGGGACCAACTCATCGATGGTCTTCCCGACGTCCGCATCCGACCAATTGATGGCCCGTTTCCCAGGCTCGTTTACGAAGACGTAGCGATATGCTGAACCATCGACTTCCATAAAGAACACATAGTCTGAAATTTTATCGAACGTCCGTAGTAAAATCGATGCGTTGGATTGAAGTGTTTGGTCAGCTTTCATCTCGTCTCCCTCATTTCGTTCATTCTATTTTTTACACGTCATTTTTATCTTACCGCATCATTCGACCAAATGTGTGAACTTTCAAAAAAAGACGGGATGTACGTACATCCCGTCAAGCCGCTTCGTTCAGTTGTTTTTGTTCGTTTCGTCCGTTCATGACGTAATACAAGAAAATGGTAAAGAGAACGACGCCTGAAAGAATCAAATAAAGGGTCGAGAAGCCTGTCAACGGAATCAACAACCCGATGAAATAGGGGCCGAACCCTAGACCGGCATCAAGTGCGATGAAGAAGGTCGATGTCGCCATCCCCATTCGGTGAGGTGGAGAAGCCTTGACAGCGATTGCTTGGGTGCCGGATTGGATATTCCCGAAGCCTAATCCGATTAACGCACCGGCAAGTAGAAGCATCCAACCACTATTCGCTTGGCTGAGCACGAGTAGACCGATCGCGAAGATGGCGATTGCCGGATACATGACGACGTTCGCTCCGCGCGCGTCCATCAATTTTCCTGTAATCGGTCGTGATAACAGAACGGCGACCGAATAGACGAGGAAGAAGATACTCGCTGCCTCGATCAAGTCGAGTTCACTCGCGTAGAAGTTGATGTAAGACAAGACACTCGAATAGCTTAGTGCGGCCATCCCGATAATCAAGGCAATCGGGAGCGCTTTAGGTTCGACGAACGATTTTAAAGAGAATCCACGCACGACTTCCGGGGCGTCGACTTCTGGTACGTTCACAAAGAACGTACTCGCCAAACTGATGACCCCGATCACAAAACAAAGGCCGAAGATGACGGTGAAGCTCGTGTGTTGGCTGAGGAGTAATCCGACGAATGGCCCGATGGCTGTCGCCAGAGTAGAACTCATGCTGTAGTAACCGATCCCTTCACCTTTTCGAGTCGCGGGAATGACTTGCGCGACGATGGTTCCAGTAGCCGTACTCGATAATCCCATCCCGAGTCCGTGTACGAACCGTGTCAGTAATAAGAAACCGACACCCCAATGGACGAAGTACAATAAAATCGTGGCGGTGAAAAAGACGAGCCCGATATAAAGCGTCTTCTTCCGACCGATCGAATCAATCAGTCGACCGATGAACAAGCGCCCGGTCAGCGTCCCGATGATGAAGATGCCAGTGACGAGTCCTGCTTGACTCGTGGTCGCCCCGTACGACTCGACGGCATGCACCCCGATGGTGACCATCAATAAGAAAAAGATGAGCGTCAGGAAGAAGTTGATGAGCGAGATGATTAAAAAGTCTCTCGTCCAAAGTTTTTGAATAGGTTGTTGCATCATACGTGACGCCTCCTTTTCTTCAAATTCGAATAGTTAATAAACATAACTAAAAGAGTATACCAAATCAAATTAGGATTGTCCGAGATGATGCACTGCATGCAGTGAATGACAGACATGAAAAAACTCGACTCGGGAATCGAGTCGAGTCAAGTGACATCGTTAGGCACGGTCCCAGAATCGGGCAGTCGCAATCCCATCGATGAACGCATTGAATCCATCGAGGTTATGCTCGTCAAACGTGAAGACACCAGGCTGGTCTTGCTTCACGCGACATGTGGCGAGTGCCTCTTTATGGTGTACGTGTAGGGCGAGCGGCTTATAGTGCTTGTACGTGTTCTCGATAAATTCGAGCACATCATCCTCGACAGTCGTCGCGGCACTCACTAAGAAGGCGGCATCGAAAAGGCTCGAGTCGACCGTATCGTACGTCGCCTTCACCTTCAGGTCACCAAGCATATACGCCTTCTTGCCGACAAGGCTGTAGTTGACGTTGTGATCGGCGAGCGTCTGCACCCACTGTTTCACCTGATTCGCATCCACGTCACCGGCAAGGAGAAGGGCGACGCTCTTCGTATCGGGCTTTTTGATTGTGTTCGCCATCGAGAGAGCAGGGGACGTCTTATCTGACTGGACCTCATTATTCTCTTCGGGCACATGTACTCCTAAGTTGTCGGCGACGACTTCAGCGAGATGACGATCGATGCGGTTCAATAAATCGACGGCGTTCTCTTTCACCATGTCCGACTCACATTTTCCGAGCTCAAAACTGCAGGAATCTTGGATGTGTTGTTTTTCGACATCGGTCATGCTGTTGTAGAAGAGCTTCGCCTGTGAGTAGAAATCAAGGAAGCTGTCACTACGTCCCCGAATCTTATGACCATCGATTTTCTCTTGATAGTGCTCAAATCCACCTTGATCGGCTGGTACAGGTTCCGGCTGATTATTGTTGAGCGCATTTTTATGGTAGCTCGTCTGACCTTTGTGAACGGCCATTTGATGCATCCCGTCCCGCTGGTTGTTGTGGAACGGACAAACGGGCTTGTTGATTGGGATCTGGTGGAAGTTTGGTCCACCGAGACGCGACAGTTGGGTGTCCGTATACGAGAACAAACGACCTTGCAAGAGCGGATCGTTCGAGAAGTCGATTCCTGGGACGAGATGACCCGGGTGGAAGGCGACTTGTTCGGTTTCCGCGAAGAAGTTGTCGACGTTTCGATTAAGTGTCATCTTTCCGACGAGTTTCACTGGAATCTCTTCTTCCGGCCACAGTTTGGTTGGGTCTAAGATGTCGAAGTCATAGTTGAACTCGTCTTCTTCCGGGATCAGCTGCAGGCCGAGCTCCCATTCAGGATAGTCGCCTTTATTTATGGCTTCATAAAGGTCGACACGGTGGAAGTCAGCATTTTTCCCGACTGCTTTTTGGGCTTCGTCCCATACTTGTGAATGAACCCCGAGCTTCGGTTTCCAATGGAATTTGACGAAATGCGCTTTTCCTTCCGCATTTACGAGACGGAACGTATGCACCCCGAACCCTTCCATCATGCGTAGACTACGCGGAATTCCCCGATCACTCATCGCCCACATGACCATGTGAGCGGTCTCATGGTTTTGTCCGACGAAATCCCAGAACGTATCGTGCGCGCTTCCCCCTTGCGGCACTTCCGTATGTGGTTCAGGCTTCACAGCGTGGACGAGGTCCGGGAACTTGATGGCATCTTGGATAAAGAAGACTGGGATGTTGTTTCCGACTAAATCGTAGTTCCCTTCGTCTGTATAGAACTTCGTCGCAAAACCACGGACGTCACGGACCGTATCCGCGGACCCGCGTGAGCCTTGGACAGTCGAGAAACGGACGAATACGGGTGTCGTCTTCGAAGGGTCATTCAAAAAGTTCGCTTTTGTGAACTCGGCGAGCGGTTCATACACCTGGAACTCTCCATGTGCTCCTACGCCGCGCGCATGGACGATCCGCTCCGGAATCCGCTCATGGTCGAAATGGGTCATCTTCTCGCGGAAATGGAAATCCTCGATCAATGTCGGACCACGACGTCCTGCTTTCAGCGAGAATTCGTCTTCCGCCATCTTCAGACCTTGATTTGTCGTCAAGCCAGCTTGTTGTTCGTTATCAATCGTATGTTGATTTAACTGCTCTTCTTTCTTGTTCCCCATGTGATTGCCTCCCTTAAGTATGACTGACCGTCGTAAGTCACCATTTGACCTACTGTATCGGTGTTCCCTAACGCCAATAAAAAAATCCCTCTTTTTCAAAAAAGAGAGATTTCACACAAACATTTATAATGCGGCCCATACATGCTGTTTCAATACGATTTGTTGTACCACTTTAGGGTCGAGTTCGTATTCAGTGGCAATGATGCGCGTCACTTTCGCTTTCGAATCGGGGTCGTCAGGATTCTGCTTCGTATATTGATCTTGCCATGACCTCCAAATTTGAATCTCTGTATCGGTCAATTTGGTCGTCCATTCTTTTTCTCGAAGTTGCCAACCGAACATCATGTCGTCTGTTTGACCGGGTTCCACCCAGTCTGCGAGTCCATAGTCGCCTTCCGGAGCGAATACGGCTTCACCGAGTGGCGGTTCCGTCCCGATATAGGCAGCATCATCATAAAATCGTAACAAGGCGGCCTGGAACTGATCTGACTGTTTTACGTCATCGATGACGTCATGGCTGACGGATTGAAGCTCATCCGTACTCGGGTTCCCGTGTACGACGATGTCGTATTCATATCGAATGACACCGTCTTGTTCGGTTTGTGTACGTTCTTCAATCGTATATATTTCCTCGGAAATGGATGCTTGTTCAGCCTTTAACTGCGTCGTGGGGACGGATTCCTGTGGCCAAAACCAGAAGGCGCAACCGAGAGGGACAAGGAATACGGCAAGACGACGTAGTCGGTACACCCTGTTTGATTTTCTTTTTTTCTTCAATCCAAAAACACTCCTTCAATGATGTAACAATCCCAAAATGTCGGGGATTAC
Organism: Exiguobacterium sp. s75; assembly: GCF_018617145.1. GTDB lineage: Bacteria > Bacillota > Bacilli > Exiguobacteriales > Exiguobacteriaceae > Exiguobacterium > Exiguobacterium profundum. The sequence continues at coordinate 110,715 of NZ_JACSJQ010000002.1, forward strand.
GTTCGATCTAAACGAACGAGGTCCGCATCGGGATGCGACTGACCACGAACGAGAGCACTCAGAATACGAGAGCCAAGCATGCTATACACGGTCCCATTTCCCCCATATCCGAGCAAGTAAAACAAGTTCGGTCGATTCGGGTGCTCCCCGATGAACGGGAGTTGGTCCACCGACTCTCCAAACAAGGCGACCCAAGCATAATCGACTTCTAGGTCATACATCGGGAAGAGCTCGGCGATTTTTTCTTTCACTCGTTCCGCCCGATCGTTCATGAGCGCCTCATCGTGCGGCGTTTCGGCCTGGTCTTCGTCAAGCCCACCCGCGATAATTCGCCCGTCCGGAGTCGTGCGCAAATAGAGATATGGTCGTTTCGTCTCCCAAATGAGCGCGCGTCCTTCCCATTCGCTGAATTCGGCGATTGGATTCGTTGCGATGGCGTATGACCGATTCAAATCGATCCGATGGGAGTCGAGTAGGGGAGCTGGCCCATAACCTGTCGCAAAGATGACTTTATTCGCTTTAAATGTCCCGTTCGAGGTGAACACAATCCATCCATCACCATCAGACACGACCTCATCCACCGACGTCTCTTCAAAAATCGGGACGTGTTGTTTCGATAAATGGCGGATGATTTGACGACTGAGCGTGAGCGGATTGACCTCGGCATCGCCTTTTGTGATGAGGGCCGCCGGTTTTTCAAATGGGAAGCGTTCACGTAGTGCCTCACGATCCAACCACTCCACATCAAAACCGTGTTTGGCTAGCATCTCATACTCACGTTGCAATTTGGCAACATCGTCCTCTTCACTCGCAAAACAAAGGCTGTCCCGTCGAATATATATATCGGATGCATCGACATCTTTCGCCACCTGGTCGAGCGATTCGACCGCGTCGAGACATAATTGATAGAAGCGTACCGCTGCCGCTTCTCCAATTTTTTCTGCAAGTTCATGTAACATGATGTCATTTGAATATTGAATTAAACCGGTATTTGCTGATGTGCTTCCGGTACCGACCTTTCGCCCATCGAGCACCGCAAAATCGACGCCATCTCGTTGTAACGTATAAGCCGTCAACGTTCCGGACATACCGGCTCCGATGACGAGTACGTCGTAATGCTCTTTTTTGTCAGGTCTTTCTAACACGACGTCCTCTGATTCGGTCGTTGGCCAATATAAATCTCCGTTATACAATTCCATCGGTCTCATCCTCCATGATATTCAGTATCTTCCTCTTTATCCCCGCTTCAATAGAGGTGAAACCAAAAAACCGCAGACGATGTGTCTGCGGTTCAACATGTTATTTCTTGATGATGATGGATGAAGGAGAAGCGCCTTTCGTATATGTGATGCGTTGGACGTTTTTTGCCCCGCGAATCTCAGCAAGGTTTTTCCCGTCAACGATTACTTCTTTTACCGTCGCGCCTTTGAAGTCGATGATGGCACCGGCTTCTTTCGGTTTCACTTGAACGACGACATTTTTCAACGGTTCTCCTGTCAATTCCGTGTATACGCCACGAACGAAGATGCCGTTTTTGAAGTTCGTGCCTTTTCCGATTGTCACGCCGATGTAATCCTCTTGAAGGACGAGGCGAGCAGCTTTATGGTTTTCTACAGTGTAACGCGTCAATTCCACTTCTGGTTCCGGTGTGAAGTCGATTTGTGCAAGTACTGGATCATGGTCACTCGCACGCCCTGACATCTCAGTGAAGTCCGAGTTGACGTGAATCATGTCAATTTTCGTAGAAGCGGCCAAGCGATTCGAGACGAGGATGTGATCGAGTACTTGTGAGTTCCCTTGATACACATACGAGTAGCGGTCGACAGCAGGAACTTTCTCGACCATGTTCGTCATCAAGTCGCCTTTGAAGATTTGGAGCGCATCCGAGAATTCGAAATCGTTGAAGTCACCGAGTGCGACAACATTCGCTTCTGGATTCTTCGTCTTCACGTCTGCCACGAAGTTGTGGACGACTTGTGCGATTTTCTTACGTTGCACTTCACTTCCGAGTACGACCGGTTGTTGTGAACCGAAGAAACCAGTGTCGCCACCTTTCGAGTTCCAGTGGTTTGCGATCACGATGACGTTCTCGCCTTGGAAGTCGAATTGAGCAGCTAACGGTTTACGCGAACGATCGAACGCTTCGTTCATCGGATCGATACGTCCCGGGTTGTGCGTCAATTTCCCATCGGCGTATCCGACGGCCGTCGTCGCATCACCAGCAGGGATTCCCTCCGTCAATGACACGCGCTCAGGATCGTACAAGAAGCCGACACGGATGTTGGCATCTGGGGCGCCTCCGTCTTGGTTGTTCTCTGGGTCGATGTTGACGTATTTATACGTCTTCCCACCGACAGCGACAATGTTATCGATTAAGCGCTGATAGCTCTGGTCAGCGGCAGAACCTGCCCCTTTATCCTGTCCATCGTTGTCTTGTACTTCCGTCACACCGATGATGTCAGGGCTGTTCAATTCGTTGACGAACGCTTTCGCCAGTTTGAGTGCCTTTTCATCTGATGTTTCTTTGATGTTGTTCGAGAAGTTCTCTAAGTTATACGATGCAATCGTTAATTGATCTTCTTCTGCCTCGATGAATGTCTTCTCACGCTGCGCATCTCCTTTGACGAAGGCAGCTTTCATGTCTTCAAGTGAGGCTTGAATCTTATAGTTACCGAACGAATAGCCGACAACACCGACAATCGGTCCATTGAAGCGGTCGCCCGTCGCGACATCGAATTCACGCGCTTCCGCGTTCGGTTCGAGACGGAACTGAATGCGTTCCGGGTTTGCATCGTTCTTTTTCAATAAGACGCCGCCATTATATGTCTCTGTTGGCGTATCCTCGAGAACTGTGACTAAGTCACCATATTCTTGTGGTCCGACTGACTTCAACTTGTTCGTTTGAACACGCATTCCTTCAAGGCTCTCCCAGAAGTCGATGGCATCCTTCTCCGGATTGAAGACGGCGAGGTTGTCGCTGTCGATAAACTCGGTCGGAAGGTTTGAGGCATCAATCGTGATTGGAGTCGGAAGTGTCACGCCGCTCGCGACGACTTCGACTTTTCCGTTACGTGTATCGATTTGTGTCATCTTCATATCTGTCTGTTGACGGTCGCTGTATCCTTCGATCGCATACTCGCTCACTTTTCCGTTCACTTTGACGAGGTCACCGACTTGAATGCCGGCAATCGAACGTCCACCGTAAAGGACAATCCCTTCAGATGTCCGTGCATCGTCATCGGCTTCCGAATCAGGCGTTTGGATGAAGTAATAGGTCGTCCCACTTGAGACGAACGTAGACGTGACGATTCCTTCGACACCTTCAACCGTCTGTCCGTTCATCGGAGTCGTATGGTTCGCACCTTGGATGTCGTGAATGCGAATCTTGTCTGTGATCTTATAAGAGAATGTTGAGACGGCGCTGAATGTGTCTCCCGTTTTCACGACCGTCTTCAATGTCGTCGAGTTTTCAATGCGGATTGGGTTTTCGTAACGAAGCCCATTCTCTTTTGGATCAGAGCCGTCGAGTGTATAGAAAATCTCAGCGTCTGCTGTCGTTGTCGAGAGCGTCACGTCTTGTGGACCAACGAATGTACCGGCACCTGGTTTCGCGACAGCCGGCCGAAGAACGGACGTATCGATAACCGTGTCCGCCGGGTCACGAGGGATGATTTGGTACGTATCGTCAAACTGTTGAACGATTCCTGTGATCGATGAATAGTTCACATCCGTCTGTAAATCAAGGATGCCTCGCTCGTCGCGAACGACGAACTCCTTCGTTCCGTCCGTCGCCGTCAAGTTCTGACCGCTACCTGTGAGTGTGACATTTTTGACGGTAACGAGTTCGGATTCGACGTCCTCGTTGATATGTTCCCCTGTCAAGACTTGGGCAGTAGGAAGTGTTGCTGCTTGTTTTGAAACAACGACAGCGCTGTTCAATTGAAGAAGCTCACGGTACGAACCGACGACCCCTGTGACAACGACCTCGTCCCCGACGTTGACGGCAAGAGATGTCGGACGGATAGACAGACCACCTGTTGCGTCTTGAATGGAGATGGTGTTCGCTAATTTAGCCGTGACGACTCCTTTTACGGTGACCGTCTCATTTTCTGCCTTTGTTCGTGCATCAGCAATTGAAATTGGTGTGATTGGTGCAGGAGGCTCCGTTGTGCCGCCATCTCCGTATTCGACGCCTTGGAACGTATGTAACCCGAGATTGTCGAACGTGTCTTGTGGTGTCGATGACCATTCGACAGCCGGGTCGAAGGCATCACTGCCATCACTGTCTCCCTTTGTGACCGTGTCTTTACGGATGAGCGATTGGTCAGCAGTCGCAACGGTCGTTCCCCATTTTGTCCCTGGGTCGAAGCCGAGTTGACCGAAGACATCAAGAACCGTGTCTCCTTTTTTCAAGACGATCGTGTCATCCCCGTTGAAGTTCGTCACGGCACTCACCGTATCCGATTTTGCTTTCAATGTGTCCGACGCACTGCCGTTCACAATGATATATGTAGCTCCTGGTGCGAGGGTGCCAGTCAAATTCAATGTATTTCCGGCAGTCGTACCTCCGTTTGAATACAGTTCAATTTTGTAAGCGGAAAGGTCGATTGTCGCGTTCGTTCCATTGAATAACTCGATTGCTTTATTGTTGCTCGATCCTTCTACGTACTCGGAAATGAAGAGATCTGATGCGTTCAACGTCTCGGCGTTTACGTTTGCCGCAATCGGCGTCATACTGCTGACGATGAGTCCTGCTGATAAGGCGAGGCCAGTGACTGCCTTAAATGATTGTGTTGGTTTCCCCATGTGTAAGTCTCCCTTAGATGTAATGGTCTAATCCGATTTCCCCAACTTGCGTCGTTATAAATAAGTGAATTTATATCCTCCTTTTTCAAAAAAACGACATGATAGCGCTTACATTACTTTTCTTGTGACGAATCCCTTGAAAAATTATTCGTGTATTGTCAAAAATAACACGTTCATTTCCCAAGTTTTTTTACTACATGTTAAACATAACCAAGCAGACGTCAGAACTCAATCCACTAAACACAAAGTTATGATTACATTTTGATTACAAGATAAATGTAATCGGAAGAACTTGACGAGTAGCTTAAGAACTTTTACACTCTTCTAATACGAATTAATTGTATCGGTTAAGTTGGAATTAAAGGAGGCACTAATGAAAGCAGTCAATTACCCAGTCATTCCTGGAGCAGGCGCGTTTTATTATGAAGGAAACGAAATCGGTATTTTGCTTTGTCACGGCTTTAACGGGACACCTCAAAGTGTACAGGACGTCGGAATTGAGTTGATGAAGCAAGGGTTCACGGTCTATGCCCCGCGCTTGAAAGGGCATGGGACACATCCAGAAGACTTTCGATGTTCGACGCATCGATGTTGGTATAAAAGTGTGACGAAAGGAATCGAGCGGTTGCGCGAGTCGTGTCAGACGGTCATCGTCGTCGGTCAGTCAATGGGCGGAACGTTGGCACTCAAGGCTGCCCTTGAAGGGAAGGCGGATGCGATTGTGACAATCAATGCCGCGTTATCGGTACCAGGATATGCGTGTCATGCGTCGGATACCGAGTGTCGATTTATCGACGAAGATGCGCCTGACATCTTGGCAAAAGACGTATATGAGATTGTCTATGACCGTGTGCCTACAAAAGCGATTCGTGAATTGCTTTCGCTGATTGACGAGGTGCGACCGCACGTCGGAGCAGTTGATGTGCCGACATATGTCATCCATTCTGCTGTCGACAACGTGGTGCCGCCTTCCGACTCCATCTGGTTGTTCGATCAGTTACAAGGAAAAAAAGAATACGCGGTGCTTCCTAACTCGTATCACGTCGCGACGATGGACAATGATTGGAAGCATTTGTCGAAGCTGATCACGACCTTCTGTGAACAGGTTGGGGCGCGCCATCAAAATGCAGTGTGAAAACTGCATTTTTTTGTGGACTGATTCTTTGCAAACGCTTGCACTAGTGCTATGGTAGATGTGAATCATACCTTATTGTAGGAGGCAAGGTGCCGTATGGAGACGTTGTTCAGCCAAACGAAACAAACAGAGATCAGTCGTGTATGGTGGAAAGAGGCCATCGCCTATCAAATTTATCCACGAAGTTTCAACGATTCGAACGGGGATGGAATCGGTGATCTTCGCGGAATCATTGAAAAGCTCGATTACTTAGAAGACCTTGGAATTGATGTCATTTGGATTTGTCCGATGTACAAATCGCCAAACGATGATAACGGATATGATATTAGTGACTATCAAGACATTATGGATGAGTTTGGGACGATGGAGGATTTTGATGCCTTGCTAGAGGCAGTGCACGCACGAGGGATGAAGCTGTTGCTCGACCTCGTCGTCAACCATACGTCGGACGAACATCCATGGTTCCTTGAATCGAAGAGCTCGAAAGACAATCCGAAACGAGATTGGTATATTTGGCGAGATGGGAAAGATGGGATGCCACCGAGCAACTGGGCGAGTATCTTTGGTGGGTCCGCTTGGAAATATGACGAACCGACCGATCAATATTACTTGCACGTCTTCTCGAAGAAACAACCCGATTTGAATTGGGAAAATCGTGACGTTCGAACGGCTGTCTATGACATGATCAACTGGTGGCTCGATAAAGGGGTCGACGGATTCCGTGTCGATGCGATCAGTCATATTAAAAAGATGCCGACGGAGACGATGCTACCTTCTCCGGACGGAAAGCCGATCGTGACGGCCTTTTCGATGTACTCGAACATTGACGGAATTCATGAATATCTACAAGAGATGAAGCGAGAAACGTTTTCCAAATACGACATTATGACTGTTGGGGAGACGAACGGCATTGAGCCGGAAGAAGCCGACCAATGGATGGGACCAGAGAATGGTGCGATGAATATGGCCTTTCACTTTGATCATGTCGATATCATGCGACGGTCGCGTCTTGCCCCGCTCGATGTCGTCGAGCTGAAACGGATCTTCGATAAATGGCAACAAGGATTACGCGAAACTGGATGGAACGCATTATACATTGAAAATCATGACATGGTGCGAGCGGTATCTCTCGTCGGGGATGAGCATCATTATTGGCGTGAAAGTGCCACGGCGCTTGGGATGATGTACTTCTTCATGCACGGGACACCATTCATTTATCAAGGACAAGAAATCGGGATGAAGAATGTGCCGCTCCCATCCATTCATGACTATGATGATGTCGCGACGAAAAACGAGTACTTCGAACGGATCGCGAACGGGATGAGTGAAATCGACTCGATGCAACAAGTATGGGGCACGTCTCGTGATAACGTCCGGACACCAATCCAGTGGGATGCCTCACCTCATGCTGGTTTCTCGACGACGACCCCGTGGATGCCGATTCATGAAGAGTATGAGACGCTCAACGTCGAGGCACAGCGACACGACCAGCACTCCATTCTGTCGTTCTATAAGGAGATGATCCGTCTTCGTCGAGCTGAGGAAACGTTTACGTATGGTCGTTATCGTGACGTCTTGCCTGAACATAAGCAAGCCTTCGTCTACGAGCGTACGTTTGAAAACAACCGCTTCTTCGTGGTCGTCAACTTGACCGCCAATCCGGCAGAAGTGACCATTCCGGAAATTGCAGGCGCCACGCTTGTCATGACGAATGAGATTGACCCCGAGACGATTGATACGGAAACGTTTATGCTTCGACCATTCGCAGCACGGTTATATCGTTTATGATAGAAAGGTACCTTCCTAGGAGGGTACCTCTTTTGAATGAAGGGTGGGACGAGGATGCATACGATTGAATTTTCCAATGACAACGAGGTCGTACGCATGGTCATTGGTGGTGCCGATCGCGAACGGTTGGAATTGATGATTGATGAGCGACGCGTTACGATTTACGTGAAAGCGTATCTCGATTTTGGAGAGGCGTTCGCTAAGGCGTTTCATTCGTTGAAAGGGACGGCCGCACTCCGTGATGTGGAAGGACAGTATGTCATGGATGTGACCTTTTCGCATCGAGGGGTCAGCGTTCGATTGTATGATCCGTTTCCTAAGAAGACGCTTCAGACCGATCAAAGTTACATGACAGAAACGATGCGACAGATCGGCATCTGGAATAGGCTGTGACAAATGAGGGAAAAGAGCATATGATAGAGATTGACTAAATGGAAAGGGGTGTCGGGTATGGATGGAACGAAACGTGCTGACATTCGCCCAGGACTCCACGTCCAAATCGTTTTAAAACAAGATCAACGAAGCGGAAAGCTGACGAAAGGCGTCGTTCAAGATATATTGACGAACTCGCCACGTCATCCGCACGGAATCAAAGTGCGTTTGAGCGATGGACAGGTCGGTCGTGTGAAAGTGATCGAAGCTGGAGGTGAGTAAGATGAGCGAGAAAAAACTATCTTTTCAAGAGGCGATGAAACAAAAGCTGGCAGAGAAGAAGCAAAATCAAACGAAGGTTCCCACGGGTTTACATGGTACAAAACAGAAACCGTTGACGAGCCAATTGACGAAAAAACCAAATAACCAGAAGAAACGTACTGGTATATAAAAAGCAGTCGCTCCTCAAAAGCGACTGCTTTTTATCTTTTAATCGTGTAACGTGTTTACGAAATAACCATTGTTAAACTGATCAAGAAGTTTTTGATAGTATTTCATTTGATCTATATTTTTGTTTGCAAGAGCCACTTCTGCACCAGACAATAGTTCACCCACGGTAAAGCCAGTTGATACACCACTGTCCTTATAAACGAGCTCAAGGTTCAAGAACGATGGGTCATTTAATAGTACATTGATTTTTGCGGCTGTTAATTGCATAATCAAACGTTTTTCTTCAGTCATTGATTTCGGCGAGCTTGTCATTAGTGCGGACAAGGCCTTTTGTCCTTCGAGTGTACTGACATCATAAGCAATTCCTTGAATATAAACGATTGAGCCATATTCGAACGATACTTTCTCATAGTTGAAGATGTTTTTCCAAAAGCCGATTGTATATACCCCATAATCAACCTCTGGTGGTGGTGTACAATCTTCAACGGTCAGTGTCACATATCGTACCCAAGGATTTCCTGTACCCGGATCACCAGGATAAGCAGTTTCCGTTTCTCCATTAACGATTGTATCTAGGTGGAGGAAGACGTTAAATTGGAAACCGTCTGATTTTAGAACGCTTTCGTTCACACCAAGATAACTTGCTAACGAAGCGTAAGGAATTAAGAGATGTGTTGGATCGACGAGGGATTTTGTTTTAAACTCATATGCGCCAGGACTACCGCGCTCAAGCGATTCACTGGTTAATCGAAAATCAATTTTAATATTTTCAGGTACGTCGGCTAACGTCACTCCGTCATTTAAATCGATGACAATTTTTAAGCCTTCCGCGACAAACTCAAAATCGACGACTCCAATCGGGATGTTTTGCCCTGCATAGATGGTAGAATCAGAATTCGTGGATACACACCACTGTGTCCCTCCGGTCGCTTCCGCCACATTTCCCTTCATAGGCAACAATGACAACACGAAGGCCAATATAACGAACCAAGATAACCACTTCCGATGTCTTTTCATGATTCTTCCTTCTTTCTTCTAGATGACTTTTCATGGTGAACAGAAGGTGGAGACTATAATTATGTAATATCCTGTACAAGTGAAAAACAATGATTGATTAGTGAAAAAAAGTATAAAAAATGAATGGTATTCATACGAGACCGTGTAATGAAAAGACACGGCAAATAAGAAAATGAAGTAAAAATAATGAAATTATATTTTTCTATACGCACTATAAATCATGATTTAATATTTCTAAACATTTTTATGTAAGCGCTTTAAGTACTTATAAATAAGGACTCTGGCTCAGATGATGTGAAAAAAGAGTGAAATCACCTATAAAAAAATTATTGATAATTGTCAGAATCTTTGTATAATTCAGAACTAAGACATCATAAAAAATTCTCAACTTCAGATTCACACAACAGGGAGGAACTTATTCATGGAAGCGATTCAAGGTATGTTACAAGGAAGCGTCGACTTTTTGAACAACATCTTATGGTCGTACGTATTGATCGCCGTTCTCGTCGGAGCCGGGATCTACTTCACGGTCAGAACACGATTTATGCAGTTCCGTTACTTAAAAGAAATGTTACGTACGGTGACAGATAAATCGGACGTTACACTTACAAAAGACGGGAAGAGTATTTCTTCAATGAAATCATTCTTTATCGGTGCCGCGACTCGAATCGGTACAGGTAACCTTGCCGGGGTCACGGTAGCGGTCACACTTGGTGGACCAGGAGCGGTCTTCTGGATGTGGATCGTCGCCCTTCTCGGTGGTGCGACAGCCATGATTGAAAGCACGCTCGCTCAAGTATACAAAGTGAAAGACGATGTCGCGTACCGCGGTGGTCCGGCTTACTACATCGAAAAAGGTTTAAACAACCGTGCACTTGGAATCGTATTCGCGGTTCTCATTGCTGTCACATTCGGACTCATCTTCAACTCTGTTCAATCGAACACGATCGCTGCAGCATTCGATAACGCATTTGGAATCGATGCAGCGATCGGCGGAGCAATCTTAGTTGTTCTTACTGGCCTTGTCATCTTTGGTGGTGTACAACGTGTCGCGAACTTCTCGGCAATCGTCGTACCTGTCATGGCTGTTCTCTACCTTGCTATCGCACTCTACGTTGTCGTTGTGAACTTCGCTGAACTTCCAGGCGTCTTCGCTATGATTTTCCAAAGCGCATTTGGTTTGAATGAAGCAGTCGGTGGTTCAATCGGTGCTGCAATCTCAATGGGTGTACGCCGTGGACTCTTCTCGAACGAAGCAGGTATGGGTTCTGCACCAAACGCAGCAGCTGCTGCTGAAGTATCGCACCCTGCGAAACAAGGTTTCCTTCAATCACTCGGTGTATTCTTGGATACGTTGATCGTATGTACAGCAACTGCAGCGATCATCCTTCTCTCAGACAGCTACGCTGCTGGAAATGGTGAAGGGATTGTCCTTCTTCAAAACGCATTGACTGAGCAAATCGGAACACTTGCTCCAGCATTCATCGCTGTCAGCGTCTTCTTGTTCGCCTTCAGCTCGATCGCAGGAAGCTACTACTACGGTGAAACGAACATCGAATTCATCAAGAAGAGCAAAGGTGTAGTCTTTGGATTCCGTCTTGCGACAATGGCATTCGTTTTCATCGGAGCGGTCGCAAGCCTCGGATTCGTATGGAGCCTCGCTGACCTCTTCATGGCAGGGATGACATTGATCAACATCGCGGCAATCACATTGCTCGGTGGCGTTGCCTTCAAAGTTCTTAAAGATTACGAAGAGCAACGAGCTCAAGGTCTCAACCCACGCTTCTCGGCTCGTAAACTCGGTATCGAGAATACAGAGTGCTGGGATGTGGAAGAAGACGAAGTGGCACAAGGTACTGTTCAAGCAGCAGCAGCCGACGCTTCAAAATCATAATTCGTGAAATGCAACAAACAGGGACCCTGCTAATCGGGGTCCCTGTCTTTTTATGCATGATGACGTATCGGCTTGACGGTTTGTTCCGTCTCCGATTTGTTCAAATACAAGTAACTTCCGGCCACGAACAACGCACCACCGACAATATTGCCGAGTGTGGCGAAGAATAGATTGTAAAGGGCACCGCTAAAGGTGACGAGGTCCGACGGTACATAGTGGAGCGCGAGAGCGAAAACGCCCATGTTCGCAATTGAGTGCTCGAATCCAGCGGCGAAAAATACGACGACCGGAAGCATCGTCAGCATAATCTTCGCGACATCATTGTTCGTTTTGAGTGGCATGAAGATGGCCAAACAGACGAGCACGTTACACAAGATTCCTTTCAAGAAAATAGCAAGGGCGTCTCCACCGATTTTCTTCGCGGCGACGACAGCGAGCAAATGGTCACCCGTCACGTCACCCATACTATGAGCCCCGATGACGAGAAGCGATAGCAAGACGGCACCAATCAAGTTACCGACCCAACTGAGTCCCCATATCTTTACGAGGTCGAACCAAGCGACACGTCCTCGTTTTGCACCAGTGTAGAGATACATGGTGTTGCTCGTGAACAACTCTCCCCCCATCCAGACGATGAAGACGAGTGCCACCGAGAAACTGGCGCCCGCTATCAGCATCGTACCGGGGACATCGATGAACATGTTTCCGACGGTGAATGAGAAGACGACTCCAATCCCGATTAAAAAACCCGCGATTATCGATCGCAACATGTATTGAGGAAATGAATGTTGAAGCAATGATGATTTCTTGAATGCGGCTTCTTCCATATAATCGACGACTTGCTTTTCCATGAAAAGACCTCCTTTAGACCCTTTCAGTCTAGGAGGTCGACGTCAAGTTTGCAATTGTTTTCACAAACTTTCAAGAAGTTCTCAAGAAACCGTTCACATCGCTGCCACGAGTTCAACTTTGATGCGGTCCGGGTCTTCAAAAAATAGTGCTGTATAGTTTGGGCCACCTGCGTGGGGGAAGCGGTCTGCGTACAATTCACGAAACCCGCGGGATGCAAGTTGTTGCCGCACTTCTTCTAGTTGTGCGAGGGAGGACGCATGAAATGCCAAGTGGTTGAGACCAGTCTTTTTTCGGTGATACGGTGGCGCAAGGTGAGTCTCTTCCGTTTGAACGAACACGAGATATGTCTCGCCGTAACGATAACTCCGTCCTTCTGGCCAAGATTGATAGAGCGTGTAATCAAGTTGTTCACAGAGGAGCCATTCCCAGGCACGTATACTGTCGTGTAGGTTTGAAACGTAAAGCTCAACATGGTGAAGCATGAGAATCATCCTTTCGATGGACGTTTGAAAATGGTCCGTTCGGTATAATTGAACTATACAACGAATGAGGGAGGAAACGTATGGATCGGACAGGGCTCGTCTCAAATATTTTGATTGCCGGAAAGACCGGTGTCGGAAAGAGTGCGTTTATCAACTATATATATGGACATGACGTCGCCGAATCGCGTGCTGGAAGTCCGGTCACCGCAGAAGGACTTCACGAATATGAGTATTACGATTTAGAGCGGGGTATCTTGTTTCGTTTTTTTGATACGTGGGGGCTCGAAGCAGACCGCTCTGAAGAGTGGCATCAAGCGATCTTATCCATCGTCCATCAGCGTGAAGGCGCGCTCGATATCGCGGAGTGGTTTCATACAATTTACTACTTGTTGTCGGTGCAGTCAGGACGTGTCGAGGCATACGAGCTCGAGGCGATTTTAAAACCTTTATATGAGCGGGGGAGCAACGTCACCCTCATTCTGACTAACTTCAACGAAGACGACCCGATGAGTGTGCAAAAGGCAGAGGCGATGGAACGGGTATTGTTACGCGAACTGCCGATTGAAGAAGAGGACATCATCCGTGTCAACAGTGTCGAAAAGAAATTACTGACAGGGAAACGCGTCCCGGTCAAAGGGTATGAAGAGGTATGGAAGCGGAATCGGACGAACTTGTGGAAAGACATCGAACGAAAACTCCCCATCAATCTGACGAATCATCTCCTAGACGAGTTAGAGGATTGGAGAATTCGGAGTATCGCTTCGGCAGAGACGATTCGGATGCTGACCCCGCAAGCAATGATCAGTTGGAAAGCTAGAAAAATAGAGAAAGATTTAGAAAATACGCTTGAAGCGGCCGCTTTGACGACGGAAGAGGCGATGGCAGAAGGGGTGCGTCATTATATCCAACTCATGCAGCGGTACCCACTCGTCGGAGAGCAAGCAGACCTTTTGTTTAGAACAAGACGAGTTGAGCTCGGATTTGACTACTCGTTCGGAAAAACAGTTCGAAAGATGGTTCTCGGAATGATTCCTGGAGTGCACTTCATCTACTGGGCATTCAAGCGTCGGGCGGCAGAGCGAGGGATTAAAAAGGCCATCGAGCAACAATATGCATCTGTAAGACAAACGATTGAAGAAGAGATTCGACGCGGCTTTGAGCGCGAGATGGGTCAGCTTGGTCGCACGCTCAACTCATAAGGGGGAAACGTAAATGGAATCGACGAAACGATTTGATTTTAAAGATTATGATTTAAAGGCAGAGCTCGAGCGGCTACGGGGCAATGTCAAAAAACCAAACATCCTCATCGCGGGAGCAACGGGAGCAGGAAAGAGTTCTGTTGTGAACTACGTGTTTGGACGTGATTTGACGAAAGTAGCAGCCGGGGAACCGGTCACAAGAGGAATTCATCAATATACGAGTGATGATATCGCAGTCACCTTGTTCGACAGCGAAGGATATGAGATCGGGAGTGCGCGGCAACAACATTACGAAGAGGAAGTCATCGGGTTTGTGGAGAACGCAAAGCGGCAAGAGGCATCCAAACGAATTCATCTCGTCTGGTATACCATCAACGCTGCGACAAAACGTGTCACAACACTCGACAAGGCCTTGATTCGCCGTCTACGTGAATCGACCGCTGTCGCTGTCTTATTCACACAAATCGATCAGGTCGATTTAGAGGAACTGACGGCATTACGGAATGAACTGAATGGAATCCTTCCGGAAGAAGCGATCTTCCAAGTCAGCATTTCTTCGGAAATATTGAACGATGAAGCGTTGCGTCAATATGTGGATTGGGAACGACTGATTGCGTGGTCGGTTGAACAGCTAGATGCTTCCTTGCAGGAAGGGCTCTTGATGGAGATTCATGCAGAGAGTGAAGCGATGCTCAAGTTAAAGCGTAAAAAGGCGAATCGAATCATCTCTGGCTATGTCGCGAGCGCAGGAACGGCTGCTGCGGTTCCGCTCCCGTTTGCTGATGCCGTGGCATTGACGCCGATTCAAGTGACGATGAGCGTCCATCTATTTCGCTATTGGGGTGTCAAAGCGAGTGATGATTTGTTGAAGACGCTCATTGGAAGTACCATCATTCCACAAATCGGTCGCACGTTATCGAAAACGATCTTATTGAACGTCATGAAGTTTTTCCCGGGAGCGAACGCCGCGGCCGGTGTCATCAATGCGACCGTCGCATCAGGGATCACGTGGGCCATCGGACTCGCCATTAACGAAATCGCCTATCGAAACGCTATGGATTCATCGAAAACGATTGAACAGTTGTTAAATCAAGAGTTCGGGTCACTGTTTGAACAGTATTTGAAGCAAAAGCCGAAGTCGGATCAACCCTCTTAACGCTTTCCATTTGTTAGACTACAAGTAAGTGTAGAGAGGGGGAGAAAGATGAAGAAACGAATCTATATTACGCGTCGCTTGCCAGAAGAGGCAGTCGAACCGCTTCGCGATCAATACGATGTGCGCATGTGGAAGCATGAAGGGGAAAGTGTGCCGCGAGAGGTGCTGTTAGAAGAAGCGTCATCTGCGCATGCGCTCTGGACCATGCTCAGCGACACGATTGACCGTGAAGTGTTTGAGCGTGCCACACAGTTAGAGGTCGTCTCCAATTTGGCGGTCGGATATAACAATATCGATTTGAACGCAGCGAAAGAGAATAGCGTCATCGTCACCAACACACCCGATGTCTTGACGGAAACGACAGCAGATTTGACGTTTGGTCTCATGATGATGACGGCACGACGTCTCGGAGAGGCGGAACGTGACTTGCGCGCCGGGGAGTGGAAGTCCTGGCTGCCGATGGGCTACGTCGGGATGGACCTTTATCAAGCGAAATTGGGTATCATCGGAATGGGGCGAATCGGTGAAGCGGTCGCACGTCGGGCAAGAGGATTTGACATGGAAGTTCTATACCATAACCGGACACGGCGACATGAGTCGGAGTCGATGTATGGCTTCACCTATGCGGAACTCGATGAACTATTGACACAATCCGATTTCGTCGTCGTTCTCGCACCGCTCACGGACGAGACACGGGGAATGCTCGGGGCTAAAGAGTTTGCCAAGATGAAGGAAACATCCATTTTCATCAATGTGGCTCGTGGAGAAATCATCGATGAAAAGGCGCTATATGAAGCACTTAAAGCGAGGAAGATTTGGGGAGCGGGATTAGACGTATTCACAAAAGAACCAATCGACCTCGGTCATCCATTATTGACGCTTCCGAACGTGACGACATTACCGCATATCGGGAGTGCAACGATTCGGACACGTCTGGCGATGATGGCATTGAATCGAGATGCCATCACAAATGTGCTCGAAGGGAAAGAACCGAAGAATCGTTTGACGTAAGAAGAGCCTGACGCGGGTGCGTCAGGCTCTTTGTTACTATGTTAGAAACGTCGGATATTATCCGGATCTTCTACGTCATTTCGATAAGCACGATCATCGAGACCACGTAGTTTTTCCTCGCGATCTGGATTCTTCGTTTCTTTATCCAGTTTATCTTGCTCCGGGTCTACGGGATGGCTTGGGTCGATGGTCTGAGCCTCACGATAAGGTTTTGAGTCGATTTCCAATCCATCGTCAGTATGACTACCGAGATGAGTCGATGATGCGTCTTGATATGGTTTCGAATCGACTGTCACCCCGTCTTGATGACGACGTTCAAAGTCTTCATCCACATAAACGAGGATTTTCCCGGCTTCTACATCGTCATAGTGACGTTTTACTTCCTCTTCGCTCAGTCCCATGTTGCGTAGACCAGCGTGCACGTCTTCATGACCGCTGAGGAACGCCCGAACCTTATCGAACCAGCTCGCTTGATGGGTCGCTTCCGTATGAACATCTGTATCACGTCTCAAAATCGAAACGTTGTCTTCATGTTTTGTGACGACATAAATGTGTGAGTCTTCATACCCTTTCGCTCGCAACTCCTCGATTTTCCCAAGTGCTGCATCCAGCGTATCGTGCATACTGATAAATCGTTTCTCATTCATAGTCGTTCCTCCTTATAATCGGCGATGATCTTCTAATCCAGAATGACCGCGTACAATCGGATCATCCTTTGTACCACGTGGATTCTCGTCGTGATCGTTAAATGGTTTCGCGTCAAAGGCGATCCCATCCGCTTTTTCCCCTTTATCATGATCGAGCTCACTGTCTTTTTTATACATGTTCGGATAGCGGTCGTACGAGTGTCGATCGATGTAGAGTAGAATCTGTCCTTCATCGATTGCATCATAATACTGTTCCGCTTCGGCATCGTTTAGCCCCATATTCCGTAACTCATCACGAATGCGGTCACTTCCGTGTAGGAATGCTTTGACACGGTCAAGCCAATTGACGTCACGGATACCGGACTCGGCATTTACATCCGTGTGATCACGTAACGCAGAAATTTCCCCGTCCCGCTTGGCGACAACATGCATATTTTTTTCAGCTTCCCCTGCAGCTTTCAGCTCTTCCACTTTGTGCATGACTTCCTGTTCTGTCTGGAACAGGCCAATCATTTTTCGTTCTGACATCGAATACCCCCTTTAGAATTTCCAATCTAAAACAAGCGTCACAATAGGAGTAATTTCCGTTCTCGCCATAATCGAAACAAAAAACGCCATCTCCTAAGAGGAGTGGCGTGGTTAGTAATAAAGCATGAGCGTATCGTCTCCGAGAGAACAACGTGTACTCTTCCAGACGAACTCGATTAATGTCCAGATGGCCATAAAGCCACTGATCGCCATTAAAATGAGCGCGTAGAGTGGGGTCAACTGAATGATGAATGACCAACCAATTGTCATTAAGAGCGGTTGAATCAGAAAGATAGACATGATGTAGACGACAACGATGAGCAAGGCGAATGCAATACGCCGACCGAGCGTCTGGATGTAATGTCGAAAACGGGTCAATATGCCGAAGATAGCACCGGTCACGAGGACGGGTAACAGGAAGGCCAGATAATCAATTGGATACGTCGACATAGGGGCGGTGAATAGTCGACCGCTAAAGACATCGTCAATCACGAGCAGTAAGTTGGCGTAGGCAAATGCCAAAATCATACCTAGTAGCCAGCCGAAGCGGTTCCAAATCGTACGAGACGATTTGAGTGCTTCAATCTTTGTGTAGGCGAGGAAGGCAAGGTCGCGCACTTCGATTTCTTTTAACGAAAGCTTGGCTTCGTCCAATTGATTGACGGCCCAATCGAATTCCCGGTTTGCTTGCGCTTTTTCATGAGGTTTTAATTCATCCGAGGCATCGATCAACACGTGATAGCGTCGACGATATTCTTCATTTGTTTCGGGTTGTTCAATGAGGAAACGAGCGTATTCCTGAGGATCTTGGTTTAAAAGACTTTCGAGCGACTGACCACTTTTCTCTGCATGTCGGATATATCCAGCAAGTGCGAGTAGATGGCGATCCGCTTCTGCCTCATTTCCAAGTAGTTCGATGAGGCGCTGGCGCACGTCGTTAAAGAACTGTTGGACGTTCGGGTCGTGAATCATATTCGGTTCCAGGGAGATTCCTCTCCTTTCTCGGTTTGTCATGGTCAAGCCGGAGGTTCGTCGTTATGAGAAAGTTTAAGTGACTCGAAATCACCTTGCTCGATACTTCGAATCAAAATTTCGCTTCCACCCATATTTGTCGAAAGCGGGATGGAGTAGACGTCACAAAGACGCATCAATGCGCTCACATCCGGTTCATGAGGTTGAGCAGTTAATGGGTCTCTGAAAAAGATGATCATATCCATCTCCCCGCGTGCGACGGCAGCACCGATTTCTTGGTCCCCTCCAAGCGGTCCGGATCGGAAGCAATGGACAGGCAAGCCGGTCGCTTCAGCGATTCGCTTACCCGTTGTACCGGTCGCAAACAACTGATGTTTCTTTAGTATATGGGTGTAAGTTTTAATGAGGACGATTAAATCATCTTTCTTCTTGTCGTGAGCCACTAAAGCGATATTCATCCTAAATTCCTCCTAACATGACGTCTCTTGTTATTCGTATCATATTTGACTTCATTTGGCACGATTTCTCTCTTAAACTAACGTACCCATTTCCAATGAATCGTAATAGTCATGTAAACGAATTGACTTACAATTCAGGTTTGATGATTTTGAAATATAGGTATGTATGAAATAGCACTGTTAAATAAAAACAATCATTTCATGTGAAAAAGGAGGAAGATTCGATGAACAACACAACGTATAACTTCAATACGTTCATGTCATGGCTACCAGAGCTTTTGCTGGCAATTGTTATTCTTGTAGTCGGTTACATCTTGGCAAAAGTATTGGAAAACGTGACACGTAAAGCATTGAAGAAAGCACGACTCGATGAGCGAGTGGGTATTCAAAAAGATGGGGAGAAAGGAGAAAAGTGGACCCCTGAACGCATTATCGGGAAAGTCGTGTTCTTTGGGGTATTACTCCTCGCATTCCTGATCATCTTTGAATTCATGAACGTTCCAGCCATTACGGAACCATTCAGTCAAATTTATGAAGGATTCTCTGGACTGATTATCGGTGTCATCAAAGCCGGCCTGATTTTACTCGTTGCCTGGGTCATCGCTACCCTTTTGAAAAAGGGGATTCAAATGGCGGGACATCGTTTGAATTTGAGCAAGTTGATGGAAAAAACGGGGCAAGAATCGACAAGTGTCAATCAAACGAAGTGGGTCGACACGGTCGCGAACATCGTCTTCTATCTCGTGCTCTTATTGGCGCTACCGGCTGTACTTGATGCCCTTGGACTTCGTGGGGTCAGCGGACCATTCGAAGACTTATTGAACAGCTTCCTCGGATTCATTCCGAAACTTGTCGCAGCGGCGCTCATCTTCGCAATCGGTTATGTCGTCGCGAAGATTGTACGTGACATTTTGACGAAGTTCCTTGAAGCAGCAGGGTTAGATCGCTTAGCAGAGCGATTCCATCTTTCTGATTATGTGAAAGGATCGAGTCTTGCGAAAGCGATCGGTACAATCGTCTTCATCTTCATCATGATTCCGGTGACGATTTCGGCGCTTGAAGCGCTCGATATTCGAGGAATCTCGGAACCCGCGATTGCGATGCTCAATGATGTCCTTGTCATGATTCCAGACATTCTCGTTGCAATCGTCCTCGTCCTCGTCGGGGTGTTCGTGGCAAGATGGTTGAAAGGGGTCGTCGTATCCCTTCTTGAGAATCTTGGCGTCAACTCGTTGGCTCAAAAAATGGGTTTCGGGGAACGTGCGTCTTCGATGTCAATCGCTCAAGTGGTCGGTGTCATTGTCCAAGTAATCGTGATCTTGCTCTTCGTATCTGAAGCACTTCAAGTCGCGAATCTTGAGTTCATGGCATCTCTTGCAACAGCCATCTTTGCTTACTTGCCGATGGTCATCGCAGCACTCATCATCTTGGCAGTCGGATTCTGGTTGGCGAACATGGCAGAGCGGTTGGTCGGAAGTGTACTTGTCGATGGAGCAGGACAACCGAGTGCGCTTCGCTACGTAGCGAAGTATGCGATTCTCGGACTCGTCTTCTTCATGGCCGTTAGCCAACTCGGCATCGCACCGGTGATTGTCAATACAGCATTCCTTCTCATTCTTGGGGCCGTTGCCCTCGCCTTCGGTCTTGCTTTCGGTCTTGGTGGTCGCGAGACGGCGGCACGTTATTTGAAAAAGGCGGAGCAACGCATTGATGAAACGGAAGTTTCAAAAGAAGGTCTTGAGCAGGAGAAAGAACAGATGAGCCGCGAAGCGGAAGCTGCAAAACAACAAGCGAAGCAAGGCGTGGAGCAGTCGAAACATGAAGCGGAACAATCGAAACACGAGTTGAAGCGAGATGTTCAAAATCCAAAAGTTGACCATGTGGATGGACCGGAACCGAATCCGTTCCATGAAAACATCACTCCGGATCAGGACAATCGATCACTTGATGATAACGATGGTCCGTTACGCCCATAATCGATGCTTGAACGGGTCTCCTACAAGGAGATCCGTTTTTTTGTGTTCAACTCAAGCATAAATCTGGTCGATAGTAAAAGAAAAGAGTGTAGGGGTGAGGGGAATGTTTGAACGTTTTCAACGGACGCTCGTGATGAACTATATCATCGGCTCGGGTTTGGCCGTCTTTGGAGTAGGTGGTGTCTTTATTTTTCAAACGCTTGACCTGTCCATTCGAGAGATTTTACTACTGTTAGGCATCATGTTGGGGTCAGGGATAGTTATGATTTTCTCAGAACTACTCTTATACCGTCGCCACATTCGACCGATACGACAGCTTTTTATGATCGAATCCCCATCGATTGACGAATTGACGTCGGCATTCGAACAAGCGAGTCGATTCCCGATTTTAACGGTGCAACGGATTTTAGGTCCTCATTTGTTTGGATTATCCATCCCGTCAATTGGTTTAACCGCCGTTTTTATTCAGATGGGGTGGATTGACTTACCTTATCGTTTGATCGGCTTGGCTGCAATCGGGGCCGTCATGATTGCGGTACTACATGCCTTGATTGAATATTTTTTGACGGTTCGATCGGTTGAGCCATTACTTGTATACATGAAAGAAAGGCATCTCGAACTTTATCATCTGCCTATTCATGCAACGTATCGATCATTTAGTGTCCGAACTAAATTATTGATCAGTATGCTCATTACGGGTATCTTTCCCATCATGTTGTTCATGTTGGCGTCGAGTGTCCAATTGTCGACTTCGACTCGAACGGATACGTATTGGAATTGGGCGCTCGTGATTCTTGTCATCATCGTCGGAATTGCGGTGTTATGCAGTTTCTTACTCTATGACAACATCAAACGTCCGATTGGATTTTTGACGTCCGGCATCGAACAGATGGAGTCGGGACAACTTCAGAAAATCGAGAATCCGTACTTAGATGAGTTCGCCCAACTGATTGGGGGATTCAATCAAATGGTTGAGACGGTAACTGCTCGTGAACAAGAAAACGCACAGCTGTTAGACAGCCTCTTCATTTTATTCGCAGCAACGCTCGATGCACGTGATCCCTACACAGCAGGTCATTCGGAGCGTGTCGCGATGTATTCCGTTGAGCTTGCTCGCGCCATTGGCTTACCGCATGCACAAGTCGATTTACTCAATAAGTCAGCACTTCTACATGACATCGGGAAAATTGGAATTCGAGATGACGTCCTACTAAAAGAAGGGAAGCTGACAGACGAAGAGTTTTCAAAAATTCAAGAACATCCGACCATTGGCATCCATATTTTGAGTCAAATTCATTTACCTGCATCGCTTCAACCGATTTTAGCCGGAGTTCGATCGCACCACGAACGAATCGATGGGAAAGGATACCCGGACCGCTTACATGCGGTCGACATTCCGTTATTCGGAAGAATCATGGCGATTGCCGATGCTTATGATGCCATGACATCAGATCGACCCTATCGGTCAGGAATGCCAGTGGAAAAGGCGCTTTCCATATTGGAGAGCGGTCGGGGAACACAATGGGACGCGGAATTTGTGGACGTATTCGTCCAGCTTCGTCGTCAGGGCATATCAGCATAAGAAAAGGAGCAGCACCTCGTGTGCCGCTCCTTTGTCATATAGTTTGAAAGGCATATACCCCGAATACAGCTCCAATGACGACAACGACGAGGTTGACCCGTAGTAGCGCCAGGAAAGTGGCAACCACTCCTCCGAATAAGGCAGACGAGGTGGTGGTCGTGGAGGATAGGACGCCCGGAAAAATCAAACTAGCCAGTACCGCATACGGGATGAAGGAAAGAAATCGTTTCATATATGCCGGTAACGCCAATTCCTTTAGCCAGAGTAGCGGGACAAGGCGAGGGAGATACGTGACAAGTGCCAATCCTAGAACGAGTAGAAACAACGATATCATGTGACCTCTTCCTCCTTAAATACGAAAGCACCGATTCCGGCTGCGACAACGGTCGCGACGATGATTCGAATCCCATCTGAGATTGAGAAGAACGGGGTGATGACCCAATGGAGTATGGCTTGAATAATGATAGCTAAGCTTGCTACGACGAAGACAGGACGAGTCGTTAATGATGGAACGAGTAACCCGATGAACATCGCATATAGCGCAATCCCCATACTCGCCTGTAATGTGCTTGGAAGACCGAAGGCGAGGAAGACCCCCATCCACGTCCCGACGTTCCAAGCAAGAAATGCGATTGTATTCAACCCGAGCACGAACATACCGGAACGGGCCTCTTGACGAGTAGAGGCGATGCTGAACGTTTCGTCGGTCACACCAAACGCGATGGTAGCTAATAGTCTTCGAGATGTACTCTCAATCCGTTGGGATAGTGAGGCGGACATTAAAAAATGGCGAGAGTTTAGAATGAACGTCGTCAAAATGATTTCCCAATACATCGAACCGGCCATCAGAAGTTGTACCGTAATGAACTGACTTGCCCCGGCAAAGATCAAAAAGGACATCGATAATGTGATAGTATTCGGCAAGTTGAAAGATTGTGCCAAAAGACCGAAGGCAATCGCAATCGGGATATATCCGATGGCGACGGGAATGCCGGCGCGTAGTCCTGCGCGAAACGTGGGTTGCGGTGAAGTTGGTGATGTGGGATGAATCGAAGTCGCCATGATAGCCCTCCTCCATAATTAAGATGATTTCTATGTCATTCGGGATGAATAAACGGTTTCCTGCTCAAATGATAAAAAAGAGGGTATACATGTATCGTTAAGGAGGGTGATCACATGAGTCGTGCTGAAGAATTTTTGGCATCCTATCATCGAATCGAGGACTACTTGAGTCGAGAGATGGGAGATGGGCAACATTTCAGTTTTAGTAACATGGTGAATCGGTTAGCGAAACAAAATCCAATCATCGACCGGTATAAAGAAGATTTACATCAGATGAGTCAACTACGAAATGCCATCGTCCATGAGCGGCGTGAACCTGATTTTATTATCGCGGAGCCACACGAGTCGCTTGTTGCATTGATTTTAGAAGTAGAGCGAGAGCTCCTTCATCCACGTCTCGTCATTCCATTGTTTGCGAAATCGGTGGTGACGTTTCAGTCGGAAGATTTTTTGACGGAAGTACTCCGGGAGATTCGAGATAAAAATTATTCGCAATTCCCTGTATATCATGACAATGGGGCTTGGCGCGGACTGTTGACGAAAAAAGGAGTGACCAGTTGGCTAGCCGAAACAATCGACGGGCCCAACTTGTCACTCAAAGGAGTTCGGGTGAAGCACGTGCTCCACCACGATCCGCATATGCACCGGTATCGATTCATTCGAAAGGATGCGACCGTAATCGAGGCACAGCACTGCTTTACGCAAATGAAAGAGGGCGCACGATATGACGCCCTTCTGATTACAGAGACCGGAAATCCGGATGAACCGCTACTCGGCATCATCCGTCCTCAAGATTTATTGAACGCGCTCCGTTGAGGCGAGATGTTCAATGGCGACCTCATATTGGGTAACGGTGTTGCCGAGGACGATTGGTTTCACTTCTGAAGTCCCGTCATCACGTTTCTTATGGGCGTGCTTATAAGCATTGCTGTCGCGCCAGTTCTCAAAGCTGTCTGCATCACGCCACGTGGTCATGATGACGACATGATCCATCGCCTCATCAGACGTATCCGTCAACACTTGCATACGGACAAAGCCATCCATCGCTTCGATTCCTTTTGTCGTTTCGAAGCGTGCTTTGACCGCGTCGGCTTTCCCTTTTTCAACGTCTAGTTTGTTCATCACAATCCACATCCCACATTTCCCCCTATACGAATAAGATGACTCCATTATAACGTGAACAGGGAAATGCCTGAAAAAGGATGCTCACTCAACGTCTGCTCCACCATTCTTCGAACGCCCAGTTCTTCTGCTTCATCATCGTCGCTTCAGTGACACCGACATAACGCAAATGCCAAGGTTCGTAATTGTATCCCGTGATTTTCTCTTTTCCTTTTGGATAGCGGACGATAAATCCATAGAGATGGGCGTTTTGAAGCATCCATTTCCCTTCAGGCGATCGGTCGAAGGATTCATATAGGCCTAGCCGCATGCGTTGACTCGTCATATCAACGGCGAGACCCGTTTGATGTTCACTGTGACCGGGACGTGCCACATATTTTGAAGCGTATGCGACCCCACGTGTGTTGACGTAATAGGCATAGAGTGACTTTTGTGTCGAGTAAGATCGGTAGGCGCTAAGGGCGTATAACGTATGACCTTGCTTCCGACCCGCGTAATACAGTTTAGCCAGAGCATAGGCTGCCTCCGCCGTCATCAAGGTCCGTTCACTCCCTTTTTGATAAACAGTTGGAATGGTTAACGTGACAAGTTGTGGGGAACGATAAGTGGACGGGAGTCCATTCGCCTTGTTGACTAGTCGTAAACGATCGGCAGATGGCATCTTCGGGATACCAGCTTTCAAGTTGGCAGATGGAGTGAAGTACTTCGTATTTCCGATGTAGACGTTCGACCAACTCCGATTATAGGTCGTATAGCGGACTGGGACGTTCGTTCGTAGCGTCTTAAGGATAGGGGAAGATTGCATGGCACGACCGTACAAATAGGTCGTTTTAATCGTGTAACCTGGTTGTGGGGACGAGGATGCCGCTGTCACTGGCGACACTTGAAACAACAGCAGACAAATGACAAAAATACGCAGGGACTTCATGGCAAAACGCCTCCTCGAGAGTTAGATGATGTTCCTTTTCCCGTTTTCTTGATAGACTGTGCATCTTTAATCCGCCTTTAGGTCGGAAGAGGATACGGCTTGGGTCCGATGAAGGTGGGCATGAAATCCGATACAATAAAGATAACGAATGAGATCGTAGAGAGGAGTGAGCGAATGGAAGCTTTAGTCGGTTTACCACTTTTATTGCTCGTCCTATTCTTTGCCTTTTTGTATTTTAATATCAAGGGCTATCGAATATGTGGAAGGACTATAATCGAACGAAATCGATGATTCCGCTTGGTTTTTTCATCGTCGGGATTATCGGGATTTTCACAGGAGTGTGGACGTGGCTCGTCATTTTGATTTACTACGTCGTCCGACCGAAAGACTAAACACTGTATGCAGACGCATACGGTGTTTTTGCTATACTGAGGACGAGGTGTTGAGATGGAGAAATTGATAAAAGCATGGTTTATCGTGACGTTGATCACGTTCGGAATCTTTAAGCTTGGTGAAGTGATGACGACCCCTTACTCGGAAACACCGAGTGAAGGGAATCTATACTGGATTGTTCTCTTAATTGGATGGCCGTTTCTGTTGTTGTTTATTTGGATCACCGTTCGTTTGACACATCGAGTCGTCGCATCCGTGCGACCATTTGGAAAGGTTAGTTTAGCGATTGGAAGTTTCGTCATGGCTGGTATAGCTTGGATGACTAACCAATCGCAGGCGGCGTCTCTTCGAGAAGGAATTCGTTTGTCAGCCAATGAGTCGTACGCAGCAGGATGGAACCAGTTCACGAATATCATCTATATGAATCAGCTGACGTTCTTCCTTTTGACGGTCAGTTGTATGGGAGTAGGAATTCTCTCATCATTCTTCCTGAACAAAAAACAGCGAGACGAAGCCGTGTGAGCTTCGTCTCGCTGTTTTTATAGGTGTTCTTTATAAAGACGTGCATAGCGATCCGCAGCGATGATGGCGTCAGCAACTTCTTCAGGTGTAACATCGAAACCGCTATGAATCGTTTCGCCATCTGCCGTGGCCGCTTTCCCGACCTTCAAGATATCGTCTCGAGATGCATCTTTCAATTTGATATCTTCAAGTGTGACCGGTAAGTCGAGTGCCATATAAAAGGCAACATACTGCTCGAACTCTTCTTGAGGGCGTCCTTCGAGTGCGAGTTGCACGAGTGTTCCAAATGCAACTTTTTCACCGTGCGTCAAATGGTGGATGTCTCCTTCAAGTGCGGTGAATCCATTGTGAATGGCATGGGCTGCAGCCAAGCCACCACTTTCAAAGCCGAGCCCGCTCAATAAGGTGTTGGCTTCCACAACAGCTTCAAGCGCAGGTGTGACGACTTTTGCTTTCACAGCTTCATACGCTTGAATCCCATATGTGAATAGAACCTCTTCACACCGTTCGGCAATCGCCTCCGCCGCAAGTGTCGGGACACCGCCAGCCATCGTCTTGCCTCCGAATGCCAGGACACTTCGCACTTCCACCCACGTGGCCAATGCATCGGCAATACCTGACGCTAAGAAGCGTGGCGGTGCTTGTGCAATCAATTCCGTATCCACAAGGACGAGATCCGGATTCTTTTTATAGAAACGGTAGCTTTCGAAATTGCCTTCATCTGTATATATGACCGACAATGCGCTCGTCGGTGCATCCGTAGAGGCGATGGTCGGTACAATGACGATACGCGCATCCAATTCATCTGCGACCGCTTTTGCTGTATCGAGCGTTTTCCCACCGCCGAGACCGATAACAAACGCTGTTTCATGCTTCTTAGCGTCTGTAGCGATTCGAATGATTTCGTGCTTCGACGCTTCTCCGATGAAATCAGCTTTCGTCGCCTTGAGCTGGCTCGCTTGCAGAGACTGGGTCACCCGTTCGCCGATCAACTCCCATACGACGTCATCCGCGATGAGTAAAGCGTTGGAACCGAAGTGAGCGACAAACTCTCCGATGCGATCAATCGTTTGTTTCCCTTGCACATACTTGGCCGGACTGATGAAAATGCGTTCTGACATAGTGAACTCCATCCTTTCATATCAGGTTTGGTGTAAGTGCTTACAAGGCAATCATACTACAACTGGTAAAAAATATACGTGAAGATTACATGAAGAACGGCAGCTGACCAAGCACAAGCAATAGGATGATGATGGCGACGACAATGAGAAATCCCCAGTCGTTCATTCGTTTCGTCATAGCACACGTCTCCTTCATGGGTTGGAATTGCAATTCTTCCTCAGTATAGAGGGTGGTAAGAAAAAGGGAGGATGAATAAATAACCAGGTTAAAAAAAGTTACGCCTTGTCATGAGCGGACAGGTCATCAGGTTTAACAGATGATGAATCGGGAACACTAGAGTCGTATGTTGATTTTCTTGAAGGAGGAATTGAGTATGTCGAAACATGTACTGATTGTCACAACGTCAGCAAACCAATTATCAAATGGTCATGCAACGGGACTTTGGCTTGAAGAGTTTGCCGTTCCTTATTTATTGTTCGAAAAAGAAGGGTATAAAGTGACGGTCGCGAGTATCGAAGGTGGAGACGTGCCAATCGATGCGAATAGTTTAGAAGATGGTTTGTCAGAAGACATTCTCAATACACGGGAATTGCTCAAAGACACAGCTCGTCTCGATCAAGTCGCAGACGAGTCGTACGATGCAATCTTCTTACCGGGTGGTCACGGGACAGTTGTTGATTTCCCAGAAAATGAAACGTTACAACGTGTCATTCGCAATGTATACGAGAGTGGAAATATTGTCGGGGCAGTTTGCCACGGACCAATTGGATTGGTCAATGTGAAACTCAGCAACGATGAGCCACTCGTTAAAGATAAACAGGTGACAGGGTTCACCGATGCAGAAGAAAAAGAGATGCAACTCGATTCTGCCGTCCCGTTCCTACTTGAAACAGGACTACGCAATCAAGGCGGGCAGTTCAAGGGAGCTGACAACTGGGCGGTGAATGTGGCGGTTGATGAACGTCTCGTCACGGGTCAGAATCCTCAGTCTTCTGAAGCGGTCGGGAAAGAACTTGTTAAGTTACTCGGATAATCGTGTGAAGCAACTTCGAATGTCGAAGTTGCTTTTTTGTTTTTTGGACATATGTCCTATTCAAGTCATCTCTCTTTTCGTAAAGTCAGACGAAGAGAAAGGGGAATGACATGGGAATTTTATTTGCCATCTTGTCAGGGACGTTCATCGCCCTTCAAGGAATCTTTAATGCAAAACTAGGAGATGCGGTAGGCGCATGGATGTCCGTCACTATCGTTCATTTTGTCGGACTTCTGTTAGCACTCGCGATTTACTTCTTCAAGCGGGATGCGGACATGACAGCCTTCAAACGTGTGCCTTGGTATTATAGTTTAGGAGGATTGTTCGGGGTATTCGTTGTCTTCGGCGAATTGACGGCGATTCAACAACTCGGGGTCACATGGGCAATTTGTGTATTGCTTGTGGCACAATTAGTAGGAGCCTTCATCATCGATTTGAACGGTTGGTTTGGTGTCAAACGGAAACCGATGAACACGGGACAGGTCATGGGACTCGTCTTGATGGTCGTTGGGATCGGAATCTATACATTTTCTTAAGGAGTTCACTTTACATGATGAATATTATGGATGCACTGACACGATTGCAGTGGAATCATCTGTTTTCGAATGAAACGCTTGAGTCCTCGTCCGTAGTGACATATGCGTCTGGGACCATGTTATGTTCGAACGATCAGCACATCGAATCTTTATTCGTCGTCCTTGAAGGGCGTGTCAAAATTTATACGCTCAGTGAAGAAGGGAAATTGCGATTGTTGCGTCTGAAGGCTGCTCCAACATTGATTGGAGATATCGAGTATGCGAGCGGACGCAATGTATTGCATACGGTTGAAGCGGTCGGTCCCGTGACGTGTCTGCGCATCCCTTTCGAGGCGCTTCGACGATATAATCGCACGGTCGAATTCACGGAGCATCTGTTACGAGGCGTGTCCGAAAAATTATTCATCGAGGCAAACGCCTCGTCGAATCATCTCATGTCGACTTTAGAAGAGCGCTTGGCCGGTTACTTGATTTCACTCAGTGAATCAGGGAATGAACTGTTTCAAGCGGAGATGAGTCAACTGAAGCGTAAAGAAGTCGCAGAGTGGCTAGGGACGAGTTATCGTCACTTGAACCGAACGTTGCAGGCATTCGTGGATGAAGGATTGGTCAAACGAACGAGAAAAGAAGTCATCATTTTAAATAGTGAGCGATTGAAAGAACGTGCGAACGGCATGTTTTATGAGTAAGGAGGGGTTATATGATTTTTGGTATCATCTGTTCGGCTGTGGCTGGGGCATTTATTAGCGTACAGGCGGCGGTCAACGCGAAAATGAACACAAATTTAGGGGCTTGGGCCACCACCGTATTGGTCTTTATCGTTGGTTTGGTCGGATCCATCATCCCGTTGTTATTATTTGGAGGAAACCTTGCTGGATTACGTGACTTGTCGCCGATCTATTGGCTTGGTGGTTTGCTTGGGGTCGGGGTCGTGTACTGTGTCATGCGCAGCATCCAGTTACTCGGACCCACATTGTCTGTGTCACTCATTCTCGTGTCACAACTCATTTGGGCGTTAGTCGTCGATTTATATGGCGCCTTCGGGATGCCTCAAATCACGTTATCGGCCGGACAAATTGTAGGGCTCACCATCCTTCTTGTCGGGGTCATTCTCTTTAAACAGTCTCAGACGGCGGCTATCGCCAAACAAGCTGTCAACGAAGCCACTTCTTGAGGAGTGGCTATTTTTCTGAGCAAAACGGGTACAGGTTGGTAACGATTTTTTGATAAAATGAAGCAGTATGCTTTAAAAATTAGCTGAGGTGATGAAAAAAGTGGATTCTTCCATAGTGATTGATTTGTTGATTGTTTTGTTTTTGATTGTGTTGAACGGGATTTTTGCGATGACAGAAATTGCGCTCATCTCATCGAAACCTGCAAAACTTGAGGTTGAAGCAAATCGAGGAAAACGAAGTGCCAAGATTGCGCTTCATTATTCGAAAGACCCGACAGATTTGTTGTCGACCGTTCAAGTCGGAATCACATTGATTGGGATTATTAACGGGGCATACGGGGGCGCACGCTTCTCGGCACCGCTCGCATCGGCATTTGAACAAGCCGGAATGAGTACGCAGTATGCCGGAACCGTTGCTTATGTGGCCGTCGTTACGATTATTACGTATCTGTCGCTCATCATTGGTGAATTGGTCCCGAAACGGATTGCGCTCGTCTCGCCTGAAAAAGTAACGATGGCAATCATTCCGTCGCTCGATCTATTCAGTAAGTTGATGCGCCCATTCATTTGGATTTTATCGAAATCGACACTCTTTTTGTTCAAATTGTTAGGGTTGAAGGCGGAACAGACGAGTGGGGAGACTGAGCTCGAGATCAAACAACTCTTGTTTGAAGGCGCCCAGCAAGGTCAGTTCGCCCATGAAGAAGTGCAACAAGTCGAACGCGTCTTTGCGTTCCATGATCAATTGATTTATGAGCTCATGCAACCTCGGACGACGCTTGAATGGGTCGACTTAGAGGATGACATGGATGATATTAAGAAATCGATTTATGAAAGTAAACATAACAAGTTACCGGTCGGGCGCGACTCGCTTGACGACTTTGTCGGGTACATCGATGTACGTGACATCTTGACGTTGCCGACACTGCGTGAGCGGTCACAGATTTTGAAGCGCATCAAACAGCCGCTCATCGTTCCAAAACAGCGAGAGGCGAGCCAAGTGCTTCAAATGATGCAGAAAAATGGTGTGGAAATCGCCTTTGTTTTAGATGAATACGGCGGATTCCTTGGTATGGTCACCTTGTTCGATATTTTGGAAGAAATCGTCGGAGAGGTGATGATTGAAGAGGATACACCAGAAGTGGTTCGTCGTGAAGATGGATCGTATTTGGCGGATGGGTTACTCGGAATAGAGGATTTGAAGCGAACGTTCGAGATTCGGGATGACCGATTCGACGAAGGGCGCAACTCCTATCATACGCTCGCAGGACTCGTCATTTACGCACTTGGTGATTTTCCGAAACGGGGCGATGTGGTCGAAGCGTACGGTCTTCGCTTTGAAGTCGTGGATATGGACGGAAAGCGTGTCGACCAAGTACTTGTATCGGAATTACCATCAACGGAAATCGAGGAAGAGTGATGCCGCGGCATCACTCTTCTTTTTTTTGTGTGTTCCACGTCTCGAACGCCGCCTGCATGAGGATACGGGCGGTATGGAGCATCGCCCGTTCATCGACATCGAACCGAGGATGATGGTGTGGGAAGACGGCGCCAACTTCTGGATTACCGGCGCCCGTGAAGAAGAAACTGCCCGGGACGTGTTGTAGATAGTAGGCAAAATCTTCACCGACCATGAGCGGTGACATCTCGATGACGCCATCCGTACCGACGACGCGGGCCGCGCTGCGCCGGACGTGTTCAGTCTCTGCCGCGTGATTGATGACAGCCGGATAGCCACGAATGTACTCGAGATCATAATGTGCCTCGCTCGCCGAACAGATGTGGTCGATGGTCCGCTCCATCTCGGCGATGATGCGCGTTTGCGTTTCTTGGGTGAACGTCCGTACCGTCCCGGACAGTTTCGCCTCGTCGGCGATGACGTTGAACGCTTGGCCGGCCATAAACGTCCCGACTGTCAAGACAGCCGGTTCGAGCGGATCGATGCGACGACTGACGACTTGCTGCAATTGGCTGACGACGTTTGCGCCGACTATGACGGCATCCACCGTATGTTGCGGGATGGCCCCATGACCACCTTTTCCTTTGATTGTCAGTTCGAAACGGTCTGCTGCCGCCATGATTGATCCAGTCTTCACACCGATTGTGCCGTATGGGAGTGGCGTCCAAATGTGAGAACCGTAAATGTAGTCCACCCCGTCGAGGCAGCCGTCTTCAATCATCGGTTTGGCCCCTCCCGGCGCTAGCTCTTCGGCGAACTGGTGGATGAGGACGACATCGCCCGGGAGACTGATTTCAGTCAGCACTTTCGCCAAAACGAGCAACGTCGCCGTATGGGCATCGTGACCACAGGCGTGCATCGAGCCGTTCACTTTCGAACGGTACGGGACGTCTTTTAAGTCTTGAATCGGCAACGCATCGAAGTCGGCCCGAAATGCGATGGTCGGCCCATCACCGCCATGAATTCGTCCGACTACACCGTTTCCGCCGACGTGTTCGCGCACCTCGAGCCCGAGTTCACGTAAATAGTCCGCAATCGTCCGTGGGGTCTCTCGCTCTTCGAAGGAGAGTTCAGGATGTTGGTGGAAGTGGCGTCTGAGCGTCACCATTTCTTCGTATAATTCCGTCAATCTTAAATCGAGGTCAGTCACAAGCATAGCAAACACTCCTGTCAGTGGATTGGTTTTGGTTGAAGCAAGGACCATATGTCATGTGAATCCAAATCATCGAGAATCGGTTGAGGTAACAGCTGTCGGGCTTCATTAGCCGTCACCCATCTTGCATCACTATGCTCTTCGGACAATGTGACGATTGTTGCGATGGGGTGAGCCAAGTACGTCATAAGGACGACTTGGCGGTTTGGATCGGTTAAAAATGTCGTAGCGTACAGTAGGTGTTGAATCGTGACACGTAGGTCGGTTTCTTCAAACACTTCTCGTTCTAAGGCCCGTTCGAGCGTTTCGCCGAAATCGAGCTTACCACCGACGAGCTCCCATGTTCCAGGGTGGACCTCGTCATCTGTTGCTCGTTTGATGACGAGCATCTGGTCGTTTTGCACAATCACCGCTTTCACGGCGACAACGATGGTTGGAATAGACATCGAAACACTCCTTTTGTATGAAATCATGAGACAACTCACAGTAAATATGAATCATTGACTATATTTTTCTAAGTTACGCTTATGTTATACGACGAGAGGGAATTAATACAGGAGAAAATGAAGAAATGAGGTGCCAACATGGGGTGGATTATTGCGATTGTAGCGGTTGTCGTGCTCGTACTCATCTATTTTTCGATGTACAACGGGCTCGTCAAGTATCGAAATTGGGTCGATGAGGCGTGGGCTCAAATCGATGTACAGTTGAAACGGCGGTATGATCTGATTCCGAACTTGGTCGAGACGGTGAAGGGCTACGCGAAACACGAGCAAGAAACGCTTGCGAAGGTCGTCGAACTGAGAAACCAGCTCGGAGAAAAGTCGAATCGTCAGGACCAGATGGCAGTGAACGATCAATTGAGTGGAGCACTGAAAAATCTCTTCGCGCTTCGTGAGGCGTACCCGGACTTGAAAGCGAACGAGAACTTCAAGATGTTGCAGGAAGAATTGACACAGACGGAAAATAAGGTCGCGTATTCGCGTCAACTCTATAACAATACGGTCATGAAATATAACACGAAAATCGAATCGGTCCCGACGAACATCATCGCCTCCGTCCATCATTTTGAAAAGCGCGATATGCTCGAGGCACGTGCCGAAGAGCGCGAGAACGTTCGCGTCTCATTTTGATGAATCGAGGTGGCGCGTATGCTCCTCTATGAACAGATTCGAAAGAATAAAGTGAAGACGGTCTTCATCGTCACGGGGTTTGTCTTATTCGTTCTTCTCGTCGGAGCGGCCATTTCCTACGTCAACTATGGAGACGCGATTCCGGGGTTAATCTTCACACCGATTTTCTCGTTGTTTTATGTGGGAATCGTCATCATGTCGAGTACGAACATCGTCATGAAGATGAATCGGGCACAAGAGGTGACATCGGTGGAAGAGCACCGCTTTCTATGGCATACGGTCGAGAACATGGCGATGGTCGCACGAGTGCCGATGCCGCGTATCTTTATCATCAACGATCCATCACCGAACGCCTTTGCGACGGGATTGAAACCGGAAAAGGCGGCCGTCGCCGTCACGACGGGACTGTTGGATCGATTATCGCGAGAAGAAGTAGAAGGGGTGATCGCGCATGAGGTCGCGCATATTAAGAATTATGATGTGCGGCTCTCGACGGTCACGCTCGCACTCGTTTCAGTCATCGCTATCATGAGCGATATCGGGTCGCGCATGCTGTTCTTCAGAAGTATCGGTGGAAGACGCGATCAAAACCAGAATCCCATCTTTTTGATCATCGGACTCGTCTTGCTGGTGTTGGCACCGCTCATCGCGATGCTCATCAATATGGCGATTTCACGGAATCGTGAGTTTTTGGCAGATGCGAGTGGAGCGGAACTGACCCGTAACCCGGATGCGCTCGCCTCGGCGCTTGAAAAGATTGCAAACGTCGAGACGCCGGTCGAGCAAGCTTCGAGTGCCTCCGCACCGCTTTACTTCTCCGATCCACTTAAGAAGAAAGTGAGCGGTCTATTCTCGACACACCCTGATCCAGTCGAACGCATTTCCCGACTTCGTCAAATGTAAGAAGAGCCTGTCCGGTTGTGACAGGCTCTTTATGTTACACTGAACTGGGAAAAAAAGGGGGTGGATGAGTTGAATAAAAAGATATACATAGGTTTAGGCGGCGCTTTATTAGTCGCATTATTTTTATTTGGGCTAGGGCCATATATTGTACATGCAGTACTTAAGGTTTTCATGTGGCTCACACAGTACATCTTACCGTGGATCTTCCTCTACTATTTCATTCAATTTTATAAACAATATGCGCCAAACAAGAAAAGCCACCTGAATGAGGTGGCTTTCGACGTTTATCCGGCGCGGTGGCTACGGATTTTTTCAATCTCATCGAGGACGAACTGAACGTTTGTGCCGACGATGACTTGAATATGGTTTGGACTGACGACTTTGATTCCCGGAATACCGGCTTTTTTGATTTGATCTTGGTTGACCGTATCCATGTCTTTGACATCGACGCGTAGGCGTGTGATGCAAGACTCGATTCCTGTGACGTTGCTGTCACCGCCAAGACCGTCATAAATCATATGTGCCATTGCTGAGTATTCGCTACCTGAAGCTGATGCGACCGGAGCGACTTTCGCTTCACCGTCTGCCGTCTCACTTGCAACCGCATCGACGACTTCATCTGGTTCACGACCTGGCGTTGCCAAGTTGAGCTTCACAATCATGAAGCGGAAGATGACGTAGTAAATGACTGCGAACACGAGACCTTGAACGATGAGCATATACGGTTGGTTCGCAAGCGGCAAGCGTGAGCTCAAGATAAAGTCGACCAAGCCTGCGCTGAACCCGAAGCCGGCTGTCCATTGGAACGTTGCCGCAACGAAGAGCGAAATTCCTGTAAGGACTGCGTGTACAAGGTAAAGAACAGGAGCGAGGAACATGAATGAGAACTCGAGCGGTTCTGTTACACCTGTGAAGAATGAAGCGAATGCCGCTGCGAGAAGAAGTGAAGCGGCTTGTTTCTTCCGTTTCGTTTTCGCTGTATGGTACATCGCGAGTGCTGCGGCCGGAAGACCGAACATCATGATTGGGAAGTAACCTGCTTGGTACATCCCTGTCACACCTTTTTCACCTTCACCTGACCAGAACTTTCCGATGTCGTTAATGTCGGCGACGTCGAACCAGAATACAGAGTTGAGAGCGTGGTGAAGACCGGTTGGAATCAAGAGACGGTTAAAGAATCCGTAAAGTCCGGCACCGAATGCGCCGAGTTTTGAAATCGATTCTCCGAATCCGACGAGACCTGTATAGACGACCGGCCAGATGAAGTAAAGGGCGACCGATACAAGAATCATCGAGAAGGCTGTCATGATTGGAACGAGACGCTTCCCACTAAAGAAGGCGAGAGCATCTGGCAGTTTGACTTGACTGAAGCGGTTATACATGGAAGCGGCGACGAGACCGGATAGAATCCCGATGAAAGCATTCCCAATCTTCCCGAATGCCGGGTTAACGGCTTCTACGTCGATTCCTTGGAACAACGCAACCGTTCCTGCAGAGAGAAGCGTTGTGACCGTCAAGAAGGCAACGAGCCCACTGAGTGCTGCTGAACCGTCACGGTTCTTAGCCATTCCGAGCGCGACCCCGACTGCGAACAGAATTGGGATGTTATCAATAATAGCGGCCCCTGCCTTAATTAAGAATGCAGCGGCAATGTTTTCAGATCCCCAGCCGACTGGGTCAATCCAATAACCAATCCCCATGAGAATGGCAGCAGCCGGAAGTACGGCGACCGGTAACATGAGGGAACGTCCGAGACGTTGGAAAAAGTTCATCATTGTTGATTTCCTCCTTTTTGATGATGTTGATCTTGTAGACGTTGGATGTGAAGCGTAATATAACCAAGTTCTGACTCGGGCAAGACGACGCCATAGGTCTCTTCCATTTCTTTCGCGACATCCGATGCACAGGCATAGGCAGACGTGAATTTCGTCTGAATCATGCGGAGCATGTCTTCATCAATCGTGTGATGATCGTAATGGTTGACCCGATCCATGACGAACCGTAAATGAGTTAATAATCGTTGGTAGGATAAGTCATCTTCTTCAATGGATACATCGAGTCGTCGTGAAATCGATTGAATCATGTCGCGGACAATCGTTGTCTGTTTGACCGTCTTGCGTAAATCACCTCCTTTCACTTTCATCGTATGGATATGAAGCGCGATGAACGCAGCTTCGTCTTTCGGCATTTGGACGTTGAGCTTTTCAGCGATATGTTCAATCGCCCATAGTCCAATCTCATATTCATTCCGATAGAGGATTTTAATCTCGTTCAACAGTTTGTTGCGTAACGAGATGCCATCCATTTCCCGCTCGATGGCGAACGAGATGTGGTCGGTCAAGACGATGTGAATATGTTCGTTGAACGATGTCTCGAGACGTTTTTCCGCATACGAGATAATATCCTCGGAAACGGTGAAGTGTTCGACAGGAATCCGGCTCAACAGCTGTTGGAACTTGTCATTCTCTGGCATGATGAACAACTTTTCGATTTTATGTGGATTGACGATGTCGTTCTTCGCTTTTTTAAACGCGACGCCAGGGCCAATTGCAATCTTTTCTTCACCCTCATCTGAGACGATGACCGCATTGTTGTTTAGAATCTTTTTGATTTTAATCATGTGTCCTCCTTATTCCGGAGTCACGCTTCCACTCGGGCGACAATCGTCTTGCCCGGAACAGCTTCTTTCGTGAACGTGAAGGCATAATGATGGGCGAGTGCACCACCATTCGTCACGACCATTGGAGTGACCGTGTCCTTACCCGCCTGATGAATTTGCGCCAAGTCTGCTGTGAGTAACAGCTGTCCCGTCTTGACGTGGTCGCCCACATCTACTTGAAGATCAAACGGTCGACCTTCGAGTTCAACGGTATCGAGTCCGACGTGTATCAAAATCTCAGCCCCATCCTCGGTCCGAATGCCGATGGCGTGCTTTGTTGGAGCGATTTGTACAATCTCTCCATCAGCCGGTGAGACGACGGCACCGTCTGTTGGTGTGATGGCAATGCCATCGCCCATCATTTTTTCACTAAAGACCGGGTCCGCAACTTGTTCGAGTGGAATGACGTCTCCTTCCATTGGTGAGTGCAGTGTCGGTTTGTGTCGATTCATTAACTTATTCCATAGCATGTCTACTACATCCTTTCTTGAAACAAAACACCGAAAAACAAAACAGGCATGGAGTATAGACGGGTGGCATGCACCGTACGTCTTACCCCATGCCTGATCGAATCAGTCACATGTGATCGTTATTCGTTTCTTCACGTTCAACATAACATGTGTTGGTTTGAGACACAAGTCTTTTTTTGAAAGCGTTCTCTAAAATTTTACAAGGGAACGAATCTATTGTATAGTAAGGGCGAATCTAAGTAAGAAAGGTGTTGCATGTTGATGAGTGAGGTTGTATCTGCCTAACGAACTGAAAAATGTCGGATGACACGTCTTTTTGTCATGCCGTCATGTTCCGTTACAGATACCGCCCATCAAAAACTGCCAGACACCCGTCTGTCTTTTTGCGTTGGTCGTCATCGACCGACGCTTTTTTGTTTGCGCGGTATCTCGATTCTACGATTTGAGGAGAGAGACACATGAACGAACAAACATTTGAAAAATTACAATACAACGAATTGATGACGAAAGTAGAGCGCTTCTGCATCAGCGGATTCGGAAGACGACTTCTTCGACAGCAACGCCCAACGAGCCACATTACGACGGTGAAGAAGCGCCTGCAAGAAACATCCGAAGCCCGCGCGATTCTAGATGCGACGTCACACGTCCCGTTCATCGGTGTGTCTGACATGGAGACCATTATCGGAAAACTGCAACGAGGCATCCAACTCGAGGCAACAGAGTTTGAAGCGGTCGCCGAGTTTTTACGAGGGGCACGCAAACTCAAGCGATTCATGCTCGAGCATGAATTCTTTGCACCGCTTCTTTCGGCTTATGCTTCAGGAATGGGCGAATGGCGGACGCTTGAAGAAGACATCACACAAGCGATTCGAGCCGGACAGGTCGTCGATGAAGCATCGAAAGAGTTGAAGCGGATTCGGAAGCAAGTCGACATTTTAGAAGGACGAATCGAGGAACGATTGAACAAGTTCTTAAAGAGCGCCGCCAATCGCGAGATGATCCAAGACGGATTCGTCACGAAAAAACAGGACCGCTTCACCATTCCAATCAAAGCTTCTTATAAGCATAAAGTGGCAGGGACGATTGTGGATACCTCGAATCGTGGGACGACGGTCTTTATCGAACCGGAAGCGATTGCGAAGTTAAATGCTGAACTCGTCGTCAAGCGTACGGAAGAAGCGGTAGAGGTGTATCAAGTACTAGCGACGTTGACGGGAGCGGTGACAGAAGTCCTTCCTGACATCGAATCGACGCTCGATGTCATCGCCCAGTACGATATGGTCTTCGCAAAAGGGAAGTACAGTCAGTCGATTGATGGCGTGATACCACACGTCAATGCGACCGGTCACATCCGATTGAAACAAGTACGTCATCCGCTCTTAGAAAGCGCTGTGCCACTTGATTTTGCCATCGGTACAGACTATCGCGGCTTGATCATCACCGGACCGAACGCCGGCGGGAAGACGGTCGTCTTGAAAACGATTGGACTCCTTAGTCTGATGACGATGACGGGACTGCATATCCCGGCTCACACGGATACAGTCATCTCGACATTTGATGAGGTGTTCGTCGATATCGGAGATAATCAAGACTTGGAATCGGCACTCAGTACGTTCTCTGCACACATGTACAACGTAGCGAGTATCATGCAGACCGCTGGAAAACGGTCGCTCTTGTTATTCGATGAAATCGGAAGCGGGACGGAACCGAACGAAGGAGCCGCTCTTGCGATTGCCATCTTAGAAGCGGCATATAAACGGGGCGCAATCGTTGTGGCATCGACACATTATGGTGAAATCAAATCCTATTCTGAAGCCCACCCAGATTTCATGAACGCTGCGATGCAGTTTGATCCGGAAACGCTCGAACCAAAATACAGACTGCTCATGGGACAGTCTGGCGACAGCAACGCCCTCTTTATCGCCCGTAAGATGAAGTTACCGGAATCGATTCTGAAACAGGCATCCCGTTACATGAACGAGAAAACATATGATATGACGAAAGTCGATGATTCTAAAATTGTGCGAGAAGTGGAAATGGTACCACCTGAAGAGGAAGAGCACTTTGAAACAGGTGACCGTGTCCGCTTGTTAGAGACGAATCAAGTCGGTCTTGTCTATTCGTTTGATGCATCGCGTCGACATGTCCGCGTGTTCGTAGATTTGGAATATGTAGAGTTGCCGAGCCGCCGCGTTCGTCTTGAGGCACGCGCGACAGAGCTCTATCCGGCTGACTATGATTTAGATACGTTGTTCACGACGTATCAGGAGCGTAAGGAAGCCCACGACTTTGCAAGAGGATCGAAAAAAGCGTTACGACGAGTGGAGAAAGAGATTCGGGAAAGGAAGAAACAAGAGCACTCTAAACGTAAATGAATGTAGCATACGGTGAAAGGGTAAGAGCACATAAAGAGAAATCTTAATGTGGGAGGGGCTTATGTGTTCGAGTTAAGTTTTTGGTTTGCACTCGGTTTTGCCGTGATTCACTTTTTTTCAGGAAAACTCATTCACGTGCGTGAAGTGCCGAGAAGCCGTTTTTTATCAGTGGCTGGAGGGATTGCCGTTGCTTATGTATTTCTTCATCTGTTGCCAGAGTTAAATGAATATCAACGCGAACTTGAAGGAGAGATTAGAAATAACGTCTTTGCTTCCCTCGAGAACCATATCTTAATCATCAGTATGTTAGGACTGGCTGTCTTTTATGGGCTCGAACGATTTGCAACGGCCAATAAGCGTAAACAAAAACCGTATGTGTTTTGGATTCACATTGGTTCATTCACGTTATATACGTTTAGCATCGGATATGTGCTCGCAGAAAGTGAATTTCAGTCCAATGGCACGATGTTTCTTTATTTTTTAGCGCTTGGTATACACTTTGTCACGGTCGATCAAGGATTGCGTCAGCACCATCAGCAACTTTATGATCGACAAGGGCGCATCTTCTTAGCGCTTGCTGTACTCATAGGGTGGGCAGTTGGTACCTTTGCGGAAGTGAATGATCTCGGTTTATCGATTGTTGTCGCCTTTTTAGCAGGTGGCGTCATCTTGAACGTCATGAAAGAAGAATTGCCTGCTGAGCGAGAGAGTAGTTTTGGTGCATTTTTGATTGGTTTATTAAGTTATGCGCTGTTATTGCTCGTCATATGAAAAGGGCAACCACCGCGAGTGGCTGCCCTTTTGACTTATAAGCTATTGCTTTGATTTTCTACGTTGCTGTCGCTCTCTGTTGAAGCATCGTCATCTGAAGAAGTTGAGTCGTCATGGTGTGGACCGTGACCATGGCGACCACCTTCACGTCCACCGCGCATACCACGAATATCTTCCAAGTCATCGTAACTTGTCACATCGGCAAACCGTTCTTCGTGGTCCGCAAGGATTTGATCGGCGTCTTCTTGCGTCAAGTTTCCTTCTTCCACAGCGGTTGCGAGTTTTTCTTCATGCGACGTCATGATGGCGTCGATGAACGCTTCAATTGAAATCCCTTTTTCTTCTGCGAGTTCAGGGAGAGATTGCCCGTTTTCGCGAGCCGCATCCACTTCTTCTTGCGTTAAACCGAGCGCTTCGATGAGAGCGGCATGCCCTGCTTCTCGGTCACCGAACATACCAGGCCCTCGTTCACCACGTTCGCATTGTGTGGATTCCGTCGTTGTCGATTCATCAGTCGTCGTGTCATTCGTCGCGGCATATACGCCTGTGCCTGAGACGGCCAATAGACCGGCTAAAGCGATTGCTAGTTTTGTTGATTTCATGTGTATCTCCTCCTTTGTTACTTCAAGTGTAGGACTGAACGCTTCGGAAGTTGTGAGGGAGTTGCAAGATTTCTGCAAATTGTCTTTGGGAAACGGTGGGAGGTTTGATGGGTACGATATAATGGATGTGGAGGCGATATGAGATGAACGTACTCGTTGTGGAAGATGAACTAAAACTGGCGGACGGCATGTCCCGCTTTTTAACATATTCCGGATTTGAGGTGACCGTGGCGATGACTTTGAGTGAGGCGAAACAACAGTTGCATCAACGGTTTGATGCAGTTTTATTGGATGTTCGACTCCCTGACGGAGAAGGTTGGACCTTGATTCCGACATTAAAAGCGCAACAGCCCGCACCTGCTATTATCCTGACGACGGCTCGTGGTGAGGCGGATGATCGTGTGTTCGGATTGGAACTTGGCGCAGACGATTATTTAGTCAAACCCATCGTTTTAAAAGAGTTGGAGATTCGACTGAAACGTCTCGTCAAACAAACCGATATGATTCAATTTGGAACGCTCACCATCGACGTCAAATCGAGAATGGTACAAGAGAACGGACATCCGCTTCGATTAACGAACAAAGAGTATGAGTTGTTACTGTATCTTTGGAAACATGTCGGGGAGGCGTTAGACCGGAACCGTTTGCTCGATGAGGTGTGGGACTACGCATTCGTCGGAGATACACGAACGGTCGACACCCACATTAAACAACTGCGTGACAAATCGCCGACCTTAAAAGAACAGTTGAAGACGGTGCACCGG
Organism: Exiguobacterium sp. s75; assembly: GCF_018617145.1. Lineage (GTDB taxonomy): Bacteria > Bacillota > Bacilli > Exiguobacteriales > Exiguobacteriaceae > Exiguobacterium > Exiguobacterium profundum. The sequence goes on from NZ_JACSJQ010000002.1 coordinate 153,221, forward strand.
GTCGGTTATCGATTAGAGGAACTGTCATGAATCGATTAATGAAGAAGTTACTTTGGACGGCCATTCTACCACTTGCAGTGATGGCACTTTTAACATTCGGACTCACGTCATTATTGATTGGACGCTTCGCAGAAGAGGAGACGTACGCACAATTGGAGCGCGAGGCGGCGATTGTGTATGAAGCCATTCAAGAGGGCCGTGGAATCCCAGGGCAACTTGACGTGCTTGTATTTCAAAATGGGCAGCGTATCGAGTTCGAACGAGGCGGACGGATGCATCGCATGATGCCAATCAACCTCGATCCGAATGATTTAGAGATTCAGGACGAAGTGGGTGTAAATGGTACCCGCTTCTTGACGTATCTGAAAGAAGAAGGGGACATTCAAATCGTGACGTATAGTCCCGTTCCGTTTTCAAATCCACAATTCCAGCAAATCTACCTCATCTTAGCGGGTGGGTTTATTCTGGCCCTACTTGTCGCAATCGCTGTCACGTATTGGATGAGTCGTCGGCTCACGCAACCGCTCGTCGAGTTGAAACAAGCGACCGCATCCATTATGGAGGGGCGACACGATATTAGCTTACCGAGCGTGACGAACGATGAGATTGGAGATTTGACCGTCACCATCGGACAGATGAACACATCACTTCAAGAAAAAGAGGCGCTTCAAAAATCATTTATTTCTGGGATCACACACGATGTGCGTACACCGCTCGCTATCGTTCGAAACGAGGCGGAACTATTAGAGCTTGGTGTTGTCCATGAAACAGAGATGGCCACAACCGGTAAAAGCATTACCGAGGAAGTGGACCGGATCGACCGACTCGTCAATCAGATGCTCGAATACTCTAAATTGTCCGCAGGTTCGATTCCCCTTGAAATGGAATCGATTCAACTGGATGAATTGGTTCGTCGGTTGACGCCACGCATGTCTGAGTGGTTCCGACAAAAAGACGTGACACTCGACCTCCGACTCGAAACGGTATCAATCCAAGCTGATCGATTGGCGATGGAACGAGTGCTCTCGAATTTCATAAGCAATGCGTATGAGGCAAGCCCTGTCGGGGGAAGAATCACTATCACTCTAACCCCGAAGCGATTAGAAGTGACCGATGAAGGAAACGGGGTTGATCCTTCCATTCAGCATGCGATATGGGATATGTATGTGAAAGGGGATCGCTCTAACGGACATGGTTTAGGTCTCGCTATCACGAAGTTACTTCTTGACGCACAAGGACTTTCTTATGGCGTCGATTCAGATAAGGGGGCGACATTTTGGATCGGATGGACATGACTTTATTTTTACGAGGGGTGCGGTTAGAGAAAGACCGCATCCAATCAACGGGTTATCCGTACTCGTTACCAATCTTTCAGACACTCGATGAACTGACGTTTCATCATCCGGTCACGTTTCTCGTTGGAGAAAACGGGAGTGGAAAGTCGACGTTGATTGAGGGGATGGCGGTCGCGGCTGGATTCAACCCAGAAGGCGGAGCACCTTCCTTCCAATTCGAAACGGAGTCAACGCATAGTTCTTTGTATGAAGCGCTACGCCCGATTCGAGGACCGTATCGTCCGAAAGATGGTTTTTTCTTACGTGCTGAAACGGCATACCAGCTATCGAGTTATGTGGATGAGATGGCAAAGTCAGGACGTGATCCTGAACGGTTTTATGAATCATATGGCGGACGTTCCCTTCATGAACAGTCACACGGTGAAGCGTTTCTATCCCTCATGCTACATCGATTTCGTGGAGACGGTCTCTACATTTTGGATGAGCCAGAGGCCGCATTGTCGCCGATGCGCCAACTGACGATGCTCGCACGCATGCATGAACTTGTCCAGTCGGGGAGTCAATTTATCATCGCGAGTCATTCACCTATCTTGATGTCGTATCCAGGTGCGATGATTTTACAAGTGGAGACGGGACTTACTCCGACGGCTTTTGATGACCTCGAGCATGTACGGGTGATGCGTGATTATTTACAGGCACCGGAACGGATGCAGCGAATTTTGTTTGACTAAAAAAGCGGCCTCGGCCGCTTTTTTCATGCTTTCGTAATCTTTCTTAATAAGATGATCGCGAGGCTAACGCCCCCGGCAATCAACATATACAAGACAATCTCCATCCAAGTGTTCATTCGTCGTCTCCATCCGCAAAGATTGCGAGCTCCCCTTGTGGCATCGCGACCAACAGATAGGCGTCTCCACCAAGTGGTCTCGCGTCCCCTGCTTGCCAGCACTCAAAGTGTTCTTGATATCCATTGATGAAGAGAAGGGATCCGGATTCAAATTCCAGTTCGAGGTGGGGGTGTTCGTCACCGAGGCGTACTTGATGGATGCGCTCTCTTCTTAAGCGCATGAGCTGTTCGAGTTGTTCACCTTCGTCAAACGTATTTTGCGTCGCATGGACATGCCACGGTCCCTCGATGGAGATCCAAGATTCCAGTCCTTGACGACTGAAATAGAGAAGATGATGGTTCGGACCAGAACCGAAATCGATTCCGACAAAAGAAGAGGCGGTAAAGAGGTGATGCAAAATAGATGTCGCTTGTTCGTGCTCTGTGGTAGACACACCGTCACCTCACTTTAAAAAGTTGTTATCATTATCATTTCACGTTACCACGCTAAAGTAAACGAATCTAACTCAATCTAGAAAAGAAACTGTAGATGATTCGCAAAGTATAATGTTGATTTATTTCACATTTCTGTATACGAAAAAACGGACATTCACGATGAGTGTCCGTTTTTTTCAAACCTCATTATGCTTCGACAAAGGCAGCGCCGATAACACCCGCATCTCCTGACAATTGAGTGAGGCAGAGACGCGTTTTTCCACTAGCATGTGGATACATTTTATTCGAGACTGCTTGTTGTAATTCGTTCCAAAATAATGAGGCCGACATCATGACGCCGCCTCCTAATACAATCACATCAGGATCGACAGTATGAATGATGTTAGCTAGTCCGCTAGCCAGTTCCTCGACGAAGTGATGGCGGTACTCGTCATCTGATAATAGCGAAGGGACGTTTGTATATCCTTTTTCGCTTGCGCGACTCATGAGCGCGGTACCACTTGCGAGTGATTCGAGAGAGCCTCGATTCAGTACAGGGTGAACTGGTCCGTTCGAACGGATAATCATATTTCCGATTTCACCGGCACTGCCGTTCGCCCCTCGAATGATTTGATGTTTATAGACATAACCGCCACCGATTCCAGTGCTCACTGTTACATAAAAAACAGCATCGAATCCTTTTCCTGCTCCAAATTTAGCTTCTGCGAGAGCTGCTGCATTCGCATCGTTTTCAAGGGTGACAGAAAAGCCGAGGCGCTGTGTTAAAGGCTCAACGATTTTTTGATTGTGCCAATTCGGGAGGTTTGGAGGCGTTAAAAACATCCCTTGTTTCAAATCGAGTGGACCGGGAGCCACAATTCCAACATGCCGGATATCGAATTCAACATTGAATTGATGAATCGCAGTCTCAATAGATTGTAGTGTCTCTTCGAAAGGAAGTTGAGGCTGCGTGTTAAACGTGAGTTGTTTCAGTACTTCACCTTTGAGTGAAACAGCCGCAATCCGAGTGTTCGTCCCTCCTAAGTCAATCCCGATTCGGACAGCTTGTTTTTCATCGGAAGGAACACCAGTCACTAGACAAATCGCTTCTCCCTCAATCAAGAACGACTCATTGGCCGGGAGAAGGAGTGTACCTCCCGTAGGTACTTCCATCTCATCAACGATTAATGTTCCTTGCACGACAGATAGTAACCGGAACGTGTCGGTCGAAATCTTTTCTTTCGCTGTAACATGCCATTTTTCCACGAAGAAGAATGGATTCTTCGTCAAACGTGTTCGAAAGTGATCGAGTTGACGGATTGGTTCACTATAGCCAAGGTGAGGAACGAAAGAAGCGAGAATGCCCTTTTCTACGTGAAGTTCACGTGGACGACCGGTCGTCACATCCAGTCGCTCGTAATCGTATAGACGATAGGTTGTGTCCGAACTTTGTTGAATTTCCAGTACGCATACCCCTTTTGTCAATGCATGGACCGTTCCAGCTGGGACATAGAAAAAATCACCGGCATGAATCGATTTTCGTATCAAGCCGTGTTCCAAATCGCCTGTTTCAAGCGCTTTGTTGAAGTCTTCTGAGGTGGCATAGGAGTGACCGTAAATGAGTGTCGCATTTGCTGGAGCATCGAGAATATACCAACATTCATTTTTTCCATATGATTCGTTTTCGAGTTGTTCCGCTAACGAATCATCAGGATGAACTTGAATAGACAAATCATCGTTCGCATCAATCCATTTAATCAGTAGTGGAAACACGTCCGCTTTAATTTGAAACAACTTTGGATATTGTTGATAGAGTTCACGCAAAGAAAGACCAACGTAGGGTCCGGAAGCAACGGCTGAACTACCTTTTTCTAATGCAGAAGCCGTCCAAGCTTCACCGATCGAAGGGTCATTGAAATCGAAACCAAATTGCTTCAGACGCTCCCCTCCCCAAAGTCGCTGTTGATAGTGTGGTTTTAAAAGAATAGCGCTCATATCCTGTCCTCCTATTAATTTGATATACACTTATGAATTTAAAAACTAAACAAAGTTTAAATCAAGTATAGACATGAAATAAATCATGTGTATAATAAAACATGTAACCGATTTCAAATAAGGAGTGAGGACACATGAAGAAAATCTTATTAGCGTGTAGTTCAGGGATGTCGACGAGTTTACTCGTAACGAAGATGAAAGATCATGCCACATCAATCGGGGATGAGGCGAAGATTTGGGCAGTCGGTCAAGATCAGGTCGTAACCGAGATGGACGAGGCAGATGTGATTTTGATTGGTCCACAAATGCGTTTCTTGTTGGATAAATTGAAAGCGCAAACATCAACACCGATTGAAGTGATCGATATGATGGCATACGGCACGGCGAATGGTAAAGCTGCATACGAACAAGCGATGAAATTAATGGGGTGAACAACGTGGAACAGGTAGACGAGTTAACCTTGGAGCAAATGGCATTCATGATGATTTTGCACAGTGGCAATGCGAGAAGTACGATTCAGGAAGCGATTCAACTGTATAAAACGAGTTCTTATGAAACGTTCGAAGAAAAGATTGATGAGGCACGTGGACAATTAAAAGAAGCACATCAAACACACTTTTCACAAATCCAAAGAGAAGCGAATGGAGAAAAAACAGACGTCTCTTTATTGCTTCTTCATGCAGAGGACCATTTAATGTCTACGCAAACAATGCTTGATTTGACAGCGGGTTTGGTCGAAATGGTCGAACAAAAGATTGTAAATCCTAATCAAGAAGGGTGAATCATATGTCACAGGACAATAAGATGTTCAACATGATCAGTAAACTGCTCATGCCGATGGCGACCTATTTAAACAACAGTCGCTATTTACAAGTATTGCGAGATGCATTCATGCTCGCTTTCCCGATTACCATGTTTGGGTCAATCATCGTCGTCATTGCAAACCTGCCGTTCCTCGACCGTTTCATGTCCGAGAGTACACTCAGTGTATTTAAAACATCACTCGGAAACGCACCATCTGCAACGATGGGGATTATGTCTATCTTTGTCGTCTTCGGTATCGGGTATTATCTATCGAAAAGTTATCAAGTCGAGGCTGTCTTCGGAGGAGCGATCTCGCTCGTGTCTTTCCTTCTCTTAACGCCTTTCTTGATTGAAGTTGACGGTATGTCAGAGGCAGTCGGGAATGTCCTTCCGTTGGATCGCCTTGGAGCGAAAGGGATGTTCCTTGCGATGATTACCGGATTCCTGTCCGGTGAGATTTATCGATTTGTCGTTCAAAAGAACTGGACGATTAAGATGCCGGATGGAGTACCGCCAGCTGTTGCGAAATCATTCTCAGCACTTGTTCCTGCATTATTAACCTTGACTGTATTTTTAACATTCAACATCATCGTGACGAACTTATTCAATACGAATCTTCATGACGTCATTTTCAACGTCGTTCAGCAACCACTTGTGACATTGGGGAATGGTCTCATTCCAACGTTGATTGCAATCTTCTTCGTTCAGCTATTTTGGTTCTTCGGACTTCACGGTCAGGTCATCGTCAACTCGGTGATGGACCCGATTTGGAACACATTATCTGTGGAGAACTTGACGGCTTATACCTCGACTGGAGATGTTCCGAACATTATCAGTAAACAGTTCATTGAAATTTACACGGTAGGGCTTGGTGGTTCCGGATCTACACTTGCTGTCGTCGTGGCTATCTTGTTGTTCTTGAAATCGAAACAGTTGAAACAAATCGGGAAACTATCCCTCGGACCTGGACTATTCAACGTAAACGAGCCGGTCATCTTCGGACTTCCAATCGTTATGAACCCGCTCATCATGATTCCTTGGATTGTCGCACCGCTCGTGACGGTAACGGTCACATATTTCGCGATGTCGACAGGCTTAGTCCCACCACCAACGGGTGTCGCTGTTCCATGGACTGTCCCAATGTTCTTGAGTGGTATCATGGCGACGAACTCGCTTGCCGGAGGTCTTCTTCAAATCGTGAACTTCTTCATTATTTTGGCGATTTGGTTCCCGTTCTTGAAATTTATCGACCGCATGAACTTGAAAAAAGAGTTAGAAGAATCAACAGATAAACAAGAAGCAGTGTAAACAAATAGAGAAAATAGAAATAAGGGAGAGATAAAAGATGACGAACCCGACACAAACACGAATGAAAGAGCAAAAGACCTATCAATTTCCGACAGATTTTTGGTGGGGAACGGCTTCCTCTGCTACACAGATGGAAGGTGCTGCTTTTGAAGGTGGAAAAGGATTGAATATCTGGGATTACTGGTACATGCAAGAGCCGAATCGCTTTTTCAATGGCGTGAGCGCAACAGAGGCCTCAAACTTCTATCATTTGTATGAAGAAGATATCGCATTGATGAAAGAACTCGGGCATAACACGTTCCGTTTCTCCATTTCATGGTCACGTCTTTTTCCACAAGGTGTCGGGGAAGTAAATGAAGAGGCAATCACATTTTATAACAATGTCATCAATTGCTTAATCGATCATGGTATCGAACCGTTCATCAATCTGTATCACTTCGATATGCCGATGGCGCTTCAAGAACAAGGTGGTTGGGAATCACGGGAAGTCGTGGAGGCATATGTCACCTTTGCGAAGACATGCTTTGAGTTGTTTGGTGACCGCGTCGAGAAGTGGTTCACGCATAATGAACCGATTGTACCGGTAGAGGGTGGATATTTATATGATTTTCATTATCCAAACGTTGTTGATTTCAAGCGAGCTGTCCAAGTAGCGTACCACTCGATCTTATCGAGTGCGAAGGCAATCGAAGCGTATCGTGACATGGGACAATCTGGGCAAATCGGGATCATCTTAAATCTGACACCCTCATATCCGAGAAGTCAGCACCCAGCTGATTTGAGCGCAGCGCGCATTGCTGATGCGATGTTCAATCGCTCGTTCCTCGATCCATCTGTTTTAGGCACGTTCCCTCAAGAACTAGTAGAAGTGCTGAAGTCTGAAGATGCGATGCCACAGATGGAAACAGGCGATCTTGAACTCATTCGAGAACATACAGTCGACCTGCTTGGCATCAACTATTACCAGCCGCGTCGCGTGAAAGCAAAAGCATCACTGCCGAATCCGGACGCACCATTCTTACCGGAAAACTTATTTGATTTTTATGAGATGCCTGGACGTAAAATGAATCCATATCGTGGATGGGAAATTTACGAAAAAGGAATCTATGATATATTAATCAATCTAAAAGAAAACTATGGTAATATTCCATGCTTCATTTCAGAGAATGGAATGGGTGTCGAGGGTGAAGAGCGTTATCGTGACGAGAACGGAAGTGTCCAAGACGATTATCGAATTGATTTCATTCGCGAACATCTGAAATGGATGCATCAAGCGATTGAAGAGGGTTCGAACGTAAAAGGCTATCATCTTTGGACGTTCATGGACAATTGGTCATGGAGCAATGCTTATAAAAATCGCTATGGATTTGTAGGTATTGACTTAGATACGCAACAGCGTACTGTAAAAAAATCAGGGCACTGGTTTAAACAGTTGATTGACGCTAATGGTTTTACAGAATAATGAAGTAAGCTGACAAAGACTACTCTTTGTCAGCTTTTTTTGATATATTGTACATATATGTCTATACATGAGGTGCTATATGTCTACTAAGAAAAAACCGAAATATGAAACCATTGCTGATGAAATTCGTAAAAGAATTATTGAACACGTTTATCCGCTAGAACATGCATTACCTGATGAAATCCATTTGGCCCAAGAGTTTGGGGTGAGCCGAATGACGATGAAACGTGCGCTTGAGATTCTCGTCATGGAAGGGCTGATTTATCGTAAACGTGGTAAAGGAACATTCATTTTACAGTCGAGCTTCCAAAAAGATCGCATCAACGTGATTAGTAAAGAAACGAGAGGGCTGACTCAAGTAATCGGAGATCGCTCGTTACGAAGTGAAGTCCTGAATTTTGAGGTAAAGTTTCCGTGTCAGGAAGTCGCCAATCATCTCATGATTGAGCTGACAGAACCGGTCTATGAAATACGTCGTGTGCGTTACGTAGACGATGAGCCGTATGTCATCGAATTGACGTACATGGTTGCTAACCTCATTACAGGAATCACACGTGAAATTTTGGAAAAATCCGTGTATGCGTATATTCAAGAAGATCTGGGTTATACGATTACAAGCTCGCATAAAGTGATTCGAGCAGATAAACCGGATGAGTACGACCAAGCTTACTTGAAGAATGATATCACTGAACCGATTATCGAAGTCGAGCAAGTGGTCTATTTAAGTAACGGGAAACCGTTCGAGTATTCGTTTGCCCGTCATCGATATGATAAATTTGTGTTTTCATCGGTCAATATTGTGAAGTAAAAGTCGCCGTGATGGCGACTTTTTCGTAAGGAGGACCCATCGTGGATGTGAAAATTGAACAAGCAGGATACGAGATAAACGAGCCCGTCATCCAAGACATTTCGTTTGATGTACGGGCAGGTGAGATTTTAGGGGTGATTGGGTCGAATGGTGCGGGAAAAACGACCACCATCGCCTGTCTTACCGGAACGATTCCTTGGATGAAGGGAACGGTCGAGATGGAACGCTATGCGTTTATCCCGGAACAACCGGTCTACTATGATTATTTGACGCTATCTGAACATATTGCACTCGTCCAAGAATTAACGGGAATCGATTCAACAGAAAAAACGGAGGAGTTGCTACAGCTATTCCGGTTAGAGCATGTGACCGATCGGTATCTCTCCTCTTTTTCAAAAGGGATGAAACAGAAGGCGATGATTCTATTGGCGCTCATTCAAGAAGCGCGGGTATTGATTGTCGATGAACCATTTATCGGATTGGATGCGACGACGACGATTCAGTTACTTCGACTGTTAGAAGCGGAGCGTACGAGGGGGGCAAGTGTCTTATTAGTCACACACGTTCTTGATACGGCCGAGCGATTATGCGACCGATTCGTATGGATTGATGATGGACAACTGCTCGCGAGTGGGACGAAAGTGGAGATTCGTGAAGCGCTCGATACAGAGGGGATGACCTTGTTTGACATGATGGAAGATGTGGCGATGCGATGATTGCGAAACGATTGTTTTGGATACGTGTCTCCCGGTACATAAAACAGCAATGGAAGACGGTCCGATTGATTGTCGACTGGACGATTTTTTTATACGGTGTCCTTCCTCTTCTCATATGGGCAGGCTATTCCTACTGGCAAGTCTGGGAAGGGAACTTCCCCTGGTTAGGTGACATCCCTTATTTTCTCTGGGCACTTCTGATTGGATGGTTCATGTGGCAAGACCGTATGTTTGTCTGGATTGAGCGTGCCGATCTCATCCTTGTGTCAAACCGGGGCATGATTCGGGATTTAAAAAGGTATTCGGTTTGGTATCAACTTACGCAACACGTGATTCAATATGGATGCTATCTGCTGTTGCTTGCACCGATTCTATACGTAAAAGGAAGGGACGTGGGCGAGATTCTCGCGTTTGGGGCTGCACTTTTTCTACTCGCTTGGTGTCACGCATGGGTCCAGTATCATCTACGTCTCCGACACGCCCATCTCATGAAGCGATTTTTAATCGTACTCCTTGCTTTTGTAGGCGTGTATGCGTTATTGATTGAGTCGATATTGCTTAGTGTGTTGATCGGAAGCATCATGGTCACATTTGCGTTATACGTAGGGGAAGGATGGGTGTCGAAACATCCGAGTGTCGGTCGAGAAATTGAAATCGGAGAACGTGAGCGTGCCTCATTCGATCGTGTCCTGTTGACGACGTCAGGAGCCATCGAGAAGACGAGTGAGCGGAAACGTCCCCTGTATCGACCGAGACCGAATCGCTTCGGCACCGTCAGACGGACGATGGCACTCCTTATGTACTTTAGAACGCCGAGTCATCGGAATTTATGGTTTCGACTCATTCCGCTCGGGATCACGAGCGTGATTCTTCTCCCAAGTTGGTTCAAACTAGTGGTTCCGATTTATCTGTTGTATGTCGCCTATCAAGAACAGACGTCGTTCACGAGAGAAATGGAGCGACATCCATTCTTTCAATCCATTCAAGAAAGAGGTTCATCATGAACGAACAGCAGTATGAGCAACTGTTACAAATCGAGACGGCCAAACCTCAGCAAGGATTTCCGTCCTCGGCCGAATATCATCGTTATGAGCCGACTCCTTACGAGGCACTCGATTTGCTTCGGGACGCTTATCCGTTGGAGTCCACAGATACGATCGTTGATTTCGGTTCGGGAAAAGGACGTCTGCCGTTCTATTTAGCGTATACGTTTCGTGTCAGGGCAATCGGTGTCGAGATGGACGGTGGATTTCATGAGGAGGCACTTCAAAATTGGATGAGCTATACGAAGAAACATCGTAATCGGGGAAGTGTTCAATTGGAACAGGGATTCGCGGAGGGATTCATGATTCCACCGGATGCGAATCGATTCTACTTCTTTAATCCGTTCTCGGTGAACGTCTTCCGCCAAGTGATTGCCAACATCATCGAATCTGTTGAAACGGTTCCTCGCCCGGTCGATGTGATTTTATATTATCCGGCGGATGAGTACCTCCATTATTTGAACGACGAGACGCCTTTTCAGTACGTACAAACGGTGCGATTGCCGCTGAAGAATCTTCATGAGCGATTTTTGATTTATCGGTTTGATATGATGGAGTCATCTTGGTAATGGAGGAGTGAGCACGATGAAAAAGAAAGACATTTTAGAGGCATATCGTTGGCGTCAAGCGACGAAAGCGTTCGATGCGGATCGTAAAATCAAAGAAGAGGACATGGAGTTCATTTTAGAGACGGGACGTCTTTCGCCGAGTTCGTTCGGATTCGAGCCATGGCAATTCGTCGTGGTGCGTCGGGAAGATTTACTCCAAAAGATTAAAGATCATGCATGGGGAGCGCAAGGTCAGGCCCTGACTGCCAGTCACTTTGTGTTGATCCTCGCAAGAACACCGAAAGCCATGCGTTACGATGCAGACTATATTCGTCACATCGTCACAGGCGTACAAGGACGGACGGAAGAAGAGTACGCACAGCGCGTGAAACGAGTGCAAGAGTTCCAGGAGAACGACTACCGTCTCTTAGACGATGAGCGTGTCTTCCAGGAATGGATCAAGCGTCAGACATATATCCCACTCGGAAACATGATGACTGCTGCCGCACAAATCGAAATTGATTCATGCCCGATTGAAGGGTTCAATCAAGAGGAGATTGATGAGTTGTTAATCTCAGAAGGTGTGATGGAACGTGGGGAATGGTCACTTTCAGTCATGGTCGCATTTGGGTATCGAGCGCGCGACTTTGCACCGAAAACACGTCGTGACTTTAACGAAGTCGTCAAATATATTGGATGAAAAAAAGAGTCAATCGCCGGGGCGATTGACTCTTTTGAATTATTTCCAGTCTGTGATGCGGTCGACTGGGAAGCGGACTGATGGATACCCTTCTTCTGCTGCTTTCCCGATTGAGAGAAGCATGACTGGGAGGTAACGTTCTTTGTCGAGGCCGAACGCTTCAGCGATGTTCGCTTTGTCGTATCCGCCGATTGGGTTTGTGTCATATCCGTGTGCACGTGCGACGAGCATGAGCTGCATCGCAACGAGACCTGAATCGAGCATGATGCTATCTTTGATCATTTCTTTCGGTGCATCTTTGAAGATGCCTTTGATCATGTCGACTTGACGGTCACGGACCTCAGCCGGCATCATACCGCGCTCTACTGCTGTATCGAAAATCTCTTCTGTGTAATCTGCCATCTGATAGTCGGCGAAGAGGGCGATCACAGCTGAAGATGTTTCCACTTGGCGTTTGTTGAAGCTTGCGAGTGGGAGGAGTGTTTCTTTTCCTTCTGCGCTATCGATGACGACGAAGCGCCATGGCTGTAAGTTAAGGGATGAAGGAGCTGTTGTCGCTTCTTCAAGAATTTGTGTCATTTCTTCTTTTGAAATTTTGACGTTCTCATCGTATACACGAATCGAGCGGCGTCCTTTGACAATCTCCATAAAGTCTTTTTGTGTGGCAGTGTTCATATTGTAGTCTTCCTTTCATGGTCAATAGTATCTTGTAACATCGTGAGTGATGCTAATAACTGTTGTTGATCCTCTACCTTCATGTTGACAAAAAGTCGGTCCGTTAAGCACTCTTTTTGCTCAGTCCAATGTGCAACTTGTTCACGACCATCGTCTGTCAACTCAACATAGATGACACGGTTGTCTTGTTCACAGCGTCTCCGCGTGATGAGTCCTTGTGTCTCTAACTGTTTCAAGTGTCGGGTGATGGCGGCATGGTCGACATCGACGCGCTGTTGCAATTCACGTTGCCGCAATGGACCGACGTGATACAAGTTGCTCAAAATGTCATAGCGACTCAAGCTGAGCCCGTCCATTTCAGAGTCGAATAATTGCCCTAATTCTTTTTGTACAGTGATGATGTGATAGAGAATTTGATCACGAAGCGAGCAAGAATCTCGCATGCACATCGCCTCCTCAAATCATTGATGACTCAATCATTGATGGGTCACACAATGTATAGTAAACCCAACCTGACGATATTTCAAATAAAAAGTTTTAAAAAATAGGTTGTCAAACTGTTATATAATAGTCTATATTATAACCAACTGATATATAACAATGATTAAAGGAGGATGTGAACGCTTGGAACACTATGAACGACTAGATAAGTATCATATTCATGAGAAACTGCTCGAATTTGTGAATAAAAACGTTCTTGAACCTCATGAAATCAATGATTTTTGGGAAGGGGTCGAATCGCTTCTAGAGCGTTTCATTCCAGTGAATCAGACACTTCTAGAGCAGCGCAAGACATTCGAGCGATTGTTACAGGAATGGTACAGCAGGCAAGACGAAGTCGATCCAATCGAATACGAGACATTTTTAACGTCGATCGGCTATATCGAACCGGTCGTCGAAGATTTTAATATCGACGTGTTGAATGTCGATCGCGAAATCGCTCATCAAGCGGGACCGCAACTCGTCGTACCGTTAGACAATGCCAGATATGCACTCAATGCCGCCAACGCCAGATGGGGAAGTCTCTACGACGCTCTTTATGGGACGGACATGATTGACGAGACAGATGGTATGGAAAAGGGGAGAGCATATAATCCCGTTCGCGGTAATGAGGTCATTCGGTTAGCGAAACAGTTTCTGGATGACACGTTCCCGCTACCATCAGGGTCGCACAAGGAAGTGACACGATACGTCGTTCGTGACGATGTCGCTTATGCGGTAATCGGGGACGACGAGCATTCGTTCGCAGATGATTCTTTCGTCGGTTACACCGGGGAACCGAACGAGTTGAAGACGTTAATGCTCAGACACCATGCCTTGCACGTTGAACTTCAATTCGACCGCGAGCATCCGATCGGAAAGATTGATCCTGCTGGACTGATGGACATCGAGCTCGAATCAGCCCTATCCGCAATCGTGGATTGTGAAGACTCGGTCGCAGCCGTTTGCGCGGAAGACAAAGTTCATCTGTATCGTAATTGGCTCGGTCTAATGGATGGGACGCTTGAAGCCTCGTTCCAAAAAGACGGGAAGCGACTCTCTCGGCGTTTAAACGAAGACAAGCGTTTGCTTGGAAAAGGTGGGGTGGAAGTCGTCCTCCCAGGACGCGCGCTCTTGTTCATTCGGAACGTTGGACACTTGATGACGACGGACTTGATTCTTGATGCAGAAGGTCGCGAGGTACCAGAGGGGATCGTTGATGCCATCTTTACTTCATTGATTGCAAGTCGCCATCTTCATCGTCGTCTCAACTCTCGGGAAGGATCGATTTACATCGTCAAGCCGAAAATGCACGGCTCTGAAGAAGTGGCATTCACCAATGTTTTGTTTGATGCCGTGGAAAATCTGCTGGACCTTCCTCGCTATACGTTAAAAGTCGGCGTGATGGATGAAGAGAGACGAACATCGCTCAACTTGAAAAATTGTATCGCGCAAGTAAAAGAGCGAGTCGTCTTCATCAACACAGGCTTCCTCGACCGGACGGGAGACGAGATTCATTCCTCGATGACACTCGGACCGATGCGTCGGAAGGGAGAAATGAAGACGTCACCTTGGCTCGCTGCATATGAACGGTTGAATGTATCAACCGGTCTCGAGAGTGGGTTCCACCATCAAGCACAAATCGGAAAAGGGATGTGGGCGATGCCTGACCGGATGCGGGACATGATGCGTGAAAAAATGGCACATGTACGGTCCGGGGCGACGACGGCATGGGTGCCTTCACCGACCGCGGCGACGCTCCATGCGATGCACTATCATCAACTCGATGCTTTTGATGTACAGCGAGAATTGATCAAGCAACCTCATTCGAAACATGAGAGACAACAACTCCTCGACATTCCGCTCGCGACACGCATCTATTCGCAAGACGAGATCAATGAAGAGCTTGAGAACAACTTGCAAGGATTGCTCGGGTACGTCGTCCGTTGGGTCGAACAAGGTGTCGGTTGTTCGAAAGTGCCGGATATTCACCATATCGGACTGATGGAAGACCGGGCGACACTCCGGATTTCGAGCCAACACGTGGCCAACTGGTTGCATCACGGCATCTGTTCAGCAGAACAAGTCGAGGTCACCCTTTATCGGATGGCACGAGTCGTCGATGAGCAAAACGAGTCAGACCCGAATTATCGACCGATGACGCCGAACGTCGATCAGTCGATCGCCTATCAAGCCGCCCACGAACTCGTGTTTCATGGGTTGAAACAGCCGAACGGGTATACGGAACCAATCTTACATCGCCGCCGCCGTGAATTTATGAAACGACAAACTGTGGAGTTCAATTTAAAAGGAGGAACCTCATCATGACAACGAAAAAAATGGAAAGCGAACAGTTGATTGAACGTTGGGTCGTCCGCCGCATCATATCTGGAGAATCGACAGCATCACTTGCGAATACGGCATTCGTATACGGAAACGACTTGATGCGCCTCGTCTTGGATCGTGCAGACGGTTCGCTCCAAATCATGAAAGAGCCGATCGATGAAGTCGTCGTTTTCCGCAAACTGGAGGACCGTGACGAAGAAAATGTCTGTCGTTGCTGCGGGATGGAGCATTCGACGTTTAAGGCAGCGTTAGAATGCTGCGCTTACCTCGACTAAATCATTTCGTTCGCACCATCTGTTATATAACAAATTTAATTTTATAAAATTAATATAATACAGGAGGGTTTATTGATGAAACAACGCGAAGAATTGTTGAACAGCTGGAAGTCAGAACGATTTGAAGGGGTAGAACGTCCATACTCTGTAGAAGACGTCATGAAATTACGAGGGTCTATCGTGATTGAACATACGCTTGCGACAAAGGGAGCGGAACGCCTGTGGCAATTGATGCACGAGCGTGACTACGTCCATGCACTCGGTGCGTTGACAGGGAACCAGGCGATTCAGCAAGTGAAAGCAGGACTCGAAGCCATCTATTTGAGTGGTTGGCAAGTAGCGGCGGATGCGAACCTGTCAGGTCACATGTATCCGGACCAGAGTCTATATCCGGCCAATTCGGTGCCAAGTGTCGTCAAACGAATCAACCAAGCGCTTCAACGTGCCGACCAAATTCAAACGGCAGAAGGGAAAGGCGACACGCATTGGTTCGCACCGATTGTCGCAGATATGGAAGCCGGTTTTGGTGGGGTACTCAACGTATTCGAATTGACGAAGGCGATGATCGAAGCGGGGGCTGCCGGCGTTCACCTCGAAGACCAGCTCTCGTCTGAGAAGAAATGTGGTCACCTTGGTGGGAAGGTGTTGCTCCCGACGCAGACGGCTGTGAAAAACTTGATTTCGGCGCGACTCGCGGCAGACGTCATGGGCGTCCCAACGATCATCGTAGCGCGGACAGATGCGCACGCGGCGAACTTGATCACGAGCGACATCGACCCAATCGATCATCCGTTCATCATTGGAGAGCGTACGCCGGAAGGCTTCTATCGTACGGAAGCTGGTATCGAGCAAGCAATTGCTCGCGGTCTCGCTTATGCACCGTATGCAGATCTCGTCTGGTGTGAGACGTCCGAACCAGATTTAGCAGAGGCACGTCAATTTGCCGAAGCGATTCATGCGAAGTATCCAGGCAAACTTCTCGCTTACAACTGCTCACCATCGTTCAACTGGAAGAAGAAGTTGTCAGACGAAGAGATTGCCACGTTCCAACAAGAAATCGGTGCAATGGGCTACAAGTTCCAGTTCGTCACACTCGCTGGATTCCACGCGCTCAACTTCGGCATGTTCGAGCTCGCACGCGGGTACAAAGATCGCGGCATGGCAGCGTACTCGGAGTTACAACAAGCAGAATTTGCGGCTGAAGTACACGGTTACACGGCGACACGTCATCAACGTGAAGTCGGGACGGGTTACTTCGATGAAGTCTCGCTCGTCATCTCGGGTGGGCAATCATCTACGACTGCACTGGCTGGATCGACAGAAGCAGAGCAGTTCACAAATTGATCATATTTTGGAGACGCCAACTTGTTGGTGTCTCTTTCTTTATGTGAAAGTGTGTGAATCAGTTCGATGAATATGTGAAAAAAAGATGAATCAAAGTTCATTTTCACTTCTCCAATTCGACGAATAGTTGTCACAAATAGTAAGAATAAACCGTTTCCATTCTTTGTATACTCAATCTGTTCACAAGTTGGACACAATGATAAAGGGGGAAGCATCATGCGAGGGGAACGGTTGAACAAACGTAACGCTTGGTACCAAGCGGTGTGGCGTTGGCATTTTTATGCAGGTCTCATATTTGCACCGATTTTCATTATCTTGGCTGTGACAGGAAGCATTTATTTATTTGAACCGCAAGTAACAAAGATGCAATACAAAGACATGATGACGGCATCTTTCACGGAAGAACAGCCGATAGAAGTCCAAAAGGAATCATTCATGACAAAATATCCGGATGCGATGATCACATCGATTCGTTTGCCGGATGAAGGTGAATCGACTCGAATCGGTTGGATGAACGAAGACGAGATGATGTATACATATATTCATCCAGAAACGACAGAAGTTTTAGGAACACGGTCTGCTGAAGGTAGCATGGATTTATTAGTTGTGATTCATGGCACACTATTAGGTGGTCAAATCGGAAACTGGGTCGTCGAACTCGCAGCATCCTGGGCAATCATTCTTCTTATTACAGGGACCTTCTTATTCTGGCCGCGCGGAAAGAATCCGATTCGGATGCTTGTGCCGAAGCTCGGGAAAGGCCGGCAGTGGTGGAAACAGATGCACGGTAGCGTCGCCTTATGGTCATCGCTAGGTCTCGTCATCATCATCAGTTCAGGTCTTGCCTGGTCATCCGTTTCGGGTGCGATGTTGCAGTGGGTTTCCTCGTCGACAAACACGGGAGCACCGATGTATGCCTATGCGTTTGGTACCAAGCCGGAATCGACCGTGACGACAAAAGATGTGGCAGAAGACGTACCTTGGGCGACCCAAGCAGATCTCGTTCCAACTTCTTCTCCAAGTACGCTGTTGCCGATTGATTTGAATCAAGTGGTTAACAAGTCCACGATTGATCGACCGTACACGATCTCGCTTCCGGAAGGCGAAACAGGCGTCTATACTATCACATCGGCAGCGGGACATCCATTTAAAGAAGCGACGGTGAACTTAGATCAATACAGTGGTGAAACACTCAGCTCTGTGACATACGCAGATTACGGGGTTCTCGGAAAACTGATTACGGTCGGAATCGCCTTCCATGAAGGTCGCCTCTTCGGTTTGCTCAATCAATTGGTTGGGGTCGCACTTTGTCTAGGTCTCATTTTCGTGGTCATCAGCTCGTTCGTGATGTGGCGCAAACGGAGAATCGGATCGATCGAACAGATGAAGCGGTTTGAGGACGAACGGATCAAACGAATCGTCGGTATTTTGATTCTACTTCTTGGTGTGACATTACCGCTCGCAGGGATCAGTATTCTTGTCGTTCTCCTATTTGATTGGTTAGTCGGGCGCCGGAAGTTGAAAGCGGAGGTGGCGGCATGAAACGATTTAAAGCAGTCCTTCCTGTCATCCTAGCGACGATTTGGTTAGGTGCGTGTCAACTTCAGCCAGTAGAACGCACCGTTGATCCGATTGGCATTCAACTGATCGTACCTGAACGTGTAGAAGTTGGCTCGACGACGCTTGCGATGAAAATATCGAATGATGAACGTGTGACAGAAAGCCATATTCAAGTCACGCCTTACGATTCGGAAGAGACCCGGACGTATGAAGTGACAGAAAAGGATGGCTATCTCGTGACGAGCGTGAAACTCGATCAGGGAATCTACCAAGTGAACGGCATGGTCCATGAAGGGCAGAAGGTCTATACGCCGTCCGCATGGATGATTGTCGGTGATGTACCGCAAGACCAAATCGACCAATTGCAGCAACCAATCGTTCACTCACACGACCATGGTGGTGAACATCAGCATTAAAAAAGTAACCGTTGCGTATGCAGCGGTTACTTTCGTTTAAGACGTATCCCGATCTCTCCAATGAGAACGGCAATGCCCATAAATCCGGCACCGAGGATGGCCATTTGATTCTGGTTGGCGACCCCGATTCCCTTCTCGAATTGATAAATCTCACGTGTTAAGAATTGGATCGGCTCACCGGATGTGAGTGCTTGTTCATAACCGAGCCAAATCAAAATCGAGAATGTGGCAATTGAAACCAAAAGTCCGATGAATGCGGTAGTACTGACACGGATTACGGTTCGAGTCATAGCGTTTCCTCTTTTCCTGTTTGTATACGATACGTCACAAGCTGAGGAAAAGATTCACGAGGCAATCATTTCGGAATGGTCAACACTTGCCCGACACTGATTAAGCTGACGTTCGTGATATTGTTGGCGGCCGCGATTTTCGCAACAGTTGTGTTATACATCGTCGCAATCTTGTACAGCGTGTCCCCTAATTTGACCGTGTATTTCACCGTAGTTGTCGGTGGTGTGACCGTCGTACCTGGGATGACGAGCACTTGTCCGACATAGATGGAGTTGACGTTTGCGATGTTATTGGCAGCTGCGATTTTTGCGACGGTCGTATTGTACATCGTCGCAATCTTGTAGAGTGTGTCGCCCGATTTCACGGTGTATTTCACGGTCGTCGTAGGTGGTGTAACGGTCGTTCCTGGAATGATGAGCACTTGTCCTACATAAATCAAGCTGTAGTTCGTAATGTTGTTGGCGGCAGCAAGCGCCGAGACGGTGACTCCGTATGTCCGTGCGATACTGTACAACGTATCACCTGACTTCACGGTATACGTTTTGTTCGTCGATGCGTTTTGATATGCAAGTAATTGTGAGATCGTGACAAATTTGTACCCTTTTGCTTTGAGTTGTGAAATCATCGTTGGGAGTGCGAGCGGTGTACCCGGGGCCCCGGCTCCGGTATGCATCAAGACGATTGAACCCGGTTTGATGTTAGTCTGAACTTTCGTGTTGATTTGGCTCGCGGTCAATCCTTTCCAGTCAACCGTATCAATGTTCCATTGAATCGTGTATCCGTATCCTGAAGCCCCGACACCGCTCAATACGGTACTATTCACTGCACCAAAAGGGGCTCTGAAAATCGGTTTTGTCGTTTTTCCGGTCAACGATTTAATCAAAGCTTCCGTGCGGTCGAGTTCGGATTTCATCTGCGTGGCAGTCAGTTTGGTGAAGTCAGGGTGTGTATACGAGTGATTTCCGAGTTGATGTCCTTTTGCGGCGATATTTTTAATGTACTGTGGATGGTTATTTGCGCCCGACCCCGTTAAAAAGAAAGTGGCTTTGACATTGTTTTTTGCTAAAATGTCTAAAATCTTGTTCGTGTTCGCCCCGTCTGCCCCGTCATCGAACGTCAATGCGACGACCTTGCTCGTCGTGTTCACGCTCGTGACAAATTTTGAAGCGGCGGCACTGACGGAAATCGATTGTGTGATCACCATCGCCAATAAGATGAACAGCGCCATCGCCCCACGAATGACCTTACGTTTCATCTGAATTCGCCTCCATTCATGATGTAACTCTCTTGATGTTAAGACTTTCCAAATGATTGACCTTGATATATTTTATATACCCCTTTTTAGAAATGATGGACTAAAATTCGGAAATGTACTCAATAAATTTTGATTCAACTATATGTGTGAAATTTGTGAGAATGTATCGCGGGATATATCACAGAATGCTCACACTCTTTTTGGAAAGAGATGGTATCATGAACAATGTGTGAAAGATGTAAGCGATTTATAAGGAGGACTTATGATGAAAAAGATGATGACACGGTTTGGGGTCGTGTTTGGACTCATCGGGTTATTCGTACTCGGTGCGTGTAGTACGGAGAAAGAAGCGGAGAGCGCGGCTGTTCCACAGTCAATGGAACCGGTCGAGGCAGAGTTGACGGTAGAGGCAACGGCTAAAAAGGGAGAGGCGGTACCTTTATCAGTAACAGTCACGCAAGATGGTCAACCTGTAGACGATGCGGATGAAATCAAGTTCGAGGTATGGAAGAATGGTGCGAAGGAAGAAAGTGAGATGATCAAGGCGTCACTCACGAAAGACGGTATCTATGAAGCGGAGACGACGTTCGCGGAAGAAGCGGTCTATACGGTTCAGGTTCACGTGACAGCGCGTTCGATGCACACCATGCCGACGACAAACGTGACGGTTGGACATCCAGAAACGGCTGCTGAAGCAGAATGAAGAAGAGAGTGAGCATCATCACCACGCTGGAGCGGATATCACGCTTGACCCGAAAGAGGCGACAGCAGGGGAAGAACAACCATTCATGGTACACGTCATGATTGAAGACGAGATGCTCGCAGGGGCGGAAGTACAACTCGAAATCTTCCAAGACGGGGCAGAGAAGCATGAGTGGGTGAAGTTAGAGGAAGCAGATGCTGGGATGTATAAAGGTGCACACACCTTTGCTGAATCAGGCGCATACAACGTTCAAGTCCATGTCACGAAAGGTCATGATATTCATGAGCACGTCATGGAGACGGTAAACGTTAAATAAAAAATCGGCTCACGTTGAGCCGATTTTTTATTATGCATTTTGGTAAAGGGATTCAACTTGTTGTTGAAGCGCTTCGTTCTCCAAGTACTCATCGTATGTTGCTTCTTTGTCCACGATGCCATTCGGAGTCACTTCGATGATGCGTGTCGCGATCGTCGAGATGAGCTGATGGTCATGTGAGCTGAAGAGAAGCACGCCTTTGAACGACTCGAGACCGTTGTTGAGTGCTGTGATCGATTCGAGATCCAAGTGGTTCGTCGGATCGTCAAGGACGAGTACGTTCGAGTTCGAGAGCATCATCTTCGAGAGCATGCAGCGTACTTTTTCTCCTCCTGAGAGGACAGACGCCTTCTTCATGACTTCTTCACCTGAGAAGAGCATACGGCCAAGGAATCCACGAAGGAACGTGTCTGACTCATCGGCAGGTGAGAACTGGCGCAACCAGTCGAGGATGCTCTTTTCTGAGCCCTCGAAGTACTCCGAATTGTCTTTCGGGAAGTATGACTGAGTTGTCGTGACGCCCCATTTGACTGACCCTGTGTCTGGCTCCATCTCACCCATGAGAATTTTGAAGAGTGTCGTGATGGCAACGTCCGAACGACCGACGAATGCGACTTTGTCCGTCTTGTTGAGTGAGAACGTGACGTTGTCGAGTACTTTTACACCATCGATCGTCTTCGATACGTTATCGACATAGAGAACATCGTTTCCGATCTCGCGCTCCATCGTGAATCCGACGAACGGATAACGACGTGACGACGGACGGATGTCATCAAGTGTGATCTTATCGAGCAACTTCTTACGAGACGTCGCTTGACGTGCTTTCGATGCGTTCGAGCTGAAACGTGCGATGAAGTTTTGAAGCTCTTTGATTTTCTCTTCTTTCTTCTTGTTCTGGTCTGCCGCCATACGTGTAGCGAGTTGGCTAGACTCATACCAGAAGTCGTAGTTCCCGACGTACAATTGGATTTTTCCAAAGTCGAGGTCGGCCATGTGCGTACAGACTTTGTTCAAGAAGTGACGGTCGTGGGAAACGACGATGACTGTGTTTTCAAAGTTGATCAAGAATTCTTCTAACCATTGAATCGCTTTTAGGTCAAGTCCGTTGGTCGGCTCGTCTAAGAGGAGGATATCTGGCTTACCGAAGAGCGCTTGGGCAAGAAGGACTTTGACTTTCTCCCCACCTGTGAGTTCGCTCATTTGTTTCTGGTGCAGCGCTTCAGAGATACCAAGACCTTGGAGGACCATCGAGGCTTCCGACTCTGCTTCCCAACCGTTCAACTCAGCGAATTCTCCTTCGAGTTCAGCTGCGCGCATCCCGTCTTCATCTGAGAAGTCTTCTTTCATGTAGATGGCGTCTTTTTCTTTCATTACTTTGTAGAGACGCTCGTGACCCATGATGACGGTCTCGAGAACTGCACTGTCCTCATACGCGTAGTGGTCCTGTTTGAGGACGGCGAGACGTTCGCCCGGTGTGATGCTGACATCACCCGTCGTCGTATCTTGTTCACCTGATAAAATCTTTAAGAATGTCGATTTTCCGGCACCGTTCGCACCGATTAATCCGTAACAGTTGCCTGGCGTGAACTTGATGTTCACCTCTTCAAACAACTTGCGACCGCCAAATTGTAGGCTGACGTTATTTACTGTAATCATGTATGGTATCCCTCGTTTTTCTGATTAGTTTACGACGTGTATTGTATCACGTTTTTGAAAAACGCGCAGTCGCGTAAAGAGTGGAAGTGAAAAATGACTCTATTCGGTAATTCCCAACATATCATATGTTTAGTAAAAACATAACGTTTCACTTAATACATTTGGTTACTTGAAGTGAGACGTTGTGTCAAAGCAACGAAGTAAACGAATTCCTTCAGGGGAAATAGTGCAGTTCAGTTGCCATATTTCTAATCCGGAAGGTATCGCATCGTTAATCAATTGACGAATTAGATGGTCTTGTTTTCGGTTGGGATTACCGGTATAAATTGGTGCGTCATATAAAAAAACATATAAGAGGACTGCTCTTCCGGTTTGGGGTAGAGTGGAAATCAGAGCGTAGAGATGACGAATCAAACGTTCTGTTTCGATGGGTCGTTTCACTCGTCTACGTTTAAAGTGTGGGAGAGGAATAGTGAGTAGTTCGCTGAGCGGAGCCTTCACTTCCATGAAGATTCCATCAATCTGAAAATCGATCCGTGCACCGTCAGTTACTATTTCACGTTTGATTCCCCTCGGGGTTGAGAAAGCATCAAGCTGGTTCTCGAGTAAGAAAGCTTCAACATAGTCGTTTACACGACCTTGATTGATTCCAATCCATTGTTCACCATCGACTGAAATGGCTTCGACTGTAAAGCGAGTTTTACGATTCGAGTCATAGGTTTCTGAGACGAGGCAGGGGATGTTTTCAAATATAATATCTCCAATCCTTCCTGTTACAGGACAATGGCAAGGCGCGAGCAAATCATCAACGAGTACGTCCATGACAAAGCGATTACGTCTGTTTACAATTATCGCTTTTTTCAAAGGTTCTTCAAATAAAATCATTGCCACTTTTACGTGAAATGACGGTATTCAACTCAAATGCTACATTTCCTGCGAGTGCGCGTGAAATCATACATTGATCTTTCGCTTTTTTCGCGATGCGTTCAACAAGTGTGATCTCTCGATCCGTCATCTCTGTAGGTACTTGAATCGTTGTCGCATAGCGAATCGTCTCGTAAGTGAAGATGCCGTTCGTCACATCGACGATGCCTTCCGCATCAATCGTGATGCCACGGTGAGTCAGGTCACTCCGTCCGAGTACGGCTGCGAGGGTGATGATATAACACGTGGCCGCTGCCCCGAGTAACATCTCATCCGGATTCGTGCCGACTCCGGGACCGTCCATCTCGGGTGGGATCGAAATCTGTGTCTTTAATCGCTCGGCCTCGAGGGTACCGACGTCATTTCGTCCGCCATCCCAGCCGAGGTTCATGCTAAATGTATGCTTCATCAAAAATCGCCTCCAATGTCTCTAGTGTAAAAGAGAACGATTGGAGGCGCATGTGTTATGCTTGTGCGCGCTTCGCGAATGTGCGAAGTGTTTCGATGATAACCGTTGTTGCTTTTTCCATGTTGTTCACAGAGATGTATTCAAACTTCCCGTGATAGTTTTCGCCACCTGTGAAGATGTTCGGCGTCGGAAGGCCCATGTAAGAAAGTTGCGATCCGTCTGTCCCACCACGAATCGGTTCGATCTTCGGTTCGATGCCAAGACCACGCATGACATCAGCGACGGTATCGACGATGTGTTTGACCGGCTCGATTTTCTCGGCCATGTTGTAATACTGGTCTTCCATCTGGAGTTCAATCCGTTCTTCCCCGTATTTTTGTTTCCATTCGAGGACAAGCTTCTCCATCAACGCTTTACGCGCTTCGAACTTCTGTTTGTCGTGATCGCGGATGATGTATTGAAGCGTCGTCTTCTCGACGTCCCCATTGAAGCCGTTCAAGTGGAAGAATCCTTCGTAGTTGCTCGTACGTTCCGGTGCCTCATCAGCAGGCAAACGGTTTTGGAACGCCATCGCAAGCTTCATCGAGTTGACCATCTTGTTCTTGGCGCTACCTGGGTGCACGTTCGTCCCGTGGAAGGTGACGGTCGCACCGGCTGCGTTGAAACTCTCATACTGCAACTCTCCAAGTGGACCGCCGTCCATCGTGTAAGCGAAGTCCGCATTGAATCGGGCGACATCGAATTTATGTGGTCCACGTCCGATTTCTTCATCCGGTGTGAAGGCGATGCGGACCGGCCCGTGTGGAATCTCAGGATGAGCCAATAAGTATTCGATCGCTGTGACGATTTCAGCGATTCCTGCTTTATCGTCCGCACCGAGGAGTGTCGTGCCGTCCGTTGTCATGAGCGTATGCCCGACATACCCGTCCAGTTCTGGGAAGTCTTTTGGTGATAACACGACATGAAGCGACTCGTTCAAGACGATGTCGCCACCTTCATAATGCTCGACGAGTTGAGGGGAGACGTTCGTTCCTGTGAAATCGGTCGCCGTATCGACGTGGGCAAGGAAGCCGATAGTCGGTACATCATGATCGACGTTACTCGGAAGTGTGGCGAAGAGATAGCCGTATTCGTCCGTCTCGACGTCTGTCAGACCGAGTTCTTTTAATTCTTTCTCCAAATGGCGAATCAAATCCCATTGTTTGGCCGTCGATGGTGTTGTCGTACTTGTGAAATCCGACTGTGTATCAATCTTCGCGTACGTCATTAAGCGTTCAATTAATTTTGCTTGCATGGATTGCCCTCCTCTAATAAGTTTCATCTTCATTAGTTTATCACGCGCAATCGAAGTCGAAACAAAAAAGTCGCGCCCATCGATGGACGCGACCTGTTCAAAAGAGAAACGGATATAGAATCGGCAAGATAAACGAGGTGAAGATTGCGGTCAATCCCATTGCGGCACCACCTGTTGCACCGGACAACGGATGTTCCGTTGCCGCCTGAGCGGTCCCAATCCCGTGACTGATTGTGCCGAGTGTGAGTCCACGCGTGAACGGGTCGTCCATACGAATCCACGTCAATAAGACCGGTCCGAGCATCGCCCCTAAAATACCGCAGGCAACGGCGATCGAGGCCGCAAGTGTTGCATCCCCCTCTAGTTGTCGAGCCAATTCAAGGGCAATCGGGGACGTTGCCGATTTGACCGATAGTGCAATCAATACGTTTTCGGTGAAAGAAAATAACTTGCCGAAAAGTACAGCCACAAAAATCGTAGAGAGTGACCCAAGTACGATGGCACTCAGGGCCCGTTTTGCCCGAGCGAGTAACACGGGTAAGTTGCGATAGAGCGGTAACCCGAGGGCGACCGTCGCTGGTCCGAGTAAGATGGTGATGATATCGGTAGCCGGTTTATACGCATCATAGGACTGTCCTGTCACGAGTAACAGAAGAATCAAAATCGCTGTACTTAAGAAGACGACATTGGTGAACGGAGATGCCCACTTCATGGAAAGTCGACGACTGAGCGAATACACGAGAATCGTCAATCCAATCCAAACGTATGTCATGATATCTCACCTTCTTTCCCGGAAACAAACGCCGTCACGACCATCCCGACCGCCATGCTGGCGAGTAACGTGATAAGGAGCGGGATACCGGCAGCTTTTAACAACGTGCCGTACGCCATAAGGCCGACGGCAATGGGGATGAAAAAGAAAGCGAGATGCTTCGTTAAATATCCGGCACTGTCCTCAATCCATTCCACGCGAATGACTTTTGTCAACAAGAGGACGAGCAAGAGCACCATGCCGATGACGCTGCCTGGTACTTTCCACGAGAACGTCTCAACCATCCAGTTTCCGAGCGTGCTCAACCCAAACAAGAGTGAGAGCCCGATAATCCATTTTAATAATTTCATATACATGACTTCCTTTCACGTCATTCAAAACGTATGAATCTTCTCAAATTCAACGAGAGAGGTCAAGAAAAGGGTATAACAAAAAAGGTAAGGGGTACATACGTTCGGGATGCTATACTACATCTATCATAAACAAGCGGGGTGCCGAGATGGAACTAAAAACGATTGAGCAATTTATTCAAGAGCATGGATTACAAAACAGGGAAGACATTTTACATGCGTTCACAAAGCGGGTCAATTTGACAACTTTGCCACGGACAACAAGGGAAGAAGTAGCGGTTGGCCATTCTAAGTTTGGCGGATATCCTGACTTACCACACGCAGACTTGCATCCTGGAGAGAATATGACGTTTTTAGCTCAGTTTCGTTTAAGTGATTTAGCTGAGTTTGAATCCGTAGATGCACTCCCGAAAGAAGGGGTGTTGTCTTTCTTCTATGATTTAGAAGAACAACCTTGGGGAGATGTGGATGAACGTCATCTTTGGCGTGTTCTGTTTACTGAAGAATCGAAACTTGAGCGAGTGCGAGTTGGGGAAGCATTAAATGAACGTGCCGTTTCCTTTAAAGAAAGCTATGCAGAGAATGAATACAGTTTATATGAGCTGCTCGACGAAGAGATGTACGATCGGTTACTCGAACGATTCGAACAAGAAGAACTTCATGCAATCGGTGGACATCCGAGTGAAGTGCAAGGTGACGTTTTTGAAGAGATACAAGAAACATATGGGGAACGATTCGATCATCCTTTCCTATTGTTTCAAATGGACACGTCTGAAGAGTTAGACGTCATGTTCGGGGATGCAGGTATTCTCTATTTTCTCATTCCGGAAGATGCTCTCCGTGCCAAACGGTTTGGAGAAACCGAAATCATTATGCAGTGTTATTGAACGCAAAAAAGGGAGCCGACTCGAATGAGTCGACTCTCTTTTGATTATGCTTGTTTTTTCTTACGGAATCGTGCGAAGAACTCATAGACGATTGGTACGATGAGCAACGTGAGAAGTGTCGAACTTGTGAGTCCGCCAATCACGGTGACCCCGAGACCTTTCGAGATGAGGGCGCCACCCTCGAGACCGAGTGCGAGTGGTGCGAGTGCACCGATTGTCGCGAGTGCGGTCATCAGAATTGGGCGAAGGCGTGTGCCCGCTGCCTCAAGTAACGCTTCACGTGTTGATAAACCAGCTTCTTCTTTATGAATGACGCGGTCAATCAAAACGATGGCGTTCGTGACGACAATCCCGATCAACATGAGTGCCCCGATCAAGGCAGAAACCGAAATCGTTTCACCCGTGATGAGAAGGGCGACGAGTCCCCCGATAATCGCATACGGAAGTGAGAACAACACGACGAATGGCGTGAGTGCCCCACCGAATGTGATGACGAGAACCAAGTATACGATGGCAATCGCGGCGAGCATCGCAAGACCGAGCTGTGTGAACGATTCTTGAATCTGTTCCGTTACACCGCCGACATCATACGATACGCCAGACGGAAGCTCAATCTCTGAAACGCGTTCTTCAATCGCAGCAGACGCTTCTGTCGCTTTATCTGTGCTGAGTTCAACACTTACTTGCGCAAGCAGTTTTCCGTCGCGCTCGACGAGTGTGTCCGGTGTTGTGCCTTCTTCGATTTCAATGAAGTCTGAAATCGGGCGTGGTCCGAACGGTGTCGTGATTTCTTGTGCTTGCAGGTCATCGACACTGTCATACGTCACTTGCTCGTTCGGGATGACGACGTCTAACTGTTTGTCATCCACTGTGACACTCGCAAGTGGACTTTCTGGTGCCTGGAACTGACTGATGACTTGCGCGATTTGTCCCGCCGACACACCGGCTTCTGCAGCGGCCTGTTGGTCGACGTTGAACGTGTATTGTACATAGGACTCACGTAAGTCAGAAGTCGCTTGACGGACATAATCCGTTTCCTCTTCAATCGCCTCGATGAAAGTCGGCACGATGGCTTCTAAATCTTCAAGCGAGTTGGCATAGACGTTGTATGTGACACCGCTCGTTGCGCCGCCACCTGAGAAGTCTTGTTCTTTCCATTCCCCATTTGAGGCAAGTTCATTCAACTTCTCGATATCAGCCAACTTCACATCGGCGAAGTCTTCCGTATCCGGGTCATACTGGACGATAAAGATTCCTTGTTTGTTGTTTCCAGGGTTCAGCGGGTTTTCTCCACCGACCGTGAACTGAACATCCGTTGCGTTCGGTTGTTCTTCCATGAAATATTCTTCTGCCACTTCTGCTGCGGCAATCGAATCTTCAAGTGTTTGACCCGGTTCTGGGTCGAACGTGACGAACAACGTCTTCTCCGAATCTTGGTTCAAGAAGTTGACCCCGATCGCTGGGACAAGGGCAAAACTACCAATCAATAGGGCAGTCGCGAGTCCGAAGACGACGAGTTTATGGTTCAGTGACCAGTTCAAGACGCCACGATACCATTCGGCGAGCTTGCCTGGACCTTCTTCTGGCTTCAACTTGTCGCGGTTTTTAAAGAACGAGTCGGCCATCATTGGTACGACCGTGATCGCCACGAGTAACGAAGCGAGTAAGGCGAAGACGACCGTCAATGCGAACGGCAAGAACAGTTCACCGACAAATCCTGTGACAAATCCAAGCGGCAAGAATACCGCAATCGTGACGATGGTCGACGAGGCGATCGGGATGAATACTTCTTTTGTTGCCGCGATAATCAACTCTTTACCGCGAAGTGGTTCGTTCGAACGCGTGAGTCGACGGTAAATGTTCTCGATGACGACGATGGAGTCATCGACGACGCGACCAATCGCAACGGTCATTGCACCGAGCGTCATGATGTTCAACGTGATGTCCAATTGCTTCAAGACGATGAGTGCCATGAGAAGCGATAACGGGATCGAGATGACAGCGATGATCGTCGATCGGAAGTTACGTAAGAACACTAAGATGATGAGGATGGCGAATAGGCCACCGAGCAACGCTTTCGATAACATCGTTTCGACCGACTCTTCAATCGGTTGTCCTTGGTCGAGTGTGATCGATACATTCGCCGTATCGTTTTCAGCTTCGAAGTCATTCAATACTTCTTTGACGGCGTTGACGACATCGACCGTGTTCGCATCTTGTGTCTTCGTCACTTGTACGCCGATTGAACGTTCACCGTTTGAGCGAGAAATCGATTCTTCGATTCCTTTGTCCTCGATTGTCGCAAGTTCACTCAACGCGACAGTCGGAACCGTCGTCGGAACGTTCGGTGGTAATGCCGATGGTGTTTCCGTCGGGACCTCTGTTGGCACGTCTGGCGTTTGACCAGGTGGCAATTCCGTCGGGGCAGACGGTGTCGTCGGCGTTGATTGTGCCGGTGAGTAAGGGATTTGGATGTCGCGGAACGCTTCGAGCGTCTCCGACTTGCCGTCGATGACGACCGCTTGCTCCGTATCACCTAATTCATATAACCCGAGCGCAATTCGAGCGTCATTCGCTTGAATCAATTGTTTGACCGTATCTTCTGTCAAATTGTATTCTGCGAGCGCATCTTGGTCGAATTGAAGTTCGACGCGGCGAATCTCTTGCCCGGCAATTTGGACGGTTTGCGCACCTTCCACTCCTTCAAGGGCAGGCTGCACTTCTTCCTCGACGAGTTTTGTCAATTCGGCCAAATCAAGACTCTCATCCGAGATGGCAGCCCCGATTACCGGGAAAGCATCGAAACTGAGACGCGACACTTGTGGTTCTTGTGCCGACTCCGGCAATTCGACGTTGCTTAACGCATCTTTGACCTGCTGTTCCGCTTCATCCATATCGGTGCTGAAATCGTAATCGATTTGGATGTTTGAAGCGTTTTGGAATGACGAAGAACGGACTTGTTCCACACCATTTAAATTCTGAAGACGATCTTCTAACACGGTGCTGACTTCTTCGAGCACTTGCTCAGGGGATGCACCTGGATAAATGGTTGTGACCGAGACGGTCGGTGTCGTAATGTCCGGTAACGTCTCGAGCTTCATCGTCAGACCGGCGAAAAGACCGGCGGCCGTCAAGATGATCGTCATCAACCAAACCGCGAACTTGTTGTTGACGGAGAAGGACGTGATTTTCTGCATGGGTTTTTAATCTCCTCTATATATTGTTTTATGATTCACGATCGATGTCGTGGGCTCGTTCAATCAAGCGTGCGATAATCGCTTGTTTGAGTTCGGCAGGGGGAACACCGACACCGAAGTGTTCGGACATCATCATACCTTCGAGTGCATAACGAATGATCATCGTTTCCACCGGGTCGGCCGTTTGTTGGAACTGTGCGAAGAACGTATCTAAATCATGTTTCCAACGATTGGCGTACTCTTGGTCGACTTCGAACAACGTGAGAAATGCAATCATTTTCTCGACGTCGATTTGGATGGCAGCACGCTCAGGATGCAACTTCGTTTCATCAAATAGACGAACGAATGCCTCGACAGGTCCATGACCTTCTTGTTGCAATGAAGCATATAGCTCGTTTTGTTCTTGTTGTAATCGCTCGACCATCGCCGTCATCAACGCTTCTTTTGAAGGATAATGATAAAGCAGTCCACCTTTAGATACACCCGCAGTCTTGGCGACTTCATCTAAGGTAAGTTGGTGCACGCCGTGGTTCATGATGATGTCGGTTGCCGCATCCAACAGCTTTTGCTTTGTAACGTTCGATCGGTTTGACATATCTTCACCTCTTTCTGTACCGACCAGACGGTTTGTTTGATTTTACTATATCGTTCGTATTCTTTTGAAGTCAAGAAATGATGTCCTCAAAACTGTCACCAAGTACACATTTAGTGTGATAGCGATTGCAAAAAAGTCTTGACTTGAGAATGATTATCAGTGATGATAGGTACTGAGAGTAATTATCATTACCAGAGAGAGAAATAACCGAACGTGGGGGAATGACAGATGAACAAAAAATATGCAGCTTTAGGAATTTCAGCAGCGTTAACGACATCGCTCCTTGCCGCTTGTGCAAGCACAGATGAGACAGCTTCAAATGAAGGCTCAGACGATTCGAACGTCGTCAATGTTTACTCGAGTCGCCACTACGATGTCGATCAACAATTATACAAGCAGTTTGAAGAAGAAACAGGCATCAAAGTCAACGTGGTGGAAGGAAAGAGTGACGAACTTCTCGAGCGTTTGAACACGGAAGGCGAAAACACAGAAGCAGACCTCTTCATCACAGCAGATGCCGGAAACTTGTATCAGGCAAAAGAAGCAGGACATCTTCAAGCGGTCGATAGCGATGAGCTTGAGTCAAACATTCCTGAAAAATATCGTGACACGGACAACGAATGGTTCGGTTTGACGAAACGTGCGCGTGTCATCGTCTACTCAAAAGATCGCGTGAAACCAGAAGATTTGTCGACGTATGAAGCGTTGACAGAAGAACAGTGGAACGGCAAAGTACTCGTCCGTCCATCGGAAAACATGTACAACATCTCACTCCTCGCATCGTTCATCGAAGTGAACGGGGTCGATGAAGCGAAAGAGTGGGCGAAGGGCTTAGTGAACAACATGGCACGCGACCCACAAGGGAACGACCGTGACCAAGCGAAAGCGGTCGTCGCCGGTGAAGGGGACGTGGCCATCATGAACACGTACTACATGGGGCTCATGTTGAATTCTGAAGACGAGGAAGAGAAGAAAGTCGCTGAACAGCTCGGTGTCTTCTTCCCGAACCAAGATACAACAGGCACACACGTGAACATTTCGGGTATCGCCATGACGAAAGCATCGAAGAATACAGAAAACGCTCAAAAATTGATGGAGTTCATGTCAGAACCGTCAGCACAAGAAAAGTTTGCGAGTGTGAACTACGAATATCCAGTCAACGAGTCGGTTGAGCCGAACGAACTTCTTCAATCATGGGGCGAGTTCAAAGAGCAAGACATCAACCTCTCTGCACTTGGAGAAAACCAACAAGAAGCAATCCGCATCTTTAACGAAGTGGGTTGGAAGTAAGATGACTTCGGCTTGAACGAGAGTTCAGGCCGGAGATTTTTGCGTTCTTCACACCCTAAGCGCTACACGGGATGCACAGAAACTGATATGATGGGACAGGAATTGATAGTTTACAGAACGGGAGCGGTACGACATGAACTGGCACGCAGTAAAACGACAACTGAATGGATGGGCGATCCTTAGCTTTCTCGCGATTTTATTGATCGTCTTGCCGGGAATTGTCGTGCTCGTCGAATTGTTCGCCCCGGTCAATGACAATTGGCAGCACATTCAGGAGTACCTGTTGCCCCGTTACGTGAGAAACACGTTGTTCATTATGGTGGCTACCGGTGTCTTGACGACCGTGATCGGGACGAGTCTCGCTTGGTTCGTGACCGTTTATGATTTCCCGTTCCGTCGCTTCTTTAAATGGGCACTCATCCTGCCGCTCGCGATTCCGCCTTATATCGGGGCGTATACGTATCACGGCATTTTAAATTACACCGGGGTGATCCAAACGACGCTACGGAATCAGTTCGGGATCACCGTCGATCAGTCGTACTTCAACATCATGTCGATTCAAGGAACCGTGTTTATTTTCACGTTGTTCCTCTATCCATACATTTATACGATTACACGAGCGTTTCTGCATAACCAGTCATCCTCGATGATTGAGAACGCACGGATTCTCGGTCGCGGCTCATGGGACATCTTCTTCACCGTCGTCATTCCGATTTCTCGAGTCGCCATCATCGGCGGTGTCAGTCTCGTCTTGATGGAAGTGCTCAACGACTATGGTGTCGTGAAATACTTCGGGATCCAGACGTTCAGTACCGCTATTTTTAGTACATGGTTCGGGATGAAGGATACGTCGTCGGCGCTGAAGCTTGCGGGCACTCTCATGATTCTCGTCATCGCCATCTTGACGATGGAACGACTCGTCCGGGGACGGAAGCAGTTCAGTTACGCTTCGACGAAAGTAAAGCCGCTCAAACCGAGACCGCTGCAAGGCTGGCATCGCTATGCGGTATTCGCATATGTTTCTATCGTCTTTGCCATTGCATTCGTCATTCCGTTCACGCAGTTGACGGCCTGGACGTTTCTGACGTTCGATACGGTCTTCACGGAAGAATTTTGGCAACTCGTTTGGAATACGGTACGAGTCGCCTTTACCGCAACCGTGATCATTTTACTGTTCGCACTCATCATTGCGAACTATACACGACTCTTCCCGTCGAACATGACGCGTGTCATTTCGAAAGTGACGACACTCGGGTATTCGATTCCGGGAGCGGCCATCGCCATTGCGGTCATCACGCTCTTCTTGTGGCTCGATGACAAAGTGCTCGATTTGGCACGGGCGCTCGACTTGAGTCAGACATTCGTGTTCCGGACGACGCTCATCATGCTCATCTTTGCCTACGTCATTCGCTTCCTCGCCATCGGCTACAACTCAATCGAGAGCGGGTTTGAGAAGGTCGGGAAGTCATTCACGGAAGCATCCCGTATGCTGGGGTGGAACACGGTCCAGACGTTCTTCCGCGTCGATATCCCGATGATCAAAGGCGCCATCATGAGCGCGTTTATCCTCGTCTTTATTGATATTATGAAAGAGTTGCCATTGACGCTCTTTTTACAACCATTTAACTTTTCGACGCTTGCGACACAGGCGTTCAAATACGTGAGTGATGAGAAGATTCACGAAGCGGCACTCGCTTCCATCGTCATCGTCCTCATGAGTGGACTGTTGATATTCGTTTCCCACAAGGTGCTTGATAAGGAGGCCGACTAATGTTCGTTCAAATCAACGATTTACATTTTAGCTATAAAGGTGCGCATGAAGAGACCATCAAAGGGTTCTCGATTTCGATCACAAAAGGTGAAATCGTGTCGCTTCTAGGGGACAGCGGATCGGGAAAGAGTACGATTCTCCGTTTGATTGCAGGACTCGAGATGCCGAACCAGGGCGTCGTCGTCGTGAATGACTGTGTCTGTTGCGACGATTGCCAGTTCATGCCGCCAGAAGACCGTGGGGTGGGGATGGTCTTTCAAGACTACGCACTCTTCCCGCACATGACCGTTGAAAAGAACATTCGATTCGGTCTCCATAAACTGAACCGCAAGGAGCGGAATGCGCGCGTCGAAGAGATGCTCGCACTCGTTAACTTGACGGAGTTCCGTCACCGCTATCCGTACGAACTCAGTGGGGGACAACAACAGCGTGTCGCGCTAGCGCGTGCACTCGCACCGAAACCGTCACTGTTGATTCTAGACGAACCGTTCAGTAATCTCGATACGTCACTTCAACACCGGATTCGCGACGATTTGCGTCGTCTCTTGAAGCAGACGGGCACGACGACGATTTTTGTGACACACGATGAAGAAGATGCTGAGGCGCTTGCCGATCGCATCGTCTATCTCGGAGAAGGCAAAATTAAAAAGCAGGTCATGACGGAGAACAACAAGACGTTCAATCCGCAAATTCCTTGCTTCGTATAAGTTCCGCGCACTCATTGATGAATGGGTGCGTTTTTTTGTGGGTCCATCATTCAATGAAGCGATGGTCTATAACAGATAGATGTTCCTGCCAATCTGGCCAAGAGGACTGGAGCGATGTAATCAATTCGTTCCCCCCAAAGCTAATCGTACTTTCGTGAGATGCGTAAATGACCCAGTTCATGTGTCGGTCAAACCAATAACGTTCTAAATAACGTCCGTCATAACAAGGATCCAAGGAATCGGTATCGATTTGCCAGAGCGTAAGGTCCTCATGTAGTTCAAAGACGACATCCGCGCCTCGACGCAATATCCATTGTTGGATTTCCTTAATTTTTTGATCATCCTCTTCAATATAGTCACTATCGAATGCGATCACATCGGGGCGCCCAGCAGTCGATAGAGGGTACCAATAATGTGAATCGGTCACACCCCAAATGGCGCGAATTCTTCTTTTTACTTGACTGGCGAGAGGTGATGAAAGTTGAGTCCTCATGACGTGTAAACTCCTTATCCTAAAGTTGATGTATGTGTTGCTACCTTCACTATACATGGGAAATAGAAAAACGTCCTTAGCGTTTATCTAAGGACGTTTCGTGCCTACTTCGCTGTCTGAGACGGTTTCGACTCATTTCCAAGTTGGTCAATCGCAGTCACGTAGTAGGATGCATTGTTCTCATTTGTGACCTCGATACTTTTTCGTGCATGGGATGGGATACTTTCGATATGAGTCGCTTTTCCGTCGATGACTTCATAGATCCGATATCCAATCACGCTCTCTTGACGAACGGCGTGCCATGTCAATAAGTTACCTTTCAGTTCGACTGCCGTCGGTGTCTCGAGATCGACAGTTTCGTTCAGTTCGGTATCCACCAGCTCTGTATAGACGACGAATCGTTCATCATAGCCCCCGTCCCCGAACGTACCCGAACAGGTAATCAAATTTAAGTTCCGATTTGTTGTGGCACCGAAAATCTCTTCGATTGGCGCGGTTTTCGTATCATAGCGTTCTGTTTTTGTGACGCGGAACCGGAGTGTGTTACCCGCTTCATCTTGAATCAGAACGTCATCGCCTTTTGTCAGTTGATCGAGTTGATAAAAGATAGCCGGGCCGGTCTTGCTGTCGACGTGACCGGCAATCACAGCATTTCCTTTGCTACCCGGTGTGACACCGGGTTCGAACCACCCGACCTGGTTCTCATCTTCTGGTACACCCATCTGTTTATTATCGAGGACCCCGACTTGTTCGATGGCGGTGTCGACATCGATTTTAGGGATCTGGATTTGAACAGGGGTGACGGCCTTGGCGTTTTCTTCTTCCTCGGCTAAGCGTAGCTTTTTCACCTCTTCCTGTAGAAGTGAGAATTCAGCCGTTAAATCCGGGCTCTCCTCTATTTGTTTTTCTTCTACAGGTGGTGACGACGATTCTTGGGCGCTCGTCCACGTCCAGAAGCTAAAACAAAAGAGAGAGAGCGCCAGAAACAAAAGGCGCTTGTTCATGGGACTCCCTCCTTATTGATTATTGTTCAGATACTTTACGTTTGCGAAGCGTTACGAAGGCGAGTAAGATTCCGCCAAGTACAGCTAATCCAGCGTAGAGAGTGTTCATTGATTGTTCTTGTGCACCACCGAGACCTGTTTCAGGCATCTCTTCAGGCATCATTGTTTCTTCGAACTTGTCAGGCATTTGTGTCACGATCGCGTTACCGAGTGTTTCACCAACACCGAACATGAACGCATATCCTTCACGGAATGACATCCAAGCCGCTTCTGCATCGCCAGCGACATATTGATCGAATGTGTCGAGTACGAGCGCTTCGTGCTGTTTGATTGCTTCTTCACCGGCAGCTTGTGGTAAGTTACCTTCTGTTGCTGCATCGAGGAATGTGCTGAAGTCGACAGCGAATTGGTCGAGGCGCATACGCGCATCTTCGATCATCGCTTCGTCTCCTTCGAGTGTAGCGGCAACGATGTCACCTTGTGCTGTGATGTGATCTGAGTTCCATACTTTCTCGAACTGTGCTGCACCTTCGTCACCATATACGGATGCGATGGCTGCTTTGAAGTCGAGTGTGTTCTGGTCTTCTGCCCATGTCACGTAGTCATAGTCCTCTGCTTGGTCGTACCCTTTTTGCATACCGATCGCAGCGAGGGCGAAGTGCTCACCTGCAAGACTGTTCAATGTTGAGCGGAGTTCAACAGCTGGTGTGTCGGCTCCAGTCGTAAATTTGTCAGGCATTTGTGTGACGATTGCACCCGAGAGAGCTTTACTGATGTTGAACATGTGCTTGTAGCCTTCACGGAACGTCATGTAAGCTTCTTCGTAATCTCCTTCGACATAGTTATCGAATACAGAGAGGACTTGGTCTTCATGAAGTTCGAGTGCATCAGCTGCTGCGTCCTTCGGTAAGTTCCCTTCTGTCGCTGCGTCGAGGAATGTTGAGAATTCTTCTACGAACTCATCAACTTCCGCTTCAGCTTCCATGCGTAGTTCCTGGTTGTCTGATTTTGCTGCTTCTACGAAATCAGCTGAGTAGTCGTTGTGACCACGGAAGATTTCTTCAAATTGTGCAGCGCCTTCTTCACCGTAGATGGAAGCGATGGCTGGTGTCATGTCGAGCGCGTTTTGATCGAGAGCTTGATCCGCGACCTCAGCATCTGCTGCCTCGTCGTATCCTTTCATCATCGATGTGACGGCTAAGACGTAATGCTCAGATAAGAGTTGATCGAGTGTGGCGCGAAGGTCACCTGCTGGTGTACTTGCTGTCGGCGTGTGATCCGCTGCCTGTGCGTTGACTGGTACGAGTAGTCCTAAGGCTAGTGCCGGTGCTACGATTTTGTTTAACGTCTTCTTCTTCATGGGTAATCGCTCCTTTTCGTAAGTGAGTGTTGTCGTTATTTACACCCATCTAACGGAGCAGTTCAAAAAATGGATCACTCTTTTTTTATTTTTTTTCATTTTTTTGTTGAAGAGTACGATAAACCCCTGGTGCTACGCCATATTTTCGTTTAAAAATTCTGTGGAAATATGGATAACTTCGAAATCCAGACAGTTCCGCTATCGTTTCTAACGAATGTTTTGTATAGCGCATTTGCTCTTCGGCAAGCTGTAAGCGAATCGATTGTGCATATTCGATGATTGTCATCCCGGTTCCTTCTTTAAAGAGATGAACGGTCCGTGAAACGCTCAGTCCGACGGCGTCGGCGACGTCTGAAACTTTGAAGTCACTCGTAACGTGTGCTTCGATAAAGCGCATCATACGAGAGACGACTGGAGGTCGCGCTTGGGAATGCACATCTTGAATCGAACGATCGAGCATGAGCAGGAGTGCTTGAACGAGTGTTTCAATTAAAACGGCACTTTGTTCAGACGGTGGACGGCGCACTTCTTCCGTAATGTGTTGCCATAGCGAAAGAAGGCGTGAATCGATGGCGATGGTATTCAATCGCCCCCGTGGAGTCGCATGCCACCATGTATCGATCGAATGTCCGGTGCAAAAGATATGATAGTCTCCGCTCGCGGGTGTATCGACATGCATTTCATAGAAGTCACCCGGACGAACAATCAATACGTCACCAGATCGTGTGATCATCGTTTCCCCATTGACCACAATCCGAGCCGTTCCTGCCGTTTGTAAGCGAATCAGATACGTATCGAGTCGATTAGCAAATGGAAAAGTATAAGTCGTTGTATGGTATGAATAGCCACAAAAGCCGATTTCCATAATAGTCTCCTCATTTTATAGCAAAATTGTACATATCTTAATCATATCATGGATGGTCATGAATCCTTGAAGACAGTACGATGAAAGCGTTGAAACGGAAATGAACTTCAAGGAGGACGTAACATGAAACAATGGTGGAAAGAAGCGGTCGTATATCAAATTTATCCACGTAGCTTCAATGACTCAAACGGTGATGGGATTGGTGACATCCAAGGGATCACGGAGAAGATGTCTTATTTGGCAGAACTCGGGATCGACGTCATCTGGCTCTCGCCGGTATACGATTCACCGAACGACGACAATGGATACGATATTCGTGATTACCGTGCCATCATGGACGAGTTTGGTACGATGAATGACTTCGATGCGATGCTTGAAGAAGCACACCGTCACGGGATTAAAATCATGATGGACCTCGTCGTCAATCACTCTTCGGACGAACACCAATGGTTCATGGAGTCACGTTCTTCAAAAGACAGCCCATATCGTGACTATTACATTTGGAAAAAAGGGAAAGATGGTCAACCTCCGACGAACTGGGGGGCTTTCTTCGGCGGCAGCGCTTGGCAGTATGATGAGGCGAGTGATGAGTACTACCTCCACCTCTTCAGTAAGAAACAACCGGATTTGAACTGGGAAAGCGAGACGCTTCGTCGTGAAGTGTACGACCTCATGACATATTGGCTCGATAAAGGGGTCGACGGGTTCCGGATGGACGTCATCAATATGATTTCAAAAGACCCGAGCTATCCAGACGGTCAAACGCAAGGAACAGGGTATGGAGACGGGACACCATTCTTCTTTAACGGACCACGCATCCATGAATTCATGCAGGAGATGAATCGTGAAGTCTTATCGAAATACGACACGATCACGGTCGGGGAGATGCCAGGGGTGAGTGTGGAGGAAGCGAAACTGTATACGGGTGAAGACCGCAACGAACTGAACATGGTCTTTCATTTTGAACATGTGGACGTCGGGAACGGGAGCTTCGGCAAGTGGAATCCGACAGACTGGAAGTTGACTGAGCTGAAGACGATTTTCTCGCGTTGGCAAGAAGGGCTCGAAGAGGAAGGATGGAACAGCCTGTACTGGAGTAACCATGACCAGCCCCGTGCCATCTCACGCTTTGGAAACGATTCGCCTGAATATCGCGTCCGTTCCGGGAAGATGCTCGCGACACTTCTTCATCTATTGAAAGGGACACCTTACATTTATCAAGGGGAAGAGTTCGGCATGACGAACGTCGCGTTTGATTCAATCGATCAGTACCGAGATATTGAGACGTTGAACGCCTACCGTGATTACACATCAAAAGGGTTGTTAACGCACGACGAGATTTTCCGTGGCATCCATGAGCGAGGACGTGACAATTCACGCACACCGGTACAGTGGTCAGACGAAGCACATGGTGGATTTACGACAGGGACGCCGTGGATCGAGGTCAACCCGAACTATGTCGACATCAACGCGGAAGCGGCACGGAGAGATCCGAATTCACTCTTCCATTACTACCGTCAGTTGATTGCGCTACGTAAAGCGAACCCGCTCGTTGTCTATGGAAAGTATGAGCTGTTGTTACCGGAAGATGAGGCGGTCTATGCATTCACACGTTCATTCGAAGGTGAGACATGGCTCGCGCTCTGTAACTTCTCCGACGAGACACAACAACGAGAGCTACCATATGACGTGAAAGAACGTGTCATCGGAAACATGGAACCGATAGAAGCGTTCACCCTTCGTCCTTATGAAGCACAAGTGTATAAACTGTGACGAAAAGCTCGCCAGACGGCGAGCTTTTTTAAGTGCAAACGTATCTTCTCTCGATGATTCGGGAATAGTGTAAGTAACGTCTGACATGAAAAGAGGGAACGACATGGGTACTTTAATCGCGTACTCTTCCAGATATGGAACGAGTGAAAAAGTGGCGGCTTTACTCGCTGAACGTCTATCGGGTGACGTTCGTGTCCAAAATATCGTAGAAGAGCCGAACGTCACGTGGGAGATGGTAGATCACGTCATCGTCGGGAGCTCAATTCGAATGGGCACGATCCAAGACGAGATGAAGGAATGGTTGACGCTTCACGAAGCACACTTGCTTGAGCATCCCCTCGCTTTATATTTGTGTGCCGGGACACCGACAGAGTCGGAACGGATTCGCGAGCTAGAAGAAGCCTATCGTGACACGCTGCGCGAACATGCCTATTTCGTCGAGGTCGTCGGGAGCGGGTACGACTTTGAACGAATGGGCTTTTTAGACAAAGCAATCGTTCGCATGATGGCCAAACAAAAAGAGAGTTCACTTCAACTCGATGACGCCAAACTGAATCAACTCGTGGAAACCGCTCAAACGTCTGAGCGCACCCGGTCTGAAAATCCTTGAGCGAGTAGATTATGCGCCTCAATCGGGCTTTTCGTGGAGATGAGTACATCTCCGCTTTTTTTCTGCCCTTCAATCTGATGAAGAGCAAGGTGTTCGAGGTGACGACCGATTTTTAGAGCGATGGGTGCAGATTCTTGGCATCGTAAGGCATCGATGGTCACTTCATCGGTGCGGTTATCTCCGCCAAATAGTTCGAGGTCGGCTCGGGCTGTGGTAAACCCGCGCACGGAGATTCGTTTCAGCTGAACGCGTCTCGACTTGTATTGAATCGCAATTGCCGGATGCTGTTCGTAATCGTAGGTCGGGTCGCCGATCGCAGTCAAACCGTGAATCAAGACGTCCTGGTAGGCCGATACGACCAGGCTTCGTGGTGAAGATTTTGTATAGAGTGAACTGCGGACTGGCTCGACGGACACTAAGTTCGTACCAGATAGGAAGCGTGCCGTCTCCGAGTTCGGATCGTCTACTAAATGATGACCAATGTGACGAAAGTTAAATGAACGATTGTCATGCACCGAAAGATGCCCGAAGATATGAACGTCGTGTGCGGCAGATGAGGTCCCATGTGCTTTTACTTCGATGCCTCCAAAGCAACCTTCCGTTCTATTGTGAACGAGTGTGACATGCCGTGATCCATCATCGATCTCAATTCCATTCGAATTTGAGAATCCGAGGGCGTGTGTTCGGCCGTGAGGATGATGACAATAACAGTTCGTGATGTAGATGGCATCACTGTGATGTGTGGTGATTCCGTCATCCCCATAATTCGTCGCCTCGAGGTGATCGAGATGGATATACCGACTGCCGTTTGCCGCGCGGAGTCCATCCCCTAAGTAATGATAGTGTGGAGACGTGATGTCGAACGCATGAAGACCGGCATTTTTAGCCGTCACATGATGCACCCATCCATACGTCACATGGGCAAACGTCAAGGCGCTCGATGTCGTGTCACCGCTCGTCGTCCGTTTCACATCGCCTAATCGTGCGACATTCCAATCGAGCGTCAGGTGGCATACCTCGATATGATGATTTCCTGCGAAAGGGGTGGCGTTTCGTAACAATCTTCGATGTCTCGGTGCACGATCGGACAGTTTGAGAATCGTGACGTCTTGTCCTGCGCCTTCGAGCACGCAGTTGGAAGGTAGACGAATCCCCCGAACGATATAAACGCCTGCTGGGACAAAGACACGACGGTTCGAGCGGATGGCGAGTCGAAAGGCGAGGGTACAATCCGTTTTTCCATCTCCGACAGCACCATAGTCCGTCACATCAACACATTGTTTCGTCGTCTGCAGTAAATTCAAATATTCGGCATCGAGCCGACGCATCCAGACGGGACGAACGATGCCGTCGACTTGCTCGAGCGGAAAGGACGTGCGGACAGGGGTGATCCGTTCCGTCAATGGAATTCGACACGGGATAGATTGTTGTTGCTCAAAGTAAGAAGCTTCCCGTGTAGCACGGTGCCATTCAAGTGTTTGCTGGATGAGGTCTTCTTCCGACCAATCGGAGTAAGAGGCAATCATCGATGCGATTGATTGTGGGTCCTTTACGTTTTTCATTATAAATCCTCCTAGCATCATCTTCTCTAGCATGTACCCGTTTCACCTTGTTTTTTAGCAATCAGAAGTATTTACTAGACAGAAACATCTAGTCGTGTTATATTCAATATGTGCTTAATTAA
Source organism: Exiguobacterium sp. s75 (assembly GCF_018617145.1). Lineage (GTDB taxonomy): Bacteria > Bacillota > Bacilli > Exiguobacteriales > Exiguobacteriaceae > Exiguobacterium > Exiguobacterium profundum. The sequence goes on from NZ_JACSJQ010000002.1 coordinate 196,463, forward strand.
GAATAGCTGGAATCATAATTCACAAGTGCTTGGGATTATTTTTCATTAGATAATCCAGAGGCTTGTATTTTTTTTGGTCAAGTTTTTTCTAGTAAGGCACTACTATAACGCATAGCGTTTATTTCAGGAGGGTTCATTCATGAACACAGGTAAAGTAAAATGGTTTAACTCAGAAAAAGGTTACGGCTTCATCGAAATGGAAGGCGGAGACGACGTATTCGTACACTTCTCAGCAATCCAAGGCGACGGCTTCAAAACACTTGAAGAAGGCCAAGAAGTAACTTTCGAAATCACTGACGGAGCTCGTGGACCACAAGCTTCTAACGTTGAAAAAATCTAATCTTCCTTTCTAAGGAATATGATACCTGCTCGCGTCGGCGAGCAGGTTTTTTTGTGTTTAATCCCATAGTTTGAGGGAACAGTATACGAGCGACAAATCATGAAGGAGGAATTTGGAATGAGTGCAAAAGACACAGCGTTAAAGATTCTAGATGCAAGTAATGTCGGGACGATGGCGACCGTGTATAAGGTGAAACCCCACAGTCGTTACATGACATTTTTCCATGATGATTTCACACTCTACACGGCAACCTCTAACGACACAGATAAAGTAGAAGAGTTAGAAAAGAATCCATATACGCATATTTTAATCGGCTATGATGGAGATGGCGTGGGCGACACTTACTTAGAGATCCTCGGTAAAGCGACCGTGTCGGATGATGAATCGATGAAAGAGAAAGTATGGAACGAGAAACTCGAAGGATGGTTCGATGGTCCGGACGATCCAAAGCTTGTCATCCTAAAAATCGAACCGGAATCGATGCGCGTGATGAACAAGAAAGGTCAACCGCCACAAGAAGTGACACTATAATCTCCTCAAAGACACCTAAATTAGGTGTCTTTTTTTGTGGATGAATGTGAATAGAATATGGCGTACATATGGACGAATCATGAACAAAGGAAAATACATATGTGAAATAGTGAACATGAATGGTATATTGTGAATGTAATCACATTATATAATTATTTAACTTCTTGAAAGGGAGGAATTATGATGTTCACGAAATTTTGGCAAAATCATAATGTCGCTACAGCGATCTTGACGGTGTTACGTGTATGGCTCGGTTATCATTGGTTAACGGCAGGATGGGGGAAAATCACGGGAGGTTTTGGAACAGAAGGGTTCTTGAATAACGCGGTGACACTCGCTTCTGGAGAACATCCGGCCGTCGCTGGATGGTGGGCTGCATTCCTCGAAAACTTTGCGATCCCAAACGCCGGGCTATTCGATGTCTTGATTCCTTACGGTGAATTCTTGGTAGGCTTAGGATTATTGCTCGGTGCCCTCACACGTAGCGCAGCGTTCTTCGGACTCGTCATGAACATGGCGTTCTTACTATCAGGAACAGTCAGTACGAACCCAACGATGTTGATCGTATCTGTCTTGATTTTAGTTGCCGGTCATAACGCTGGAAAAATTGGGGTCGACGGGTTGTTCCTTCGCCGTTTTGTCGACACGAAAGTATTGCATCGTTCACCAAATCGTCAAATAGCCTCGTAACTTTTATGCGTTCTCTTGTGACAAACCTCTCACGTTTCGGCTACGATAGACATAGCCTACAGAAATAAAGGAGAACGCATATGACTACGACTCATTTTAAATGGCTTGGCTACACAGAAGGTGTATCCTTCTTGTTGTTACTGTTCATCGCGATGCCGTTGAAATATATGGCCGGCATTCCACTCGCGGTCAGTATCGTTGGTGCAGCACATGGTTTCTTATTTGTGGCCTATGTGCTCGCGGCGATCTACATGGCATGGCGCTTGCGCTGGGGATTCAAAGTTTTGACGCTTGCTGTCATGGCGTCCGTCATCCCATTCGGACCATTCTTATTAGAAAAACGGGTACTCCCGTCAACAGAGAAGACATCGAACTGATTCGTTCGATGTCTTTTTTTATGATACGCGATCCATTGACTGAGCTGAATCTCGTTCTGCTCGAATGTCTTGACGTATTCGGTACGTGAGGACGAACGTGCAGATGAGTAGACCCACCATGCAAGCGGTGTAGAGATGGGCAACAGAGACGAGATCACTCAATACCCCGAATAGGATGAATCCAATCGGCGTAATCCCCATCGCGAGTGATTCGAGCACACCGATGACGCGCCCTAAATAGTTCGGATCCGTATTCGTTTGGAGGAACAATTGAATCGGGATGTTGACACGTACGATCAAGAAACCACTCAATAAAGCGAAGACCGCGAAAAAGAAAATTGACGTGAGGACGTTGAAGTGAAAATATAATGGAATGGCGGGTCCGACGAACAGAACGCTAAGAATGGTCAACGCGGATCGCATCGTTGCTAAGCGATGTTTGATTTTGAATAACGGTAAGGCATGAAGTAAGGAAGCGACTAAAAAACCAATGGCGACCATGCTTTCAAGGAGTCCGAATTGAAACGGGGACACACCGACTTCCTGTAACGCTGCAATCGGGAACAACACTTCCGATGCGACGAAGAAGAAGTTCAAAAATGCGGCGAGGACAGCAACTGTCCACAAGACTCTTTGTTGTTTCAAGTAAGACAGACCGGACCGTACGTCTTCCCAAGTCGATTGTTCGGTGGGTGCGACCTCTTTCTGATGAAATTTAAGTCGAGAGGCGAGAAGTGCGGCAATCATAAAGAATAGAGCTGAACTGAACAAAAAGACAGGAATCGGTATAAGCTTAAACAGTGCCCCGGCAAGAAGCGGGGTACCGATGCTTGAGATGGAGATGATACTTTGAATGAGAGAGTTGGCGCGTTGCAGTTCATCTTCCTCAAATAAAAGAGGAATCGAACTTGATAACGTGACCGATAAGAAAGTGGAAACGATCGCTAAGAAGAATGTGATGACGTAAAAAGCGGGTGCTTCAAACGTCCAAAGTAAGCTTCCAACACCTGCGAGTAAAAATAATCCTCCGTTCAAAGACTCCATCCTAATGATGACTCGCTTTCGGTCAAGTTTGTCTGCATAAGCGCCGGCGAATGGGGATAGAAGCACACGGGGTAATGTACCTGCGAGGAGAACGAAGGCGAATTGGAGCCCAGATCCGGTCGTCGTCAACACCGTGAGTCCCGCCACAAACGTAAATAAGTTGGATGCGAATAACGACATGAATTTACCGAGCAGTAAAATTGATAGATTTGAAGAGAGAAACTTCATAGAAACACTCCTTTGCAAATTAGTTAAATGTGATTTAACATTATCATAAAGGCAACGAAGTGAATTGTAAATATAAAGTTCAATATAATTTAACTTTTAGAGGTGACATATGATTGGTGAGCGCATTAAAGCATTGCGAAAACAGAAAAAAATGACTCAGACGCAGCTGGCGGAAGGGATTGTCACAAAATCGATGCTCAGTATGATTGAGAACGGAAAAGCAGAGGCATCGATGCGCAGTTTACGAGAACTTGCCAGTCGATTAGATGTCTCGATGCAACAATTATTGACCGATCCAAAAGAGGTCGAACTACAGTCGCTGGTGGAAAAGCTAGAATTTGAGGAGATGCAACTTATTTCACTACCGGATCAAAAAATTCGGGAAATGCTCAAGCCTTACTTACAGGAAGAAATGAACTCCGTGTGGCAAGGAAAAGCATATATGCTGTACGGTGATACGTACTTTCAAGAGGGCGAGAATGAGAGAGTACTAGCTTACTATGACCGCGCGATTGAGATTTTTGAGAAGCTAGGTGAGTCCGAAGAATTGGCGATGGGACGAATTAGCCAGGCTTATTATTTATTGATGTGGAACCGCTACGAGGAATCGATTGAACGGATTGAAGCGATAGAACTACTTGATGCAAAATATATGAAAACAAAGACACGAACTGAATATGCCATGTTAATTGTATTTAAGAATCTTCTTTGTGATGAGGATTTAGAAGGGGCAATTCGACAGCTTGAAGACGTGCTCGAGTATATGACACGGACAAGAATCTACTACCGTGCGGACGACGTGTATCGCACCATTTCGATTTGCGCGCTCTATTTGAACGATGAGAAGAAAATTCATGAGTCGTTACAAAAGGCGAAGCAATATATTCAATTCACGGAAGATCGTTTGGCTGAAATCAAAGTGGCACTTTCTGAAGCGCTCTATGCGATGGAATATCGACATGTCAAACTATTAGGAAAGAACATCAAATTGATGGAATCTCTCACGACAGATGTCGAACCATTTATTGCAGCGATTTCGATGGCGAAAGGTGTGTACTACGCTTTTCGAGGGGAAACGGAAATGGGAAGAGAGTGTTTATTGGCATTATGGGAAAACAGAGATGAGTGGAAAACACATAGCTTAGTCGATATCGCGATTTACTACGAAGGTTTATTAAGGGGAACATTGAACGGATGTGGGGATGACTGGGTGCCAGTCATCGAAGAACAAGTAGCTGAATTCCCGCAAGGACTGTTTCGCAAACGTTTAGAGACATTGCTACAACAAATCAAGGGCTGACGAATCAGCCCTTGAACGTTTGAATCAATGTTCCTTTGCCATGCTCGACTTGTACAGAAGCGTGGGCCCCATTGACGAGTGTCATCTGAGGGGGTACGTGTCCGCAATCGATATCAAAAAAGATAGGAACTTCTAACATATGATGAAGCTCCTCGTATACCATTTCGACCGTATAGTCTTGATGCACAGAGGGGGCGTCACTCCGTCCGAACAGAATACCAGACGTATGATCGAACCAACCGGCCCACTTCATTTGAAGGAGGGTCCTTTTTAATGCTGGGACGTTCAGCTCAGCGTTCTCAAAATACCAAAGAATCGGTTCATCGTTCAGGTGATCGCGTTGGAACGTCTTGACGTCTCCATACGGTGTCCCGATTGTATGTAAGAGCACATCGAGACATCCACCGAGCAAGCGCCCCGTTGCGTTTTGACTACCGATCGCTTTCCATTCGGTCGTCTCCGTCAGATGAAACAGATGTGGCGTCGGATTATCATGCTGCCATTCGTTTTGGAACTTCTCGGACGAGCGTTGGATGACCGTCTCGTCGGTCCGCGTCGACAACACATCGAGCCAGCGTGAACTCGTCTCGTCCCACACATCGGCACGCAAATCGACCAGGTTCGGACCATGGGCCGAGGCGATTCCGGTTTTTAATGTATAGACGAAGAGTAACAAACTCGTATCTGAATAACCGAGCATCCATTTTGCGGGCAAGGACTGCCACTCGATGTGATTAAGGATTTCCATTAAGAGTTCCCCACCCCAGGGCGGAATGATCAAGTCGACTTTGTCATCTTGAAGTAGAGATGTCAGTTCATGTGCACGGATCCGAGCCGGAGCGGATTTCCCAAATCGTTGTTTCCACGCATTCGGAGTGAATTGCAACGTGAACCCTCGATCGGAAAACTTCTGTTCCGCTTGATGCAATAAATGGTGTAATTCTTCTGGTATACCTGACGAAGGGGCGGTGACACCGATTTGATAACCGGTTAACTGTGGATAACGAATCATGACAACCTCCTGTGGATAAGTGATGTGTTCAATAGAGAAAATGGGTTATCCACATGTGGACAACTAATTAGAGCGCATCCGTTCGGCATGACGCATTCCCCATTCGTTCATCGCTTCGAGAATCGGGATCAGTGTTTTTCCGTACTCACTTAAACGATAATCGACACGGGGCGGAACTTCTGGATAGACGGTCCGGATGACGATATCCTGTTCTTCTAAGTCGCGGAGTTGTGCGGTCAATATCTTTTGGCTGATTTTTGGTAACGCGCGTTTCAACTCACTGAAACGCAATGTATCTCCATTGATCAACACGAGGAGGATGGAATGTTTCCATTTTCCTGTAATCAGTTCGAGTGCCGTATCGACTTCACAGCTTGTTATGTTAGTCACGTCGCTCTTCCTTTCCAATAGTATCGTTGAAGTAACTATACCACCTTTTTGTGCCTACTTCTGTAACATCGACCGAGCGGGTATAGTGAAGGTGAGGTGATAATATATGAAAATCGAAAAAATCGAACTCGGTCCGGTAACGCTTCGAGTCCGTGACATTGAACAGATGACACGATTTTACGTAGACGTGATTGGGATGAGTATTTTAGAAGAGAGCGAAGAGCTCATTACACTCGGTACGAAGGAACGTCCGCTTGTCATCTTGCACAGTGTCCCGCAAGCGAAAACCAATCCACGGGCGGCAGGCTTGTTCCATTTAGCTATTCTGTTCCCGAACCGTGTAGAGTTAGGAAGCATGTTGGCACATCTCATTGAGCGACGCATCGAAGTGGGGCAAGGCGACCATCTCGTGAGTGAAGCCTTCTACTTGAGCGATCCAGAAGGAAACGGGATTGAATTGTATGCCGACCGCCCGAAGGACCAATGGACGTACGAGGCAAACGGCCATGTGAAAATGGCGACCGAGCCTGTCGACTATGAATCGATGCTTCAAGCGGCAGCCAATCGGTCGTTTACTGGTTTACCGATCGGAACGATGATGGGGCACGTGCATTTTAAAGTACGCTCAATCGAGGCGGCGAAACGTTTTTATCATGATCGGCTTGGCTTCTCCATTACGACGGATTCTTATCCAGGCGCACTTTTCCTAGCAGCTGATGGCTACCACCATCACATCGGAACGAACGTGTGGGCCCGTCCGAGCGATCCTGTGGGAATGGAGACCGGAATCGAAGCATGGACGCTTCTCGTCAATGAAGAGACGAACCAGGCGTTAGGCGGAACATCGTTTGAATGGTCGTTGACCGATGAAGACGGGATTACCGTGCATATTAAAAGAACGAACGCTTGAGCGTTCGTTCTTTTTAACGTGCGGATGTTTTCTTCTGACCTGCGTTAAACGAGAGACGAAGTCCGCGTTTTTGATACGCTTGCTCGACTCGTTTTGGGTTGAGGCTGAGCTCGAGATGAGCCAACTTCAAATGTTCAAGTGCCGGCACCGTGACATCGAGTCGAACGAGCTCCATGTTGCGCTCTGCTTTTTTGCGTGTTCGTCTCAAGTTACGGGGCACCTCCTCTGACGTCAGTGCCGCGATCGTTTCATTTACTTGTTGTCGTTTTTCACCTTTGATGCTCAAGGCAGAATACAGCTTATCGAGCGAACCGAATCGTTTGATGAGTTGAACCGATTGGCTTTCGTCGAGCCCGGCAACTGGAGGGATTCCGTCAGAACGGTCTCCTGTCAATGCTTTGACGGCTGACAGTTGCTTCGGTTTCAATCCTTCGTATAACGCTGCAATCTCTTCTGGTCGAATTTCTAAATGACGCTTGAGCGGCAACGGACGATTATCACGAATGTCACAACGAGCCTGCATTTGCTGAAGCTCCTGTGTCTGTAACCAAACGGTGATTCGTGGACTGACAAGCTGTAACAAGTCTTTGTCTTTTGTCATGATGACGACAGGGGCACTGCAACTGAATTTACGGGCGATGTGGGCAATCAAGTCTTCCCCTTCATACCCTTCTACTTGGAATTGTGGGATTCCACTATCCTCAAGCAGTTGGCGCATGAGTTCCATCTGCGCTTTCAATTCAGGCGGTGTTTGACGTCTGCGACGTTTGTAGCCCGGGTACAGTTCTCGACGCCATAATGTTTCACGTGAGACGTCCCAGACGACGACAAAATGAGTCGGACGATGTCTGCGTAGAATCGTCCGGATGAGGCCGGTCATTCCGATGACGGCACTCCGATCGTTTTTAGATACCTCGCGTCCTTTTTTCGTTCGGCTCGCGGCGGCACCATAATAAGCACTGGCCAGCATGGAGTTACCGTCAATCAAAAATAGTTTGCGTTCCATGCGTAACCTTCTTTCTATTTCTTTCTGTTTAAACCGAACATCTCGCCATGTTTCGGTGATGTTGTGTCATTGAGTGGGTGACACTCAAATAAGCAACATATGTGCAGTATATCACGGGAAGAGGCGAAAATATAGCGACAGTTCGGTGCAAACGTGAAAAACCCTTCTCCATATTTTAGAGAAGGGTTTGAAAGATGCATCATTCAGACAGTGGTTCTTCCTCTTGATGAGAGGCGAGAATCAAGTCGACGAAGACGATGCGGTGGTTATCGACTTCACTGACAATCAGTTCATGGTTGCCAGGTAGAAGGAAGCGTTCCCCCGTTCGCGCATTCGCTTTTTGTGATAAAACGAAACCACCGACCGTATCGACGTCATCCTCGATTTCGATGCCGAACCGTTCCTCCAGTTCTTGCGTTAAAACGAGTCCTGAAAGGCGGTAATGTTTCGGAGCGACTTCTGTAATTTCAGCCTGCTCATCTCGATCGAACTCGTCTCGAATCTCGCCGACGATTTCTTCTAAAATGTCTTCAATCGTCAACAGTCCTGCCGTCCCACCATACTCATCGATGACGAGACACATCATCGTCTGCGCGTTTTGCATCTTCACCATCGCTTCTTGAAGTGGTGTGAACTCGGTGACGAGCGGCAATTGATGAATGAACGACTCGAACGGTGCATCATTTTTTGAAAGTTGGGCAGTGAAGAGTTGTTTCGCATTCACGAATCCGAGAACGTCATCGCGATCGCCATCTCGTGTGACGGGATAACGCGTATACTGGTGCTCTTCCACTACGGCGATGATCTCTTCGATCGTATCTTCTTCATCGATTGTCACCATGTTCATTCGTGGTACCATGGCATCTTTGGCGATCCGTTCGTCAAAGGAGAAGATATTTTGAACATATGCCAATTCGTTTTCGTTAATCTCACCACTACGGAAACTTTCCGTCATAATGATTTTCAATTCTTCTTCAGAGTGTGCCGTTTCCTGCGCTGTCGTCTGTACCCCGAATAAACGGAGTGTGATTCGAGCCATACTGTTCAATGCTCGAATAAACGGATAGAAGATTTTTGTGAAGACGTAGAGCGGACGTGCGACGAGCAGCGTCAACTTCTCCGCTTCGTGAACCGCGAGCGTTTTTGGCACGAGTTCACCGATGACGACATGGACGAACGCAATCAATAAGAAGGCGATCAAAAACGACAAGAATGTCACGAGAGAAGGCGATATGTTCAATTGTTCGACCAATGTGTGGATATACGTTTCGATTTGATCGGCACCAATCCACCCAAGACCGAGTGCAGAAAGCGTGATTCCGAACTGTGAGGCAGAAAGGGAGTCGTCGATATTCTCGATGACTTTTTTCGCGCTGACCGCTTTCTTATTTCCTTCGAGCACGAGCTGGTCGAGTCGAGCGCCACGCACTTTCACAATTGAAAATTCGGCTGCCACAAAAAAGGCAGTCAAAAAGATTAAAAGTGCGACGACGAGTAAGCTGAGTAACATGGGACTGTCCAACAATTCCCCCTAAAATCGGGGAGTCACCTCCATTGAGTATAAGATCAAACGTCTTTCAGGCGTTTCCTGAAAACGAATAGTTTGTTTCAGTATAGTTGATTTGTTTCAAATATTCAAAATGCAGCCAATCATGTTTGATGAAGAGGGGAATGCGGGAACTAAACCCGAGAAGATGAAGGAGGAATTGACATGGCAAACTATCCAGAGTTAAAAGGTAAGGTCGCGGTCATCACGGGCAGCTCGAAGGGGCTCGGTCGTGCCATCGGGGAACGTTACGCAAAAGAAGGGATGAGCGTTGTCCTGAATTACCGCAGCAGTGAAAAAGAGATGGAGGAAGTCATCCGTGGCATCGAGGCAGCTGGTGGGAAAGCCGTCGCCGTGAAAGGGGACGTCGCAGAAGAAGGACTCGCGGAGAAGATGATTGAGAAAGCCATCTCTGAGTTTGGAAAGATGGATATTTTCGTGAATAACGCCGGCGTTCAAGTCGAGGCAAAAACGCATGAAATGGAGTTTGATAACTGGAAGCAGATTATCGACGTCAACTTGAACGGGACGTTCCTTGGTGTCCGTGCTGCTTTAAAATACTTCGTGGAGCATGAAATCGAGGGGAACATCATCAATATGTCTTCTGTTCACGAAGTCATCCCACGTCCAGGTTATACACATTACGCAGCCAGCAAGGGTGGCGTGAAAATGTTCACGAAATCCGTCGCACTCGAATATGCACCGAACCATATTCGTGTCAATGCGATCGCACCTGGGGCGATTGATACACCAATCAACGAAGAGACGATGAGCGACCCGGAAGAGAAGAAGGGATTAGAAGCGCTTATCCCATCTCACGTCATCGGGAAGCCGGAACAAATCGCAGCCGTTGCCGCTTGGCTCGCGTCGGATGAGTCGTCCTATGTGACGGGGACAACCATCTTTGCGGACGGTGGGCTTTCGCTCTATCCGTCATTTGGTCCAGAGAACAAAGTCCAATAAACAAGAGGGTGCGATGATGCACCCTCTTTTCGTTTAGCTACTCATTTGATTGGTCATATCCGACTTGGGAAGGCTGACAGTGAAAATGGAGCCTTTGCCGATGTTTGAGGTAGCGTGAATCGTTCCACCGTGACCTTCAGCGATTTCTTTACAAATCGCGAGACCGAGACCGGTCCCTCCAATTTTTCGACTGGCGGAATTGTCGACGCGATAAAACTTGTCAAACAATTTTGGTAGCGCGGTTTGGGGAATCCCGATGCCGTGATCTTCAATTGAAATGTCAATCCAATCCGGTCGTTCACATGTGACACGGACATGGACTTCGCCACCACGAGGCGAATACTTCACGGCGTTGTGCAGGAGGTTCATGAAGAGTTGATTGAGTCGCGTCCGGTCTCCGTATACATAGACGTCTTCCGTGCAATCAAACGTGATGTGATGATGTTGGCTTGAGCCTTGATGCACCGAAATCGCTTGCTCAAGAATAGCGGACAGACGCTCTGGTTCGTTATGGTACGTCTGTTGTCCAGACTCCATCCGTTGTACATCGAGCAAGTTCGAAATCAAGTCTTCAAGACGTAATGTCTCTTGATGAATCATTCCTAAATATTTTTCGGAACGTTCAGATGAAAGTTTTCGGAAACGAAGAAGTTCAGTGAATCCAATGATACTTGTGAGCGGAGTCCGGAGTTCGTGAGAGACGGTCGAAACGAGTTCGGTTTTCAGACGGTCGACTTCGGTCTCGTGCGTCACGTCACGGAAAACGAGCATCGTCCCATGACGTGTCCCTCGCAAGTAAATCTTCTCCGCATACATTTGAATGAAGCGCTCTTCCTGATTCATCGAGAACGTGACGCTCTCTTCTTTACACTGTCCATCGAATGATCGTTCCATGAACGCGAAAAAGGCATCCTTTTGGTCGACCTGCAGTCCGAGCTCCTCAAGGCTAGCGTCTAAACGGTATAAATCGACTTCATTTCGCTGCGTAATCGGTTGATTGAATAAGACGAACAACGCTTGGTTTGCTACTTTCTCACTTGTTGCGTGTTCGACATAGATGACGGCATCGCGAATCGAGTGAAGGAGGCGCGCTGTCTTCTCACGCTCCTCTTCAATCCGATAGCGTTGTGCCGTGAGAGATGTAGCCATTTGCCGGAATGATGTTGTCAATTGCCCGACTTCATTTTTAGATTGGGCGGCCGCCGGTGTCATCGGCTGTCGCTCTCCGGCAAGGCGCTTGCTGTTTTCAATCAACTCTTGCAGTTGACCCGTTAAGCGTCTCACATATGGACGGGCGACGATAAAGAGAATGAAGAGGACACCGAGTAAAGAGAGGAGCCAAAAGGCCTGTGCCCACTTCGTATGGGTCGCAAGCTGAGCACGGAGCGCATCCTCTTCTGCGTTCAGTGAGTTCCGGTATTCCGTGAAGACGCTCTCCATATCGACGATGCTCGCACTCATATCTGCGGCACTTTTTGAATTGATTTTGAATTTACGATCTGCCGGTGGCTCTTGTTGTGGATTCACTTTCCCGAGCGTCGGCATCTTTAAGAAGGGTTCGGTTACACTACCGTCCCGTTTTCGTGCTACATAACGTTCGAGACTCGGCATGACACGTTCCTGATACGCGACAAACAGCGTACGTGCATCGCTCGCGTACGTTTTTTCTTTCTCGGTCACTGCGTTCTGTTCGAACCAAGAGGTCTGTTCGTCAATCAAGACTTGTTTATCTTGCACACGTTCTAACATCGCGTCATCCCCAAGGAGGACATATCCGCGCATTTCATATTGCATCGACTGCCATGTCTCGAACAACTCGGTCGCATTCGTGCGTCGTTCACTGATGTTCTCGAGCGATGACGTCGTCTGTTCGATTTGGTTTTCCGTATACACATATACGGCAAGCGACGTGAGGAGGATCAGTCCGATGAATAAGTAGAAGACGAATAAAAATTGTCTCCCGATCCGTTGGTCAATCCATGACTTCATAAAGACCGTTCCTTCCTAGAATGATGAACATTCCGACTGTGACTAATATCCTACGAGTGTCGTTCTTTCATTGTACAGATTCAACTCTTCAGATGCTAGATATTGAGAAATCAAGGAAATGAACGCTATTGTTTATTGAACAGTAGTGGATAGTATGCTATTGTTCTATGTATAGTAGGGGGTGGGATGATGAATCCTCAATTCAAAAAGGGCGTACTTAACCTGTGTGTGTTAGCACTCGTCGCGGAACAAGACCGCTATGGGTATGAGCTCGTTCAGGCGATTTCGGCCAAAGTGGCCATTTCAGAAGGTGCGGTCTATCCGTTGTTGCGTCGATTGACGACAGAGGGCTATTTCACGACGTATTTAATGGAGTCTGGAGAAGGACCTCCACGGAAGTACTATCAAATTACGGAACAGGGCCGCAAACACTTAGTTGAATTGCGAACGGAATGGAACGTATTCACAAACGGTGTCAATGACTTAATCCGAGGGGGAGACGACAGATGAATGAAGAACAGTACTTGTCAGAGCTCGAACAATTATTGATGAACGTGAAGGTGAAAGATCGGCTTGATATTTTACGAGACGTATCGGAATATTTCACGAGTGGTCGATTAGAAGGAAGAAGTGACGAAGAATTGGCACGTGAGTTAGGGGAACCGAGAATACTCGCATCGGAATTGCTCGCCTCTGTCGATATTGAAGAATCGGTCTCGACGCGACCGCCTGCGGTGGTCAAAAGTTCGAACGTAGCCTTCCAAAGCGTCCTCATTCAAGTTCAAAATGCGCAAGTGTTCGTCACCCCATCACAAGACGGTTATGCGTATGCGACGCTTGAGACGGAGACCGATCATGGGGTCGTGATGGATATCGTCGGGGACACCCTAGAGATACGGATTGAATCCGAACGTCGTTTCGGTCTTTCGGACCTGTTTTCATGGTTCGGGTCAAAGGCACCTGTACTTCGGGTTGAATTGCCTCATCACGCCTATCATCAGATTCAATTGAAAAATCGTCACGGTTCGAGTGATGTACAAGATCTCCAAGCGGAACGCTTCCACGTGGAGAGTGAGAACGGTCGAATCGTCGCACATCACATTCAAGCACGTCATGGTGTCCTGCGCACATCGAACGGAAAAGTGCTCGCATCAAGCTGTCACGGGCACGATTGGGAGCTTCATTCCTCAAACGGTCGTGTCGAAGCGAAACATTCTCAGCTTGAGCGGATCAACATCCATTCCTCGAACGGTCGAATCGATGTCGATCACGTCACGGGAGCGGTCGATGCCAAAACTTCTAATGGACGGATAGACTGTTCCGTACAAGCGATTCAAGCACCGATTCGCTTGAAGACGAACAACGGGAAGATTGACTTACATGTCGATGAACGTCCGGAAGATGTGACGATTCGTGCGAAGTCACGAAACGGGAAAGTTGATGTGTTGGGAGAGCGGTCGAAAGAGTGCGTATTTGGAGACGGATCGATTGAAGTGAAATTAACGAGCTCAAATGGGAGCGTCACCGTATCAGGATGAACATAGCCCCTCCATCGATCGATGGAGGGGCTATACTTATAAATCATGTACCAACACATAGGCGACTCGAACAGGACCATGAACGCCGACGATGAGGTTCATCTCGATGTCGGCCGAGTTCGACGGACCAGAGATGAAATTGACACCGTTCGGGGAATGGAGACCGTCTCGGTCGAGTGTGGCAAGTTGTTGTGCCGTTTGCGTCATACGTGGGACAAGGACAGATTTCGGGATGATTGCGATATGGTCTTGTGGTAACAGACTGATTGTCCGTGATCTACCAGGCTTCGCATATTGGACGATTGTCGCACTTTCCGCAAATGCCGCATCCGCAATCGTGATGCCGATGTCCGCTCGAATGGCAAGCTCTCGACTCGCTTCGGGTTGTGACGAATCCCACCAATCAAACGTCTCACTTGTTGTAGGTGCCCAAGCGGAAATTCGCTCATCGTTTTCTGCGAGAATCCGTGCGCCATGATAGCGTTCAATCAAGAGGCGAAGCGTATCATCAAGCTTCGCAGATTCACATTCCACTAAATCGGTATGGATTCGGGTCGCGACCATGCGGAACGTCTCGAGCAGCTCTTCTTCACTCGCGTCTTTCAACACCTCATCTTGCGGACGATGTGTATATTCCCGTTTTGGCGGCGTGAGCTTGACCTCACGACCGAGTTGCTTGGCGATTCGTTGTAGAAAGTCCTCACGGTTTGTGATTGTACCAGGATTCATCAGGCATTCCCCCGTTTCTTGAACCAATCTCGGACGGTCTGTTTGTTCGGCTGCGGCAAGTCTTTCGAGTCCGTCCAAGCCGGTAGCCCTTTCTCAATCTGACCCGAGGTGGCGAACGGTGATGTCGCAAACGGTGCGACATGTTCCGCTGCTTCGAATAAGAATGGACTCGAAGCGGTGACGGCAAATCCTTTCATCGCAATCCGCTCCACGAAAGGTGATTGCTTTTTCTCCTCTACGATGACGCGTCGATGTTCAATCAACAGCTCATGCAGCGGAATCTTTACAGGACACGCCTCCGTACAGGCGCCACAGAGACTCGACGCATAGGGGAGTTCTTTATAGTTCTCGTATCCGTCAAGAAGCGGAGCCAAGACGGCACCAATCGGACCTGGATAGATTGACCCGTACGCGTGACCACCGATATGGCGATAGACGGGACAGACGTTGATACAGGCCGCGCAGCGGATGCATTGCAACACCGATTGGAACTGTGTCCCGAGAATACCAGAACGCTTGTTGTCGACGATGACAAGATGGAACTCTTCTGGTCCATCGACTTCACCGACCGCGCGCGTCCCGGCGAACGTCGTGATGTATGACGTGAGTCGCTGACCGACCGCGCTTCGACAAAGCATGTTGACGAGCACCTCGAACTCTTCATAAGACGGGACGACGCGTTCCATGCCCATGACAGAGATGACCGTATCAGGGAGCGACGTCACCATGCGTCCGTTCCCTTCGTTGGTCACAAGCCCGACGGCTCCACTCTCTGCGATGGCGAAATTACAGCCGGTGATGCCGACTTCTGCCTTCAAAAAGTCTTTTCGTAGTTCTTGTCGTGCATAGCGTCCAAGTTCAGTCGGATCGTTCGACCCGCTGTAGCCGTGGGCAGTGAACGTCTCATGCACAGCGTCGCGGTCTTTATGCAGGGCCGGGGCGACGATGTGAGACGGTGGATCTTCGTCGAGTTGTAAAATCCATTCACCGAGATCGGATTCGACGACAGTACATCCTTCTTCCTGAAGTGCCTCGTTCAAGCCGATTTCTTCCGTGACCATCGATTTCGATTTCACGACATGTTTGGCTTGTTTCGACCGGACGACTTCTCGGATGTAGCGGTTCGCTTCTTCCGGTGTCTCCGCGAAAAAGACGCTTCCACCACGTTTTGAGACATTCTCGCTCAATTGATATAAGTAATAGTCCAGATGTTCCAGCACATGTTGACGAATTTCTTCCGAATGGTCGCGAAACGCTTCCCAGTCCCCGAGTTCACCTGCAGCATTCAACCGGCCATCCCGTAGACGGTTTTGAGCCGAACTGACGGCCTGCCGCATGAACGCATCTTCGATTCCATCTTTTCGTCGATCTTGAAACTTCTCATCCAATCGAATCCCCATGCTCATGCTTGCTTCACTCCTTCGTTCAACACTTCGGCAATATGCATCACTTTAATCGGATGTCCCTGTTTATGAAGACGTCCGCCGATGTTCATCAGACATGACGCATCCGCTCCGATCAACACCTCTGCGCCTGACTGTAAGATGGAATCGACTTTTTCATCTACCATCTGCACCGACACATCTGGCATCTTGACGGAGAAGGTCCCACCGAACCCGCAACAGTTATGTACGTTCGCGAGGGGGACCATCGTCAGTCCATCGACGTTTCCGAGCAACTTTCCGGGAGCTGCTTCGATTCCGAGGAGGCGGGTCATGTGACAAGACGCATGATAGGTCGCTTTGGCGGGAAACTTGGCACCGACATCAGTGACTTCGAGCACATCGACGATGAACTGTGTCAGTTCGAACGTTTTGGCGGCGTGCGCTTCAGCGCGAGGACCCCACACAGGATCATCTTGGAACAAATGCGGGTAGTCGCGCATCATCATGACACACGACCCCGATGGTCCGACGATATATTCTGCATCTGCTTGTTCAAATGTTTCAATCATGTGCTTGGCAACCTTTTTCGTCTCCTCATGATAGCCGCTGTTGTAGGCAGGCTGCCCACAGCATGTCTGCTCAAAGGGGAACGTCACCTCGCACCCTAAATGTTCGAGTAGTTCGACTGTCGCTTGTCCGACGGATGGAAACAACGTATCAGATAAACAAGTGACGAATAAAGCTACATTCGGCATAGCCATTCCTTCTTTCTTCTGATGATAACGATTTCAACGTCATTATTTCATAAAGCGTAGGAAAGTGACAGAAAAATGGGGAGAAAAACTGATTTATTTGTAAAATCCTGTCTAATTGATAACGTATCTCACTGAACCGATATTCATCTCGTTTCTGATATAAAACAGGTAGTAAGTACGTATAACAGAAAAAAATCCTCGACACATGACGAGGATCTTCTGTCTAACTTATAGGAAGAACATTTCCAAGATGAAGAGTGCGCCGAACAAATAGATGAGCGGGTGAACCGTCTCTTTGTTCATTGCTTTGAAGATCGGGTACAAGATGAACCCGAAGGCGATTCCGCGTTCGATGCTTCCTGACAAAGGCATGATCAAAATCGTCATGAACGCGGGGAAGTATTCGCTGAAGTCGCTCCAGTCGATGTACCGGACGTTCGTCAACATGAGTGCCCCGACGATGATGAGTGCAGGAGCCGTAATCGCCGCAACGCCAGAGATGGCGCCGATAAGTGGGCTGAAGAAGAGTGTCAATCCGAACAATCCGGCGACGACGGCCGTCGTGAGCCCTGTACGTCCACCTTGCGCGACACCGGCAGCAGACTCGATGTATGCCGTAGACGGGCTCGTTCCGACGAGTGATCCACCCATTGTGGCAAGTGAATCGGCAAAGAGTGCACGGTGACCATTCTCAATTGTTCCATCTTCTTTTAAGAGACCTGCCTGTTTTCCGACACCGACAAGCGTACCTGTCGTATCAAAAAGCGTGACGAGGAAGAACGAGAGGACAGCACCGAACAAACCGTATTGAATGACATCACTAAATGCCGTCACGGGGTTGACCATGAGCCCTTCCGGAAGTGTTGGCATCGCCGTGACACCATCGATTTTTAAGATATCCATGAAGTATGCTGCAATCCCCGTGAGTACCATCCCGATGAGTAAAGAACCGGGTACGTTTCGTGAAAAGAGGAGTGCCGAGACGATCAAACCACCGAGTACAAGTAGTACTTCTGGAGAAGACACGTCACCGAGACGCACCAAGTTCGCTTCATCAGCAACGATCAAACCTGATAGTTTTAATCCGAGTGAAGCGATGAAAAGACCGATTCCGGTCGTGATGGCATGCTTCAACGAAGTCGGAATCGCTTGAATCAACTTCGTCCGAATTGGAGAGAGCGACAAAATCAAGAAGAAGACGGACGAGACGAAGACGACACCGAGCGCGGCGGACGGGGCAATCTGTTCTTGAGCGACAAGCGTGTAAGCGAAGAATGCATTGAGCCCCATCCCGGGTGCTACAGCGATCGGTAAGTTCGCATAAAACGCCATCAAGCCTGTTCCGATGAGGATGGCAATAATTGTCGCCGTGAATGCTTGTGCGAACGGAATCCCTGCGTCAGATAGAATCGCTGGGTTGACGACAGAGATGTACGCCATCGTCACGAACGTTGTGATCCCAGCAGTCACTTCCTGTTTAACATTCGTACCATGTTGTTTTAATTGAAAGATATTCATCGATAAAACTCCTTATTTCAGTCTATTTCCGAACATTAATTGAGGAAAATTCTTAAATTAACGTTTTCAACTTGATGACTATACAAAAATGTTTGATTCCCGTCAATTGTTTTGAGTAAAAAACATGAAAAATGAAATTTGAAGACAAATAATGTTCGGAAATAAACTTTATTAAAAAAGATGCTTGCTCTGAAACGCGTTTCAGAAGATACGGTATAGACAAAGGGAGGGGAACCGATATGAAACCGACAACGTGGAAAACATGGTGCTGTGGAATCGTATACGAGCTCGTCATCAATCAGTTGTACACACCGTTTGGGAAAATGTTGTGTACTCGTTTCCGTGAAGAGTTTCTTCATCTGCCGTTAGAGGAGCGCTTCCGTCTCGTTCAAGCGATTCGTTGTCAAGTCGTCGAAAGAGGTGACAGTCAGCAAGCAGAGTGGGTACACTATATGCAAAGGCTTACAAGTTGAGGTGAGATGAATGGCAAACATTCGAGATATCGCGAAGCACGCTGACGTTTCGGTGACGACGGTCTCACGCGTCCTGAACGAGCATCCGTACGTATCGAAAGAAAAACGAACCCGTGTACATGCGGCAATGAAGGAGCTCGGGTATTTGCGAAATCAACAAGCGTTGACGTTGTCGACAGGGAAGACGCAACGAATCGTCGTCATCCTACCTTATATGAATCATCCTTATTACGGTTTCTTCGTTAATGGGCTCGCCAAGGCGGCGCTCGAGCACGATTATCGCCTCGTCATGTGGCAGACGGAGTATAAAATGAGCGAGGAACGACAAGCGCTCGATTTATTGAAGCACCGTGAAGTCGATGGGGCGATCGTCTTGTCTCATGAGATGTCCTTTAAGGAAATGGAGACATATCGCGTGTACGGACCGATTGCTGTGGCGACCGTCGGTGCACCGGAGACAATTTCGTCGATCCATGTCGATCATTACGCGTCGTTCGTATCAGGTATTCGTGTGTTACAGCAATACGGATACGAAGAGATTGGAATCATCTTGTCAAGAAGCCATAGTCCGAGTTCCCTTGCGCGTCAGCAAGCCTATTTCGATGAAGTAGCGCATGCGCGTGAGCAATGGATTTGGACGGGCTATTTGACGAGTGAGGACGGTATTCGGCTAGCTGAAACGTTCCTCTCTCAAAAAGAGCGTCCTCGAGCGCTCTTTTTCTCGTCCGATTATGTCGCCCTCGGATTTTTAGGAGAGATGCAACGGCGAGACATCAAGATTCCTCAGGAAGTCGCCATGCTCGGGTTTGACGGACATCCGATCGGTCATGCATTCGGACTGTCGACGATGCTCTCACCGAATGAAGAAATCGGGCGACGTTTATTTGAAACGACGCTCGCTGAAATGAATGGTGCGCAACCGGAGACGCATGGCATGACGGTGAGCTATCAAGTTGGCACAACACTTTAGGCAACTTCCTCGCTCGACTCTTTTGAAACGTTTAGAATGAAAGGAGTAGTCGAGAGGAGGAGATGTTATGAAGATTCAAGTAACAGAAGAAGCGCTCCAATGGTTTAAAGAAGAAATGGAAGTCGAAGCAGGCCAAACGGTTCGTTTGTTTGCAAAGTATGGGGGTTCGACAGACTTGACGCACGGTTTTTCTGTCGGGGTCATCACAGAAGACGTGAACAATGCGGCTGTTGAGACCGAAGAAGACGGCATTCGTTTTGTCGTGGCGGAACAAGATGAGTGGTTGTTCCAAGGACAAGACGTGAAAGTCGAACTTCGCGGAGAAGAAATCGTCTTCGTGCAGGCCTGACGTTTCAGTTTGTTTACGTTTAGTGAAATGTCGTTTGACGAAATCTGGCTTGGGGAACAGATTATGACAAGTCGGATTTTCGAAAGGATGACACGATATGTCAGACAAAGAAAAGCGTGAACAAGAAGAAAAAGAAAAGTTGAAGCGAGATCAGCCGGACATCTCCCATGAAGAAGATTCAAAAGGAGATCATTCCGACCTCGAAGAGACAGATGAAGATGAACAAGCATAAGAGCCGACACGGCTCTTTTTGTTTGGGAATTGAAAGAAATGCCGTGGACGTTATAATGGATAGGGGAAAACTATTTAGTGAGGAGAATGAGACATGAGTACAGTACTAGTCTTTGGACATAAAAATCCAGATACCGACACAATCACGTCAGCGCTCGCCTATGCCGAGTTGAAAAAGAAATTAGGGATGGACGCAGAAGCGGTCCGTCTCGGTGAAGTGAACGGCGAAACACAATATGCGCTCGATCACTTCCGTGTGAAAGCACCACGCTTGATTGAAAGCGTGAAAGGTGAGGCGGAAGAAGTTATCTTGGTTGACCATAACGAGTTCCAACAAAGTGCGGACGGGATTGAAGACGTGCGAATCCTTGAGGTCATCGACCACCACCGTATCGCAAACTTCCAAACGGCAGACCCGCTCTACTATCGTGCGGAGCCAGTCGGATGTACGGCGACAATCTTGTTGAAGTTGTATAAAGAGCATGGTGTCGAAATCGCAGCGGATATGGCCGGCTTAATGCTTTCCGCCATCATCTCAGACTCGCTTCTCTTCAAATCGCCGACATGCACAGGTGAAGATATCAAAGCAGCGAAAGAACTTGCGGAGATTGCTGGCGTCGATGCAGAAACATACGGTCTTGAGATGCTCAAAGCCGGTGCGGACCTTAGCCAAAAAACGATTGAAGAACTCATCTCACTCGATGCGAAAGAATTCGCGATGGGCGACTATCGTGTCGAAATCGCACAAGTGAACACGGTCGATGCGAACGATGTCTTGAACCGTAAAGCGGAAGTCGAGGCGGCGATTGCCAAAACGGTTGCGGCGAAAAACTTAGACTTGTTCGTATTCGCCATCACGAACATTTTGACGAACGATTCGGAAGCCATCGTTGTCGGACCAAAACCCGAACTCTTCGAACAAGCGTTCAACGTGACCCTTCAAAACGGATTGGCGACACTTCCTGGCGTCGTCTCACGTAAGAAGCAAATCGTGCCATTCTTAACGGAAGCGGCAACAAAATAAAAACTCGAAGCCGTGGCCTCGAGCGGAACTGCAGACGTTCATTCGTCTGCAGTTTTTGTTTAAAAAAGACCGGACAATGAAGTCCGATCTTAGGATGATTTTGTTTGTCGTCCGTATGTTCCGAGACGCCATAGCTTCTCAAACGGTCCGTAGCGGTGAGTCTTTAGCCACCACATCGAGAAGAACGACTGCGCAATCAAAATGGCGATGCTGAGGAATAGACCTTCGGTTAAGGAAAGCGCCCCGTACGCCCCGAGTGCGATCACTGGCAAGACAATGATCAACGTATGTGTCAGATAGTTCGTGAGTGCCATTCGTCCGAGTGCTTGAAGCGGGGCGAACGTCCGACCTTTTCGAACGGCGATGGTGAACAGGCAGATGTACGTTGTAGCGAGCAGTTTTCCGGAAATCCATACGGCTGCTGAGTTCGTGGACATATAAGAGGCGCCATCACCGTAATGATGCCAGATGATGATTCCCCAGAATGGTATGGCTGCTATTGCGCAGATAGCAGCAGTCCGGGTCAATCCTTGGATACTCCAAGTCAGAAGCTTTCGTTCCCGTCCGATGAAGAGACCGAGTAAGAACAGACCGAGAATCTCGATTCCGACAAAAAGTGAATTTTGAATCATAGTAAAAATCTCGTTGTCGAATCGATAGTCTAGCCAAGGACCGAAGCCTGAATTAAAGACCCTCGGGAACGACTCTCCTAAATACATGTATCCAAAAGCCCACTCTACATAGATAGGGGCAACATTGAATAGTAAGAAACTTCCAATCAATAAACTCCACGCCCATGTCAATATCGCGCGGTTACTCAACCCATAAAAGAGAGGAAGCAATAAGCCCCACATCGCATACGTATGTAAGATGTCACCTGACCAAATCGCCAAATGCGCGAGACCGAATAAGAAAAGAATCGCAATACGGCGTATGTAACGACTGACCGATTCGCCACGAGCGTAAGAACGCTCGAGGAAAATCGAAAAGCCGATCCCGAATAAGAGGGAGAAAATCGTATAAAACTTCGTCTGCACGAACAAGTCAAAGAGCGTGCGGACGAACAAGTCGTTCCCGTAATAGTCGGGACGACCAAACATCCAGTCGCTCCCGAGCATGCTCGGGATATTGACGAGGAAAATGCCGCAGAGGGCAAACCCTCGGATAATGTCATACAAAATAATCCGTTCATTCGTTTGAATTGGGCCAGCCATACGACACGTCCTTTACTGAATTAGAATACTTTCGTCGTCCACGATTCACAGTTCCAGACGTCTGTGACGATATCCTCATAGAATTCTGGTTCGTGACTGATGAGGAGGACGCTTCCTTTGTACTCTTTCAACGCACGCTTCAACTCTTCCTTCGCGTCGACGTCCAAGTGGTTCGTCGGCTCATCGAGTAAGAGTAAGTTCGTTTCGTTGTTTAAGAGTTTGCAAAGACGTACTTTCGCCTTTTCTCCACCACTGAGGACAGAGATTTTACTTTCAATGTGCTTCGTCATGAGACCGCATTTCGCGAGCATCGCGCGTACTTGCTGTTGGTTGAGTGATGGGAATTCGCTCCAAATCTCTTCGATACACGTGTTGTTGCTTGATGCGGCTTCCTGTTCGAAGTAACCCATCTCAAGAAACTCACCGCGTTCGACTGTCCCTTCAAGCGGGTTGATCAAGCCGAGTAAGCTCTTCAAGAGCGTCGTCTTCCCGATTCCGTTCGCTCCGACGAGGGCAATCTTTTGACCGCGCTCCATCTGAAGGTCGAGCGGACGTGAGAGTGGCTCATCGTATCCGATGACGAGACCTTTCGCATCAAAGATGAGGCGCCCCGATGTACGTGCCTGCAAGAAGCGGAATTCTGGTTTCGGACGTTCCGCACTCAATTCGATGACATCCATCTTATCGAGTTTCTTCTGACGTGACATCGCCATGTTTCGTGTCGACACACGCGCTTTGTTTCGGGCAACGAAGTCTTTCAAATCCGCGATTTCGGCTTGCTGACGCTTATAGGCGGCTTCAAGTTGCGAACGCTTCATCTCGTACACTTCCATGAACTTGTCATAGTCCCCAACATAGCGGTTCAACTCTTGGTTTTCCATATGGTAGACCAAGTTGATGACACTATTTAAGAACGGGATATCGTGGGAGATCAAGATGAAGGCATTGTCATAGTTTTGAAGATAGCGTTTCAACCACTCGATATGCACTTCATCCAAATAGTTGGTCGGCTCATCGAGGAGCAAGATATCTGGCTTCTCTAAAAGTAATTTTGCGAGCAATACTTTCGTACGCTGTCCACCTGACAAGTCCGTGACGTCACGGTCGAGACCAACGTCTAAAATACCGAGACCGCGTGCGACTTCTTCTACTTTCGCATCGATGATGTAAAAATCGTTCGAGTCGAGCGTTTCTTGAAGCTCACCAACCTCCGCGAGCATGTCTTCCATCTGTTCCGGTGTCGCGTCGCCCATCTCCATGTAGAGTTCGCCGATGCGCGTCTCCATGTCGATCAGGTATTGGAAAGCACCTTTCAAGACGTCACGAATCGTCATCCCGCGCTCAAGCACCGCGTGTTGATCGAGGTAACCGACACGGACGTTTTTCGCCCATTCAATTTTCCCTTCATCCGGTTGCAGTTTGCGTGTGATGATGTTCATGAACGTCGATTTTCCTTCACCGTTCGCTCCAACGAGACCGATATGCTCTCCTTTTAAGAGGCGGAAAGAGACATCGTTCAAAATAGCGCGGTCACCAAAGCCGTGGCTCAAGTTTTGTACCGTTAATATACTCATAATTCGTTTTCGTTCCTTTCAAAGTAAACTACCCGATATTGTAGCATGAATTGGATCAAATTAGTACGCCAGTCCGACTGACTCCCGTACGTGTTCCTGTTCTTCAATCGCATGAAGCATGAACTGGGCGACGTCTGCCCGTGAGATGTGTTTCCCGTTCTCTGGCACTTCATCGATGGCCGTTCGATACGTCGAGGTGCGGGGGCCGTCCGTCAATTGCATCGGTCGTACAATCGTATAATCGAATGACGAATTTCGCCACAAGTCCACGGCTGCCCGATGATCACGGAGCGGCTTCCGGAGCATGAACGTAATGGCTTTCCCGGCAAGTCCCGGTATCTCATTGTCGATCCCGGCTGAAGCCAAATAGACGACGCGTGAGATGCCATTCGTCTTCATCGCTGGGACGAGCTTGTCCGTGACACTCGCTAAAAAGTCCGGATCGCTCAAATCCGTTCCGAGACAGCTGATGACCGCATCATGACCGTGCATCGCTTCTGTTAACGCATCGATGTCATATAAGTCGCCTTCGATGATTTCAAGTTGTGGGGTCCGAATCAACTTTTTCTGTTCACGTACGAACGCGGTGACGTCATGACCGTGCTCGATGGCTTGGTCGATGAATTGATGTCCGGTCCGACCGGTTGCGCCTAATACGAATAACTTCATAAGGGCAAGGCTCCTCTCTCATATCCAATACATACAGTATACAGCAGTTTCAGAAAAATCGAACATTTCGCCGTTTGATTGCAACCTATTGCATTTCTCGTCAGCTCGTCTACAATAAAGTTTATCTTAAATAAATAGATTCGCACTCGTATATCAGCGGAAATATGGTCCGCAAGTCTCTACCGAACTACCGTAAATGGTTCGACTACGGGTGGCGCTTGTCGTATGCTATCGTTGATTTCCATGCGGTTCGTTGCCTCCCGATGAGGGGTGACGAATCGCATTTTTTATTGGAGGGAAAACAATGAAGCAGTTAAAAGACAAAATCCGTGAAGAAGGTCGGGCCCTTTCCGACCAAGTGTTGAAAGTCGATGCCTTCTTGAATCATCAGGTCGACCCGGTACTTATGCAAGCCATCGGCAAAGAGTTCGCAGAACGTTTCAAAGACGCTCAAATCGACCGAATCGTCACACTCGAATCGAGTGGGATTGCCCCAGCAATGATGGCGGCGCTTGAGATGGGCGTCCCGTTTGTATTCGCGCGTAAGCGGAAATCGCTGACGCTCCAAGACGACCTCGTCGAAGCGGATGTTTATTCGTTCACGAAACAGGAGACGAATCGGATTAGCTTGAGCAGACGCTTCGTCTTACCAGGCGAACGTGTTCTCGTCATCGATGACTTCCTCGCGAATGGGGAAGCGGCACTCGGACTGACACAACTCGTCGAAGCGGCAGGTGCAGAAATCGCAGGTGTTGGCATCGTCATCGAAAAATCGTTCCAACCAGGGCGCGATAAATTGATTGAGCGTGGTTATCGCGTCGAATCGCTAGCGCGCGTCGCGAAATTAGAGAAAGACCATATCTCGTTCGTGGAGGTCGTTCGATGAATACATTCAAGACAGCAAGTCTCGGATTTCAGCATCTGCTCGCCATGTACACGGGAGCGGCAATCGTTCCACTCATCGTCGGGGGTGCCATCGGGCTTGGTCCAACCGAACTCGCCTATCTTGTCGCAATTGATTTATTCATGTGTGGGGTGGCGACGTTATTACAAGTATGGACGACACGCTTTACGGGTGTCGGATTGCCGGTCGTCCTCGGATGTACGTTCACGGCGGTCGGTCCGATGATCGCGATTGGAAGCGCAAATGGAATTACGGCCATTTATGGCGCGTTGATTGCCAGTGGAATCATTGTTATCCTCATTTCCGGATTTGTCGGGAAGCTCGCACGTTTCTTCCCGCCGGTCGTTCTCGGTTCGGTCGTGACGATCATTGGTCTCTCACTGATTCCGGTCGCCATCAATGACATCGGTGGCGGGATGCCAGGTGAGCCTGGATTCGCATCGATGCAGAATCTAGGATTAGGTGGCTTTACGATTTTACTCATTCTCGTCTTGAACCGTGTCGGGACCGTCTTCACACGCGCCGCTGCTGTCCTCTTTGCCGTCCTCATCGGAACAGGGGTTGCTGCTTCGCTCGGTCTCGTCGATTTCAGTCCTGTCCGGGAATCGGGTTGGTTCCAAATGGTTCAACCGTTCTACTTTGGGATGCCGACATTTGATGTGTCCGCGATCCTCGTCATGACGCTCGTCGCCATTATCTCGATGATTGAATCGACAGGTGTATTCTTGGCGCTCAGCGATATCACGAAAAAGCCGATTGGTGCGAACGAATTGACGAAAGGGTATCGTGCGGAAGGTGTCGCAACGATTCTCGGAGGGATTTTCAACAGCTTCCCGTACACGACGTTCAGTCAAAATGTCGGACTTGTTCAATTGTCAGGTGTAAAATCGCGCCGTGTCATCTTCTGGACAGGTGGATTGCTCATCTTGCTCGGCTTCCTTCCGAAAGTCGCTACGTTCACGACATTGATTCCAAAACCTGTGCTTGGGGGAGCGATGCTCGTCATGTTCGGAACGGTCGCTGCTTCCGGCATTCGAATTCTGAGCCAGGTCGATTTTTCGAAAAACGAGAACTTGATCACCATTGCCCTCTCAATCGGTGTTGGGCTCGGTATTACCGCCAATCCAGCCATCGTCGCAAACATGCCGGAGTGGCTGCAGTTGTTCACGGATAGTGCTATCGTGGCAGGTTCATTCACGGCGCTCGCATTGAACGGATTTTTCAGTATGATGGACCGATTCCGTCCCGGGACAATCATTGCCGAGGAACGGCAAGTCAGCTAGACTGAAGGAAATAGTAGTCTAGGAGGAGTCACGAATGGGGAAAACTGCACTTGTCGTAGGCGCGACCGGTTTGATTGGCCGCGAATTGGTTGAACAGTTGTTAGAGAGTGACCGTTATGATGCTGTCTGGATCGTTGTCCGTCGCTCGAAGCGTTGGAGACATCCGAAGTTACATGAGATCGTCGGTTTCGAGGAGATGGATTCATCCCTTCCACAGATCGACGACGTGTACTGTGCGCTCGGCACAACGATTGCGGTAGCTGGCTCGCAAGAAGCGTTCAAACAAGTTGATTTAGAATTACCACTTGAAGTCGCCCGTGTCGCCAAGGCACACGGTGCGACGCGCTATGCGGTCGTATCGGCACAAGGCGCATCGTTGCGTTCGACTTTCTTTTACAACCGTGTGAAAGGGGAGCTTGAGAACGCGTTACGTATTTTCAACTTCCATCACTTGATTATCGCCCGTCCTTCTCTGTTACTCGGAGAGCGTGATTCATTCCGCTTCGGGGAGAAGGCGGCCGAGGTCATCAGTCGACCGTTCCAGTCAATCTTGCTTGAGAAGACACCGGAAGTCGCACCGATTCAGGCGCTTCATGTCGCGCGTGCCTTGATTATGGCGTCTGAAGAAGGCGAAGGAATCGAAGTGTTGACGTCAGGGATGATGCAGAGGATGAGCCGATGAATCCATTGACAAAAAAACGAACCAAAGCAGTCATGATTGACAGTGTCATTGCAGGTCTTGTCAGCGTGGGCGTAGAACAGCTCGTGCGAAAGAAAGTAAAGAGCGAGTTCGTGCATGCGGTCATCACACCGACACTACTGACATATGCCATGGAAGCCTGGCAAATGAGTCGGGGTGGACAAACAATCGGTTATAAACTGATGGGACTTGAATTGACAAACGATGACGAAACGCCTGTCACGGCAAAACAAGCGCTACAACGCGCCCTGCATCGTGATACTTCGTCAGTCGTTCGTTATTGGAAAGACCGTGCGCATTTCGAACAAGAAGAAGGCGCTGTTTTACCGCACGATGCCCGTTACCATATGCATGTACGTGAAAAGAACTGACCAATATGGCCAGTTCTTTTTTTCAATCCTTGATTTTACTTAAGATGGCAGTTGTTAAGGCGACAATTGTTCCGAGAACAAGCCCGTTAGAGAAGACGGTCGCAAGAAGCGGTGGCAGGTCATTCATTGAACCGGGTGGTAATAACATCGCCCCGGCACCGATGACGAGCGGGAGTCCGACTGTGAGAGATGCCGTGGACTGCTTCAATTCAAAGGCCGCCTCATTGATTCCGATGATGATCATCGTTGCAATGAGCGGTGTCACGATTGCATAACCGACAGCGGCCGGGATGCTCGCAATCAACGAGACGAATGGACCGATGAGTGCTAACCCCATCATGAGGGCGTGGGCAACCAAATGCGGAGCACGCTGGACGCTCTCCGTCGAAGAGAGGAAACCAGCTGTCCCGGAGATGGCGACAGGACCCGGTGTGCCGAACAGACCAGCCACGATTTGACTGACGCCACTGGCGACACCCGATGCGGGAACGTTTCCTTTGATTTCTCGTTTTTCGCGAGAACTGACGATGCGCTCAATCAACTTGATGTTCGCAAGGACGTTCGTCATGAGAAGTAGGGTGATGACGAAAGCCGTCGGTAACAAGTTCCAATCCCACACCCAATTTCCGAACGGAAGAAGTTCGGGTACGAGGAAGAAGGATTCCGAACGAACGATTGGATTTCCAAGGTCGAGTAAATGGAACAAGCCGAACCCGACGAATAGCGTCATGACGAGTCCATATTGTTTAAAGCGACTTTGCTCGAGCGTGAGTGCGAACAAGACGAGCCCAGCCGTCGCTACGGCCTGAATGATATTGATTCCGTCTTCCGTCACCCCAAATCCACCTTTAATGACGGCCCCTGATAATTGAAGGACGAGCAAAATCATATAGACGCCGAGCACTTGCGGTGTAAACAGGGCGAGCATGCGTCTTAAGATGCCGGTGACGGTCAACAACACACCGAGGATTCCGCTCAAAAACAGCATGAATCCGAGTGCCTGCAGCGTCTCTTGCTGACTTCCATATAGAGCGGGACCGATGGAGGCGTATAAGGTGAAGACACCCCACCAAATGCCGGCAGGTCCTTCGAGTATCGGGAGGCGATGGCCGAGCAACGTCTGAATGATGCTGAAGAGTGCGAAGATGAAAAGTGAGCGGGATATAAAGGTCATCGTCTCATCTGGTGACAGTTCAAACAAGGCGGCGATGGAGAGTGGTGGTACAATATTTGTAGCTAAAATAAAAATAAACCACTGAATCGTCGTGGTTATATTACTTCTGGTCATGGTGTCCCCCTGATCATGCTTTTTCTTATTAGTGTAACGTTATGATGAAGTGGATGCAAATGGAGGCTATATAATGAAGAAATTCTTCAAGTGGACCGCACTCTCAATCGTAGGATTGCTAATCATCGCGGTAGCAGGCTTTTTAATTTGGACGCAGTTCACGTACGAACCGACCGATGAAGCGACACGGTATGCCGAAGAGGGGAAAGTGGTCGACAACCGTCTCGAGTTTGGAGATCCGACGAGTGAGGTCGGAATCATTCTTTATCCAGGGGCGAAAGTGGAGAAAGAGGCGTATGCGTATTATGGAACACGTTTAGCCGAGGAAGGGTATTTCGTCGCCATTCCGTCGCTTCGACTCAACTTAGGCATTTTAGATATCGACGCAGCCGATCCAATCATCGAGGCACATCCGGAGATTGAACGCTGGATCGTAGCCGGTCATTCACTCGGAGGTTCGGCGGCGTCGGGTTACGCGCTTGAGCATCAAGAGTCGGTAGAAGGTGTCATTTTCCTCGCATCATATCCGATCAGCTCGATGGTCGATAGTGACTTACGCGTGCTATCCATCTCGGGTGAGTTGGATGGATTGGCTGTCCCGGAAGACATCGAGGCGAGTCGAAGCGACCTACCTGCCGATAGTCAATTCGTACAAATCGAAGGCGGGAATCATGCCAACTTCGGAATGTATGGTCCACAAAAAGGCGATCAGGAAAGTCCGCTCACATCGAAAGAACAACTCGACGAAGTCCTATCGGCGATTCTCGAATGGTTATAAAAAACGTGCGCACCTTCATCGAGGTGTGCACGTTTTAGCGTTGATCGAGTGAATAACTGACTGCGGTCAACCCGGCTGTGACGAGGGCGACCAAACCACCGACGAGCGCGAGCGTCATGATAGGGCTCGTCGCGTAGACGACACCACCAAGAGCGGAACCAAGTCCGATTCCGACGTTACTCGCCACAGGCATAAGTGATGAGGCGAGACCTTTGGCGTTCGGATTGAACTTCTCCGCCAAATCGATCAAATAAATCTGAGTCGATGTCGTCAATAAAATCGCCATGAACGACATGAGGGCGATATTGAGGAGACCGAGCGTCACATTCGACGTCGTCACGAATAACGCGGCCAGGACGAATGCCTGGACGAGAAAGACGAACCGTAAGCGTCCGATCGGATTGTGACTGGCGATCTTTCCGGCAGCGATATTACTGAAGATCGAGATGAATCCGTAGGCGAATAAAATCGGACTGACCCAAGCGACCGGTACACCGAGTACATCTTTTAAAATCGGTACGAGATACGTATATACGACATACGTCGCCCCGAAACCGAACGCCGGAATTAAGAAGGCGATCAAGATACGTGGATTCGTCAGGAGTGCCATTTGTTCACGGAGTGATGCTTTTTCTTGAGACAATTGATTCGGCAAGACACGATAAATGGCAATCCAGGCGACTGCACCGAGCAGAGTCGTCAACCAGAACGTGGACTCCCATCCTGCCTGTTGTCCGATGAACGTTCCGATCGGAACCCCGAACACGTTGGCCATTGTAAAGCCACCGAAAATAAAGGACACGGCCACGCCCCGTTTTGCCGGAGGGACGCTCTCGCTGGCGACGAGCATGGCAAGCGAGATCAAGACACCTGTGACGACGGCCGTCAGCATGCGCAAGACGAGTAACCACTCATACATGGGAGCGAGACTGCTTAATAAGTTCAGGACGGTGAAGAGAATCGTCAAGCCGAGCATCAATTTACGTTTTGGAAGATGGCTCGTCAAGGACATCGTGATTGGCGTGCCGACGGCAAAGCTGATGGCGAATGCCGATACGAGACTTCCTGCTGTCGCGATGGAAATGGATAGACCGCTTGCGATATCAGGCAAAATGCCGACGATGACAAATTCACTCGTTCCGAGAACGAAGGTTAATAAGGATAGGGATAAAACTAAAGTCCAGTCGCTTCGACTGAGCGAGCTTGTCTTCATGTTCAAACACTTCTTTCTATTTCATTCATTAGTAGTTAGACATCAGTCTCCTCTCACGTTACAAGATTTTCCCCAAAAGAAAAACCCTTTTCTCCCAAGTCGGAAGAAAAAGGTGCATCAACGCCAAAACACTGTGGCTTCGACACCGGCGTGGTCGGAGACGACAGGTCCGTTTTCGCCGTCGAAGACGACAGCATGACGGGAGACGTGAATGGGTGCATTCGTCAACATCAAGTCGATGCGTAGCGATTTCTTGTTTTCATCCCATCCGGCGATTTTCCCTTGGACGGTCGCATCACCTTCGCGTTCCGTTGCGAGATGGAACAAGTCTTGAAGCCCATTCTCCATCAAATAATCGTATCCCTCGCCTCGAATGAAGGCATCGTTGTTGAAATCACCGAGTAGGAGCGCATGGTCGTCATGCTCGACGCGACGCAGTAGTTCGTCGAGTTGATGCTTCACTGGCTCCTCTTCGTCATGCCACCATCCGAGGTGACACGAGTAGACGGTCGTCGGCGTTTCAAGACCTTCAATCACGGCTTTGACAATTTTACGGGACTTGTAATTGTCAGGGTCCGTCGTCTTGGATACGAAGAACGACTCGGTCGATAGAAACGGTGTCCGTGACAAAATGGCGACGCCTTCCTCGTAAATGTCATATCCGTAATGGGCAAAGTCCCATGTCATGTGATAGTGAAGATCTAACTCTTTCAGGCGCTCGACGAGGACGTGTGCGAAGTTGTTTTCACGGATGTTCCCATAGATGAGGGGGGCCTCTTTATGTTGATTGACTTCTTGAAGCGCGATGAAGTCATACTCTTCGCTTGCGATACGTTCGACAATCGCGTCGATTTTCTCTTGTTGGCGGTCTTCTAACCAGGCATGACAATTGAGCGTTAAAATATTCACGATAGTCCTCCTTTAGAAAAAGGCCAACTCTCGAGCGAGTTGGCCAGTAGATTATGCACCGATGACGTCTTGAATGTCTGATTTCAATACGTCGGCTTTCGGGCCATAGATGGCTTGGACTCCACGGTCTTTCACGATAAGACCCATAGCGCCATTTTTCTTCCATTCTTGTTCGTCAGAGACGAGTGTAACGTCTTTAACGGTCACACGAAGACGAGTCATACATGCGTCGACATCCTCAATGTTTTCTTCCCCACCGAGAAGTGCGATAATCCCCATGACTTGTTCGTTACCTGTAACGGATGATTTTTCTGTCGTTTCTTCCATGTAGTTCCCGTTACGTCCTGGCGTCGGTAGGTTCATCTTCTTAATGAAGAAGTTGAAGACACCGAAGTTGAGGAAGAAGAACACGACAGAGACGAGCACGAAGTTGATCAAGTCTTGAAGAAGTCCTGCTTTGACAATCATCGGAATGCGCGTCAAGAGTTCGATTGCACCGAAAGCGTGTACACGTAAGTCGATGATATCTGCCAATGCGAAGGCAGCACCGGCCATGAGTGCGTAAACGACATAAAGAACTGGTGCGACGAACATAAACATGAATTCAATCGGTTCTGTGACACCTGTCAAGAAGACAGCGAGTCCGGCTGATAAGAACATCGGCTTGTATTGTGCCTTCTTATCCGCGTCGACGTTGCGGTACATCGCATACGCGGCACCAATCAATGCAGCGAATGACAAGATGACTTGACCGACTTTGAAGCGTGCTGGAACGACATCAGCGAGAAGCGTGTTGTATGCGGCCGTATCACCAGCAGCACGCAAGTTGACGAGATCCGTCACCCATGCCAACCAGAGTGGGTCTTGACCGGCAACGACCGATCCAGCTGTCGCACCTGTTAAAATCGTGTATGTTCCACCGAGCTCTGTGTAGTTCATTGGTACTGTGAGCATGTGGTGTAAACCGAACGGTAAGAGGAGACGTTCGAGTGCACCATAAATGAACGGAGCGAGGACTGGCGCCGTGTTACGTGATGTGGCAATCCATTCACCAAAGCTGTTGAGCGCACCTTGGATGGTTGGCCATACAATCGATAGAACGAGGGCAGCAACGACTGAACCAAGGATAACGACGAATGGTACGAAGCGCTTCCCGTTGAAGAACGAGAGAGCGTTCGGCAACTTGTTGAAGTTGTAGAAACGGTTATATAGTGCACCACCGAGGAAACCGGCGATAATCCCGACGAACACACCCATGTTGAGGGCAGGTGAGCCGAGTACAGATGTGAAGTAATCAGCGACGACAAGGTTCGCACCGAAGAGTGACTCGATTGTCGCTTCTGGATCTTGAAGCATGTCACTGTTGACACCGAAGATGGCACCTGTGACACGGTTGATCAAGATGAAGGCGAGAAGTGCTGCGAATGCACCGCCGGCACGATCTTTTGCCCACGAACCACCAATCGCGACTGCGAAGAGGATATGTAAGTTGACGATGATGCCCCAACCTAAATCTTCAATGATACGAGCTGTTGTTAATAAGATACCGACATCTCCGGCTGACATTCCAATCAATTTTCCGATGGAAATCATCAAACCGGCAGCTGGCATGACGGCGATGACGACCATCAAAGCCTTACCGAGTTTCTGCCAGAAATCGAATGAGATCAATTGTTTCATGCTATACGCTTCCTTCCTATGAGGGAGTTTTATCTATTTTTGTGTCTACCAATAGTGCAATCGCTTGCATAAATAATTGTAATCGATTGCATAAATTCGTGCAACCGTTTTCGCTATTTTCATTTGTTTTCATTTCCGAAGTGAGAATAGCAGATGTGAGGCGAACTTGTCAGTCGAATCGAATCTAGCTACAATATGATAGGTTGAAGGGAGCGAGAAAGATGGGTTGGAGACAGACAACATCTGCTTTGACGAAAGACGAGCAGATTGAATTAAAAGAAGAGTTGTTGCGGAAGGGTGTATTGCAGGAAGACGATCTTCCTCTATATGAGATGCTCATGCCAGATCGAATCAAACGGATGTATGAAGTATTGAATACACGAACGAACCATATCACGATTTTGACGGAAGGTGTCGACGATCCGCACAATCAATCTGCCGTATTGCGTTCGGCCGATGCGTTCGGGGTGCAGACGTTACACGTCGTCGAAGGGCGTGCGAAGTTCAAACCGAACTCGATTATCGCCAAGAGCGCCGACCGTTGGGTGGACGTCGTGGAGCATGGCTCCATCGAAGAGGCGATTGACGCTTTAAAAGAAGACGGTTATCAAGTATATGCGACGGCATTGAGTGAGGAAGCAATTCCGCTCGAAGAGGTGGATGTGTCGAAGCCGACCGTTCTGCTATTCGGGAATGAACATAGTGGTGTCTCGGAAACAGCACTTCATAAGGCGGACGGGAACTTTGTTATTCCGATGCAAGGATACGTACAAAGTTTGAACATCTCCGTGGCGGCGGCGATTTCCTTGTACGATGTCACGACACGGTCACGACATATCGTGACGGATGGCTACGAGCTTCCGGTCGAAGATCAAGCGCGCATCTTCAAAGACTGGATGGTCAAGAGTTTGCCGAAGCGTACGCTAGGACTATATAAACAAAAAGGTGTCACAGCTTTTGAACGGGAGACAGGAAATTCAGAATGAACGGCGAAATGAACAGACGTACGGAATCTTTGTCCAGAAACTGAAAGGGGATGGCACGATGAGTACGACGAGTTCATTTATCGTAAAAGATGTGACGAACAACTTTAAGGATTTTGAAGAGGACTTCTTCCGGCTGTACCGCACGTTATACGGTGACCTCGATCAGTTGCGATTTAAAGAGCGCCTGTATCGGCACGCCAATCCGTTAGTGCTGCTGGCTTTCTCTGAAGAGCAGCTAGTTGGCTTTAAAATTGGTTATGAGGCGGAGCCTTATCGGTTTTATAGCTGGGCGGGCGGCGTACATCCGGACTTCCAAAAGCATGGCATCGGTCGCAAGCTGATGGACACGCAACTCGAATGGGTCGAAGCGCAAGGGTTCCATTCGATTCGGACGAAAGCACGCAATACGAACAAAGGGGTCATCATCTTGAACCTCCTTTGCGGATATGACATCATGGGCGCTTACACAGAAGATGGCGAGCCGCGCATCATGATGGAGAAACAACTGAACAGTTGAATGGATGCCGCGGTCGTGTGATCGCGGTTTTTTTGATGAAACCGATTCGACTGAATGAACGTACTTAAAGAAAAGGGGGAATTTGAAATGTCTACTTTAGAATTTGGGGCGGACCCATTTTTCACGATCATCAATTTATTCTTTCCACTCATGTTTTTCACCATTGTTGGACTTATCGCATTTGGTGTCATCAAATCAAGTCGAAGTTACTCTAAAACATCAAATACATTGAAGGACTTACAACAATTCGCCTCGCAGCTCGCCGATGTCCCGGCCGACGATACGGCTGAGCGCTTAGCAGACTATTTACGGGGCATCGATTCCTTCTCGATTGAACGGACACGCATGGAGCCGTTCCGTGTCGCGCTCGGATGCTATCAATTGGTGATGGAGTCTGACGCTGTTCGCGAAGAGACGAAAGAGCGGGTCGATCGTCAATATAAGCGTCTCGGGATTTTAGACGGAGAAAAATTTGCCGATGAGGCACCACCACGTCGACGTTCTTCTTCATCGAGTCATCATGATATCCACCACCATCACCATGACCATATGTAAAAAGCGAAGGAATCCCTTCGCTTTTTACATATATCGTGATGCATCAAATTCAATGTCAGTCTGATAACGGACGGCTTGAATCGCACTTTCGATTCGAATGGCACGCTTCTTAATATCGCGCGCTTTCAGGCGATACAGCTCCGGATCGTATAAGGCGTGTTTGATCACGGCAACCCCATGCACATAGTCTTTCTTCGGACGAAGCGATAATTTTTCATAAAGTCGTGCTTGGACACGTAACTGAATGGCAAGTTCGATTGCCTCGACGAGCGGAAGCGGACCGTCGTGCGTCTCGACAACGGCTTGGACGTTCGCCTCTTGAATGAGACGGTCGAGCTGACGTAAGTCTAGACGAATGTGTTCAAGTTCCATCTCGATGTCTTGAAGGGAACGAGACTGAATGGTCGGAATGGATTCATTCGCTTGAAGCGAGATGAACGCCACATGCTCAATCTCTTCGGTCAATGTATCGATTTGCTCATGGAGCAACTGTTTCAATGTTAGGGCATCTGCAAGGTTCATATCGATTTCCTCCTTCTGCTTTTTCTAACCGTACCATATCGAGATGGCTGAAAAAAGGTGGATGACATCCTCGATTACGGGAATAAAAGCAAATAGAGAGGAGGAGGACGATGAAGAAGTGGAAGATACAATGGATGATTGCACTCGTCCTACTCCTGTTCGGGACGGCGACATTCCTTTATCAGTGGGTTGACGTAAGCCCAGGCGATATTCGGGACTACATCATTCAATTCGGATGGTTGGCTCCGCTCATTTACATTTTATTGTTCACCGTTCGTCCGCTCATCTTGTTCCCGACGTCCGTCTTGTCGGTCGCCGGCGGCTTGGCGTTTGGGATGTTACCGGGCGTCATCTATACCGTCATCGGGGCGACATTGAGTGCGCTTGTTGCGTATTATGTGGCAATTTTTTTCGGCGATCGTTTCCTGCATCACTTCGAATCAACGAATTACGAAGCCATTCAGCGTAAAATCGAAGAAGACGGCTTCTTTTACGTCCTCATATTACGTCTCATCCCGCTCGTCAATTTCGATTTGGTCAGCTATGCTTCTGGTTTGGCAAAAGTAAACGTACTCGCCTATCTGTTTGCGACCGTCGTCGGTATGATTCCCGGAGCGTTTGCGAACAATTTTCTCGGGAGTAGTATCGCCAGTGGGGATTGGACGCTCATCGCCTTGGCATTTGGGATCATGCTCGTGTTGACGCTCGTTGCGACCGTTTTCCGTGAACCGATCAAGCGACAGATTCATCGCTATCAAAAAAAGTAGGCGACTCCAGATGGAGCGCCTACTTTTCAATTAACGGTTGTCGACCGTCTCTGGATACAGGTCATGGTTGAACAGACGGTGTTCTGCCATTTTTTCATATTTTGTGCCTGGCTTTCCGTAGTTGTAGTACGGATCGATTGAGATACCGCCACGTGGTGTGAATTTCCCCCACACTTCGAGATAGCGCGGTTCCATCAATTTCACGAGATCTTTCCCGATGACGTTGATGCAGTTCTCGTGGAAGTCACCGTGGTTACGGAAACTGAACAAGTACAACTTCAACGATTTCGACTCGACGAGTTTCTCATCCGGGATGTACGAGATGTAGATGGTTGCGAAGTCCGGTTGGTTCGTGATCGGGCACAACGATGTAAATTCGGGTGCGTTGAATTTCACGAAGTAGTCGTTCTCCGGATGACGATTCGGGAACGCCTCCAGGACGTCAGGTGTGTATTCAAAAATATATGGGACGCTCTTCTGTCCGAGGAGCGAGAGGTCTTGTAAGTCTTCTGGTCTCATGTTCATTCTCCTTAGACGCCACGTTCGTTGGCGTACAGTAATGTGTGTAGTTGTGGTAGGACGCGGACGCTTTGCCATGACGGGTCGCGTGCGACGTCTTCCCATAGTTGTTTCAAACGACGGAGCTGGGCATCGGTGATGTCTCCGTCTGCACCAGGCTCCGGGTTACCAGCCGACAAATACATGACGTCCGGTGAGTAGCGCTGCTGCACTTCTTTCGCGTAGGCAAGGTCCGCTTCATCAAAGACAGCGACTTTGAATGTCGTCTGCTCCGGGCGCAACTGTTCGACGATAGCGTCTAGTTGCTCCCAGTTCGTTTTCATACCAGACGATGGAGGTTTCGGACTGAGGGTCACGTCATCGATTTGTGTGAGCCAGTCTTGATAGCGGCTACCTTGCGTCTCGACAGCGAGTGTGACACCACGTTCTTTCAACTTCTCGACCAGGTCTTCCATAGCCGCGATAAGGAGCGGATTGCCACCCGAGATGGTGACATAATCGTACATACCCAGTGCATCCAGGCGAGCGATGACCTCATCGGCTGTCAGCATGTCCGGTTTTTCTGAACCGTCCCACGTAAAGGCGGAATCGCACCACGAACAGCGATAATCGCAACCGGCGGTCCGGACGAACATCGTCTTTTGTCCGATGGCCCGGCCTTCTCCTTGGAAGGTCGGTCCGAACACTTCTAAAACAGGGATTTTCACGATTCCACCAACCATTCACGGCGGAACTCAGCGTAAGACGTCGGCGTTTCGTACAGACGGACGAATTCGACACGGACGTCGCGTTCATTTGGCAGATGTGTCGCCAACTGTTCAAAAATCCAATAGCACATGTTTTCTGCAGTTGTATTCATATAAGGGAGTGACTCGTTCAAATAGCGATGGTCGAGATATGGCTCAAGCTCTTCTTTGAAGATCTTTTTCAAGTCACCGAAGTCGAGCGTCATGCCGCGATTGTCGAGAAAGCCGCTGACACCCATCTGGAGCCTATACGTATGACCATGAAGGGCACGACATTTGCCGTCATAGTCAAAGAGATGGTGCGCTGCGTCGAACGTCACTTCTTTGACGATTTGAACGCGATGCGGACAGTAGATGAGCGAGCCTTCTTGCTTTGATTCGACACTGGTCGGAGCGAGGAATGGAGCATGTTTCATACGCGCACCTCCTCGTAAGCTGTAAGTCCGTTTTGACGAAGCTTACACGCCGGACATTCTCCACAACCTGAACCGATGACACCGTTGTAGCAAGTGAGCGTGCGTTCTTTGACGTAGTCAAAGGCACCGAGCTCGTCGGCGAGTGCCCACGTCTCTTTTTTATCGAGCCACATGAGCGGTGTGTCGATGACAAATGGATAATCCATCGCTAAATTGAGTGTCACATTGAGTGATTTGATGAATTGGTCTCGGCAATCCGGGTAACCTGAAAAGTCCGTTTCACATACACCGGTCACGATGTGATGCATACCGAGTTGTTTGGCCATGACGGCCGCAAACGATAAGAATAGATGGTTGCGTCCATCGACGAACGTGTTTGGGACGTCCGCATTGTCGATGTCGAGATCGTGTCTCGTGAGCGCGTTCGATGTGAGTTGTCCGAGTAGGGACAAATCGAGGATGTGGTGTGGGACATCGAGTTCTGTCGCAATTTCTTTGGCGACTTCGATTTCCGCATCATGGCGTTGACCATATGCGAACGTCACCGCCTCCACATGAGAGAATTGTTGTTTTGCCCAAAACAGGCAAGTGGTTGAATCCTGGCCACCACTAAAGACGACCAATGCTTTTTCGTGTTGCATGAAGCACACTTCCTTTTCGCTAGTTTTGATGTCGGAGGAGGTTACGAACTCCGGAGGTCACCCTCAAGCATATAATTTATCATAAAAGACGTTTGACAGGGAGAAAGGAAGCGAGTATAGTAAAAAACATCGCTGACATGCTTTTGTGCATAAAAGCGTTTAAGCGGTTAGGTGAAATAATAAATAAAGAAGATATAACGAAAGGAGGGGACGTCGATGCAGATGAAAGGAAAAGAAGCTGTATTCGTCGTGTTGATGAGCGGGATTACCTTGCTCGCACTGATGTTTTTGGCCAAAGCGACGCCACATATGGCGATTTTTGGCACAATGGTAATAGTAGGTGGATATGCGTATTATCGTTCACGCGACTTCAAACAGATTGAAACGGCGATGATCAACGGAATTCGTGAAGCGATCATGCCGGTGTTGATTTTGTTGTTGATTGGGATGCTCATCGGAGTATGGCAAATGTCCGGGACGGTCGCGACGATCCTCTCCATCGGTCTAAATACAATCTCTGCTGAATGGTTCTTACCGAGTGTTTTATTAATCACGATGATCGTCTCGACCTTCACAGGAAGCGCCTTTACAACCGTCGGAACGGTCGGTGTCGCCTTATTTGGAATCGGGACGGCACTAGGCATCTCGCCGGCGCTCGCCGCAGGTGCGATCGTATCGGGTGCCCTCTTCGGAGACAAGATGAGCCCGTTGTCGGATACGACGAACTTTGCGCCGGCAGTGGCGGGTGTCAAACTGTTCGACCACATTCGCTTCATGATGGGGACGACGATTCCAGCGTTCATCATCACGTTGATTTTATTCACGTTCCTCGGACGTAGCGGTCAAACTGCCGACACGGTACAAATTGCAGAGGCGCAAGCCGCGCTCAGCGGACGGTTTGACCTCTCATGGCTCACGTTGATTGCCCCTGTGCTCGTCGCAGTGCTTGCGTTCCGTCGGATGCCGGTCTTGCCGACGATGCTTGTTGGGATGTTCGCCGGTGTGTTGACGGCCGGTTTTGTTCAAGGCAACTGGAGCATCTCGAACTGGCTCGGTGTCATGCAGTCGGGCTTTAAGTCAGATGTCGAAAATGAATTGATTGCGAATGTACTCGATAAAGGTGGTCTTGAATCGATGCTCTGGTCGGTCAGTCTCGTCTTGATCGCCCTCGCGTTCGGTGGCTTATTACGTGAACTCGGTATCTTCCAAGCCATCGTTGAATCGTTGCTCGAGCGTTTGAAGTCACCAGGGAGCTCGGTCCTATCAGTTGTCCTCAGTTCAATCGGTGTCAACTTGCTCGCGGGAGAACAGTACTTGTCGATTCTCTTGCCGGGTCAGGCGTTCAAGCAAGGGTTTATCGATCGTGGGATCGACCCGCGCTACTTGTCACGGGCACTTGAAGATGGCGGGACCGTCATCAACCCGCTCATACCTTGGGGTGTCTCCGGAGCGTTCTTCGCAGCGACACTCGGCGTGCCTGTATTGGAATACGCACCATTTGCGTTCTTCCTCTGGCTCAGCCCGGTCTTCTCCATCATCTTGGGATACGTCCGATTGGGGAAGCAACGTGAATCGCTAAAAATCGCATCATAATATCGAGGTGTCCTGCCATGCAGGGCATCTTTTTTGTGTGCAACATATGACTTTTGAGAAAATAGGAGAAACGGAGGTGGAACCATGAAGCGACTCGATCTAGCATTTTATGAACAACCGACACTCGAATTGGCACGCGCCTTACTCGGTCAATATTTGGTGCGGCGACATCCAGAAGGTGACATCATCGCGAAGATTGTCGAGACAGAGGCTTACCTCGGTGCCATCGACCGGGCGGCGCATAGCTTCGGAGGGCGTCGAACGAAACGAACGGAAGTCATGTTCGGACAACCTGGGCATGTATACACGTATCAAATGCATACACATACGCTCCTGAACGTGGTCAGTGGTCCGGTTGGTACACCGGAAGCCGTGTTGATTCGAGCCGTCGAACCGATTCAAGGACATGAATGGATTGCTTCGAACCGTCCCGGAGTGAAGCGATATGACCAGACGAACGGACCAGGGAAGTTGACGAAAGCACTCGGAATCACAATGGATCTATACGGCCATTCCTTTCAACAAGACCCACTCTACATCGCGGAGGGTGAGGCAGGAGTAGTGATTGAGGCGGGTCCCCGTATCGGGATCCCGAACACGGGCGAGGCACGTGACTACCCGTATCGCTTCTTTGAACGCGACAATCCATACGTCTCGAAATTCCGTTGAATGCCACTTGAGATGTTTAAGTGATTCATGCCAGTGGAACAGTCCCTATGTGCATAAAACAAACAAAGGGAGTGTTTAGGATATGGCAAAAGTAGCAACGCTCATTACGGATATGTTTGAAGATGTAGAATTCACGGGTCCCCGTGACGCATTGGTGGATGCGGGACATGATGTCGTGACGATCGAGAAGAAAGCGGGTAATACGGTAGAAGGGAAACAAGGGGAGGCGAAAGTGAACATCGACCAATCGATTGACGATGTATCGCCAGAAGATTTTGATGCCCTTCTCTTGCCGGGCGGATTCTCACCTGACTTGTTGCGTGAGGACGAGCGTTTCGTCTCGTTCGCCAAAGCCTTCATGGATGCGAAAAAGCCTGTCTTTGCCATCTGTCACGGACCACAGCTGTTGATTACGGCGAAGACGTTAGAAGGTCGTGACGCGACCGGCTACAAATCGATCAAAGTCGACATGGAGTATGCCGGAGCGAAATATGCGGACAAAGAAGTAGTCGTCTGCCAAAACCAGCTCGTGACGAGCCGTCAGCCGGATGATATTCCAGCATTCAATCGCGAGATGCTCAACTTATTGAAATAACACGTCGACCACGAGATTCGTCTCGTGGTTTTTATATGTATTCGGGAATAGACAAGTAAGGAGGAGATTTAAATGAAAAAACGAGCACGTTCACCGAGTTAAGTTCGTCGAAACATTGTTTGGTTAGGGTGGATTCGTTGGTTTGAAGGGCTGATTCCCGCATACGTGATTGAACGGTTGTTTTGGGAATCGCGAGGCATCACCATTCAAGAAGTCGTCTACTTGGAGATGATCTATGCGCTCATCATCGTCTTGTTCGAGGTGCCGACCGGCGTGTGGGCGGACCGAACGACACGGCGTCGGCTGATTCAGGCAGGTGTAGCCTTGGAGTGGTTATCGTTTTGGATCTTGTTATACTCGTTCACCTTCAGCGGATTTTTTGTCGCCATCAGCTGTTCGGCCGTTGGGTCGGTCATTCGAAGTGGGGCTGAGAATGCGCTGCTATACGAGTCCTTACAAGAAAGTCATGAAGCGTCGTCGTTCGAACGGGTTCTTGGAAAACTGAACGCGATTGGGATTATGGCCGCTGTGACGGCGGCATGGAGTGGCAGTATGTTGGCTCAGTACCTTCCATTGGAGTGGAACTACAGACTTTCCATTCTCAGTTTATTGATGGCGACCGTGTGTAGCTTATTTCTCGTTGAACCCGTTCATGGCGAAGGAGAAGACCGATTGACGTGGCGGCACTTGTTGAAAGGATTTCAATTTGTGTGGTCGCACACATCCATTCGTAACGTCACCATCGGATTTTTGGCAGCCGTGTCCGCATTCAATTTCATCGATGAGTTCTGGCAACTGTATGCACGTGATGTATCCATCCCAATCTATTGGTTCGGTGCCATTTCAAGCGTCCTGCTTTTGATTCAGTTACCTGGTCAACTTTTTGCGGGGACGCTTATACGATTTGCGTCATCCAAGTGTTGGTTAAACGGGTTCGGTTGGTTAATGGGCGGTGGATTTCTCATCGTCGGGTTGTTCCCGAGTCCGATTGGAATCGGTGTGATGGGACTCCTAGCTCTATTGTATGGTGCAATGGAGCCACTCTATTTTGGGCTCTTGCATCATCAGGTGCCTTCCGATATCCGAGCGACGACCGAATCATCTGTCTCGATGCTATGGCATCTCGGTATCCTTGTGTTGGGGTTTGTCTTTATTGTAGGAACGACAGCGTCGCTATTTTTGGCGTTCATCTTAATCGGGCTTGTCGTTTGGTTCGTTCATGCGACTATCCGCTAATCTTTACAGACATGGGTCATAAGCCATGTCTGTTTTTACGTCTTAAGACGGACGAAAGATTGTGTCGAGAAGTGTATGATGAGAACAATCTTGATGAATCAATAGGAGAAACAATGTGGAATGGTATGAATTATTTGTAGGATTTTTATTAGGTGTCGTCGAGGGATTGACGGAATTTGCCCCGGTCTCGTCGACCGGTCATATGATTCTCGTGGATGGTCTCTGGTTGAATTCGAGTCAGTTTTTAGGGCAGGAAGTAGCGAACACGTTTAAAATCGTCATTCAATTAGGATCGATTTTAGCGGTCGTGGTCGTCTTTCGGGACCGGTTCAAAACGTTACTGAATCCGAAGTCTTTGCTCACTCTAAGGCAAAGCGGAACCACACGCCAATTCAATCTCGTACATATTTTGATCGGATTGCTGCCTGCTGGCGTCCTCGGTGTACTGTTTGAGGACTACATCGATACACATCTCTTCTCGGTCAAGACGGTGTTGATTGGGTTAGTCGTCGGTGCGTTCTTTATGATTGCCGCAGATTTATCCGGTGTGAAGCGTCAGACGACCGCTACGCTCGATGACATCACGTATAAGCAAGCACTTGGTGTCGGCTTGATTCAATGTTTTTCGCTATGGCCAGGGTTCTCAAGGTCCGGTTCAACGATTTCTGGAGGGGTTCTCCTCGGAATGAGTCACCGGGCAGCGGCAGATTTTACGTTCATCATGGCGGTACCAATCATGTTTGGAGCGAGTGCATTGTCACTCTATAGCAAGTGGACGTATTTCACGCTCGATACGCTACCCGTGTTTGTCGTCGGCTTCGTCAGCGCATTTTTATT
The DNA here is from genome assembly GCF_018617145.1 of Exiguobacterium sp. s75. Classification (GTDB taxonomy): domain Bacteria; phylum Bacillota; class Bacilli; order Exiguobacteriales; family Exiguobacteriaceae; genus Exiguobacterium; species Exiguobacterium profundum. The sequence goes on from NZ_JACSJQ010000002.1 coordinate 240,943, forward strand.
CGCACTTCTTTCGATTAAATTCTTTTTGAAATTGATCAACAAAGTAAAATTGATGCCGTTTGCGATTTATCGAATCGTATTGGCTGTTGTGATTTACGTACTTTACTTCTGAAAAAAACACGTGCGAATGGCACGTGTTTGAAACCAATGAATGGAATTGTTCGTACAGTCTAGAAGAGGTGAAAACATGGGACAAATCGTTGTAGTATTCGGAACGTTAATCGGTCTTGGGACCGTTGGGGCATTGCTTTATATGACTCGTCTAGCCTATGAATCATGAGAACGGATAATGATAGAAGCGCTCACGTTGGAGTAACTCCATGACGTGGGCGTTTTCTGCGTTATCGATCGCACGAAGAAGACCTTCTGTCTGAGACCGGTGAGCAAACAGGGCATCTTTCTTCTGTTTGCTCTCTTCCGTTACATCGACGATGACGTGCGGTTGTCCGAGTTCCTCTTCTGTGCGGCGGTCGAAGGCGACACCTAAGAACTCAGGACGCGTCTCGCCCATCTCTTGAAGTGCACGTACGACGGCACGGGCTGTCGCTTCATGATCCGGGTGGACGGCATATCCTGGATAGAACGAGATCACGGTTTCCGGCTTCACTTCGTCAATCAATGTACGGAAACGGCTAGCGAGCTCGGCCTCGTCCTCAAACTCGACGGTCTTGTCACGAAGACCCCACATGCGCAGGTCCTCGATGCCCATCATGCGACAGGCTTCTTCGAGTTCATGTTTTCGAATTTTTGGTAGTTCTTCACGTGTCGTAAAGATTGGGGAACCCATATTACGTCCCATTTCACCGAGCGTCAAACAGACATATGTGACGGGCACTCCTTTTTGACGATGTTGGATAATCGTTCCGGCCGAGCTGAACGCCTCATCGTCCGGGTGTGGGAAGATGACGAGTAACGGTCCATTCATTGATTCTCCACCTCCGATGCGCCTTGTGGGAGCGGCTTGATATCGATGTGCAGCGCACATGCGAGACGACCGAGACGATCGTGACCGGCGAGTAACAACTGTTCCTCGTGCATTTCATAGTCGGTCAATCCCTCGACATAGAGCCAACCGTGATCGAGTTTTAAACCGACACGATAGGGACCATTTCCTTTAATTTGACCGATGCTGTATTCGATTTTGGCATTACGGATAAACATCCCGGCGTTATGAAAGTCCGGGTCATTGTGTGTCGCGTAGGCACCGTTCGTCGTCTCGACATGGACGAAAAGTGGTGTCGCGACGTGATTGTCTAAATAGTGCTGAATGTGATCAGGTTGAATTGCTTTCACGTCTGTCCCTCCAATGGAAAGGATGACCCGAAACACGTAGTTCCGGGTCATCTGTTTACGATTGTGTTGCTACTTTTTTACGGTATCCGGTATGGTTCGTCGGTCCAACGTATTGGTTGAGACGGAATGAATGACGAACGGCTTCTGTGATGAACTCTTTTCCGATTTCAATCGCTTCTTCGACCGTGTGACCGTTGGCGAGTGAGGCTGCGATGGCAGAAGAGAACGTACATCCGCCGCCGTGTGTGAACGCAGGCTCGATTTTTTCACTTTCAAGAAGGCGGAATTCGTTTCCGTCGTACAAGACGTCGAATGCGGTATCGAATCCGAGTTTGCCACCGACTTTGACGATGACGATCTCTGCGCCGAGTTCGTGGATTAAACGAGCGGCTTCTTTGATTTCGTCCATCGTTGCGGGTGTTTTATCAAGGCCAGCGAGCATACGCGCCTCGAATAAGTTCGGTGTGATGATTTTTGCGACTGGTACGAGGTGTTGACGCATCGCGACCGCAACGTTCGGATCAAGAATCTCATCCGCACCTTTACATGCCATGACCGGATCGACGACGGCATTCTGGATGCCGTATTCTTTAATCTTCCGTGCTGCGAGTTCGATGATTTCAGGTGTCGGGAGCATACCTGTCTTCACTGCATCGACTCCAATTCCAGCGAGCACCGTATCGATTTGTTTCTCAATCAAGGTCGTGTCGATTGGAAAGACTTCGTGATTCCATGCGTTATGTGGGTCTTGTGCCACGATGACCGTCAAGGCTGTCATACCATACACACCGAGTTCTTCCATCGTTTTGAGGTCGGCTTGGATTCCCGCGCCACCACTTGTGTCAGAACCGGCAATCGTCAATGCTTTTTTCATCGTCATAATCGTCCATCCCCTTTGTCTGTTTGGATAGTTTCACTATAACGACTTTTTCCTATTCCGACAAATGCAAGGATTACGAGACGTGTTCATAACTTTTCAGAAAAAGTATGCAGGATATTCATCATAATTGGGGAATAATAATGAATAGGGTGTAGACCACTTTATTATTGGCTGGGAGGAAAACGCATGTTAGTGCATAGCTTATGTATCCCGAAGAAAGATGTTGTCACCATCAGTGAAAAGGCAACATTGCGGGAAGCGCTTCATACGCTTGAAGAAACAGGATACCGTTGTGTACCTGTTTTAGACGAGACGGGGAATTTTTTCCGCGGTAACATTTACAAGATGCATATTTATCGTCATGGAATGAACGGGGAAAACATGGACGATAATGTGATGACACTCATCAAGAATACACAAAAGTACGTCCATGAGTCAGATGGATTCTTTGAAGTATTTTTCTCAATCAAAGAGTTGCCGTACATTGCTGTATTGAAAGATGAAAGCAATGAATTCTATGGCATCCTTCCCCACGGCAAGATGCTCGGGATGCTCGAAGAAGCATGGAGTCGCGACACGGGTAGTTACGTCTTGACAATCGCCTTGAGCGAACAGGCTGGGGCACTTGAGAAGATCACGAAAATCGTGAACAAATATACATCAATCGCGAGCTTGATGACGCTCGATGCGAAAAGTAAAGTCTTGCGTCGGGTACTCGTGACACTACCACCGGACTGTGAAGAAGACATGAAAAACAAGGTTGTCTCGAAACTTGAACAAAAAGGCTTCCGGATCGTCGAAGTCGAGAACTTAAAGAACTAAGTCAAAACCCTTTCACTTGGCGTGAAAGGGTTTTTCGTCGAGTCGTTTTTCCATCCGAATATCGGACCAAAATTGACCGTCCCAGTAGGTGAAGTGCTCGATCCGGCCGATTTCTTGATATCCACATTTCGTATAGAGATGATGGGCCGCATGGTTGAAAGCGAATACGCCAAGTTCCATACGAGGTGTTTGTTTGGCTCGCAATTGCTCTTCTAACAAACGAAGAGCTTCTGTGCCAACGCCTTTTCCGCGACCTACAGATTCGCCGATGACGAAACCGAGCCAAGCTGTACCGGGTTCTTGTCGATATAAATGAGGCGGGTCATACATGACGTTCATTTCTCCGACGAGATGGTCATCTGCATAGATGAGGAAGATATCGTGCGTTAAGAGTCGTTCTTCTAAATCGCCAACCGTCATCTCATAATGGGCGGTCAATTCTTCTTCGGAGCGGCTCGGTCGAATAAGGTGTACGATCTCAGGATCGTTATTCCAACGATTGAATGTATCGACGATGTCGACGGATGCAGTTTTTAATGGAACAAGCGAGATATTGATAGGTCATTCTCCTTTCTCGCTTGAACACATTCGATTCAATCGTCAAAATTCCTGCTCTTATACCGGCTTTAATACGTTTAAGTGGCTCGGCAATACTTCAAAGGTGAGCGGTAGCGTGCCCCCTGTGTCCCCGTCAGCATTTACAGGAAGCGCCTCGGGTGAGGTCACCTTAACCCGTTTCGTACAAAACGAGGTGACGCTATCTGTTTCCTTCAACTTTCCTGTGAAGAGGGCGGGTGTTAATTGAAGTGCGTCCTTTAACCCGAGTTCTTCAAAGATATAGACATGAAGAAGCCCATCATTCAGCCGCGCGTCTGGTTCGAAGTTTTCAAATCCTCCGACTGAGTTCGTCAAGGCGATGACGACGAGATAGGCTTCGCCATTAAACTGACCGTCTGTACTGTCAAGTGCCAACTCATATGGACTATGCTCACGGAACGCTTTTACACCCTCAATCAAGTAAGCGAACGGTCCCCATTTCGTCTTCTCTTCCACACTTACTTCGTCGACGGCTTCGGCAATGAGCCCGATGGCGATGACGTTCATGAAATAACCGTTCTCATATTTGCCGATATCCATCGGTGTCGGTTCAGCGTCACGGAGTGCCTCGATCGCTTGCTTAGGGTCACTTGGGACACCGAGTGCACGGGCGAGGTCGTTGACCGTCCCGAGTGGAATGATGCCGAAGTCAGGTCGATGAGTAGCCTCAGCTAAACCGGTCACGGCTTCGTTCAAAGTTCCGTCCCCACCCATCGCAATGACGGCCTGATAGTGCTTTTGTGCCGCTTCACGTGCGAAGTTCGTCGCATCCTGTTCCTTTTCAGTGAAGCGGACATCGACGTGTCCATATCGTTCGCGCAACACCTCTTCGGCATGTGTTGCGTGTTGTTCCCCCAACTCTTTCCCTGAGGATGGATTGACGATTAACATGACTGTGTCCATTCCAACATGTCTCCTTTTCAACTCGAATACTGTCCTTTATTCCCGTCAAAGAAAGCAGATACTCCTAAAAAAACCCCCATGTCGATTAGCTATCTCGCTCTAATCTTCAAGGGGATGCGTTGGGCATTCGATTGTTTAATAATGACGGAATGCGGACATATCTAAATGACTTGCTTCCGACTCGTCCACGGCAAGTTCGATGCGCAAATGTTCATTGAACGGGGAGACGAGAGCCCCCATACAGGCGACCGGTTCATGATCGGGGACCGGTGATTTACGCTTCGTTTTGACGAATAAATAGTCCGATCGTTTCAACGTCAATAAGAAACGTTCCACGGCATGCGGTTCACGGGTCACGTTTGGCCAAGGTAAATGATTGAATAATAAAAAGACCGCGCCTTCTTTTTCGAGCGCATAATCCGGTGCGATGCCTTCCCGATTCAACAAATCGATGACAGCATGCAAAAACTCCCGTTTAATCGTCAATGAAATTTCGTAATACTCACGCATACGGTCCACCCTTTCTTAAAATCACAATACTACCATTCTAAACGTTTCCGACATGGGCGACAATGAAGAAGTTCCTTGACGAAGTATTTTTCCCGGCTTATACTGCATAAGTCCTGCTATACTAGTGATATATGATGAACGAATTGAGGTGAAACCGACATGATTGAATCCCTTGAATTGAAGGCGTGGGTCGTTCTTGCGCGTACGATGGATGCCATCAGTGATCGTGTGAAAGAAGATTTACGACGCCACCAGTTAAATTCAACAGAGTTCGGTGTTTTATCCGTACTGTATAAACGAGGAGACACCCCGTTGCAACAAATTGGGGATCAGATTTTGATTACGAGCGGTAGCGTGACATATGTGATCGATAAGTTGGAGAAGCGAGGGCTGATTGAACGAATCGCCTGCCCGTCTGACCGACGTGTCACATATGCTTCATTGACAGACGATGGAAAGGCGCTCATGGACGTCGTCTATCCGCAACATATTGAAATCTTCAAAGATATATATGGACCGTTAAGTGATGAAGAGACGGAACAATTGATTTCGTTATTGAAACGAGTCGGTTATAACGCAGCGGGCAAATAAAGCCCGTTGCTTTTTTATTTAATATCTTGAAATTAAAATAATTGACGATGAGATATACAGATGATATAGTTCTAACTGTTATTGAAAAATTAGAGATTACACAAATGGAGGATTACACGATGACTAAAGTATTATATGTATCGGCTAACCCGAAACCAACTGAACTTTCATACAGCAAACAAGTGGCAGAAACATTCGTTTCGACACTCCAAGCAGAAAATCCATCAATCGAAGTGGAAGCAATCGAACTCTACGATGTTGATGTTCAAGAAATCGACGGAGATGTGCTCAGTGCATGGGGCAAATTCGCTTCAGGCGAAGCGCTCACTGATGTAGAAGCGAAAAAGGTAGGCACAATGAGCGGCATGCTTGAGAAATTCATGGAAGCGGACCTTTACGTGTTCGCGACTCCAATGTGGAACTTCTTCTTCCCAGCACGTATGAAAATGTTCCTCGATAGCGTGCTCATGGCAGGTAAAACGTTCCGTTACACGGAGCAAGGTCCTGTCGGCTTGCTTGAAAACAAACAAGCGATCCACATCCAAGGGACAGGCGGAATCTACACTGGGACGGACCTTAACTTCGCAGACGCATACCTTCGCCAAGCGCTCGCGTTCGTCGGTGTATCTGAAGTAACGACGGTAGCGGTTGAAGGAATGAACCAATACCCAGACAAAATCGAAGAAATCGTTGCGGACGCGAAAGCGAAAGCTGAAGCACTTGCGAAAGAAGTTGCAGGCGCAGTAACGGTATAACCTAGAGAGACGAGTCGACTGACTCGTCTTTTTGTATGCAATCATTTTGGGTATGATACAAAGGGAAAGGGGAGTATGCAATGGCAGATCAGTTATCGAGTCGATTACTTGGAGATTGGACGGATATTATCCAAGAAGAGATGAAACAACCTTACTTTCAACAACTAAAGCAATTCGTTGACCAAGCGTATGAAGAAACGATCGTTTACCCGACCCGAGAAGATATTTGGAACGCATTTATTTACACGAAATTCAGTGAGGTGAAGTGCGTCATTTTAGGACAAGATCCGTATCACGGACCGAACCAAGCGCATGGACTCAGTTTTTCGGTGCAGGACGGAGTACGTTTCCCGCCGTCTTTACGAAACATTTTTCAAGAACTAAAAGATGACGTTGGGTGTGATCTCCCGAAGAGTGGCAACCTCGAGAAATGGGCGAAACAAGGCGTCCTGCTCTTAAATACGGCACTGACGGTTGAAGCGGGGAAGGCGGGCTCTCACCGTGGAAAAGGGTGGGAACAGTTCACTGACTCTATCATTGAGCGGCTTGGGAGTCGTGAGGAACCGATTGTATTCATCTTGTGGGGAAATGATGCGAAGAAGAAAATGAAATGGATTGGAGACCAACATAAAGTGCTTACGTCCGTTCATCCAAGTCCTTTGTCGTCCCATCGTGGATTCTTCGGCTCTAAGCCATTCTCTCAAGTGAACGATGCATTGAAGGAGTGGGGAAAACCCCCAATTGAATGGTGTTTATGACAGTCTACGAAAATTCGTAGGCTGTTTTTTGTTGACGCGTCGAAAAACCTTTGGTACAGTAACTAACAAGACGCTACTTTAGTGCTTAAAAGCATATATGCATAACAGCATAACTGCAGAAAAGATAAAGAATTGGATATGTAAGAAAAGCGAAGAAAGAACCGAAGTAGAGACATCTTCCCTGGCCCAGAGAGCGTGTGGTGCTGCGAACACGCCCAAAAGATGAATCGAATTACAGTTCCTGAGCTCTCATCATTGAGCGGTCCCCCGTTATCGGATCAAGCGGCTAGATATTTTTCTAGCAACCAGGGTGGTACCGCGGCTTTGTCGTCCCTATCGATTCAATCGATAGGGATTTTTTTGATTTCAAAGGAGGACTTCACATGTTGACACAATCGATTCCAAAACACCTAGCCCCACATATTTCACCGCAGTTCTACAATGAATACACACCAACGGATCACGCCGTTTGGCGTTTCGTGTTGCGGTTGAACTTGCACACGTTAGAAGGGAAGGCGCATCCGTTTTACATCGAAGGATTGAAACGGACGGGAATGGGGCCGGATCGATTGCCGAACGTCGAACAGATGACGGATGAGATGCAGGCGGCAGGATGGTCGACGGTCGCAGTGGATGGACTCATCCCCGGCGTTGCCTTTTTTGACTTCCAAGGAAACGGGATGCTCCCGGTCGCGACAGACATTCGGAAAGTCGAGAATATTTTATACAGTCCAGCCCCTGACATCATTCACGAGGCGGCGGGACATGCGCCAATGTTGATGGACCCGACGTTTTCGGCAATCGTCAAACGCTTCGGTCAATTAGGGGCCAAGGCGTTCATGAACCGAGAAGAACATGCCTCGTTCGCCGCATTGAAACGCTTGACGATTGTGAAGGAGAATGCGAATTCGACTGAACAGGACATCGAGGCGGCGGAGAAAGCCGTACATGAGGCGAAAGCGCAAGTGACTGGCTTTTCTGAAGCACAACAGGTCGCGCGTATCTTTTGGTGGACCGTTGAATTCGGATTGATTGGTGACCTCGACAACCCGATGATTTACGGGGCAGGCCTCTTATCATCGGTAGGAGAGAGCCGTCACTGTCTGACAGATGCGGTCGTCAAACATCCATTCGACTTGGAGCACGCGCTACAGACGAAGCAAGACGTGACAAACATGCAAAAAGAGCTATTCGTTATTCCAAACTTTGAGACGCTCTCTTCTGTCTTAGATGAACTAGAGGGAAGAATGGCGATTCGAAAAGGTGGGATTGAATCTGTGGCGAAAGCGTTGGCATCGGGAAGTCAATCGACGATTCGACTTGAAGATGGATCAGAACGTGTCGGCATCGTTCGTCACATGACGGAGTCGAAAGAACATACGCTCATTCAATGGGATGAATGTACCATTGTAAAAAATGGTCAGTTAACGAAACGAGAGCGTCATGGACTCCTCGTTGTCCATGACACGGAATCAGCGCTGGGTCGCGATGACCTCTTTGAGGACGGGACGACTGTTCGTCACGCATGTGCATCTGATTTACTCAAGGATGTGACCGTTCAGTTAGAAGGACGAACGATTCCTCTCGACTCACTTGAGGTACGTGTCGACTCACTTCCATCAGTTTTCCCGGGAACCACGGTAGACGAGTTGATGATGATTGAAAAACCGGTGATCATTGAACGGGATGAGCGTGTATGGACAAACGATGATCCGATGTTCAATCGCATTCATCTCATGCGTGAGCGGGGAGAATCAATCGACGGTCTCATCCCAGAGATCTTAACGCACCGCCCTGACGCCTGGTTATTACACATCGAGTGTCTGGAACTGGTGAAGGATGAAGGACTGAAACAGACATTGATTGAACGTCTTGAAGCGTTGCGTCAGACTTCCCCATCCCGAAATGAATTGATTGGTCGCGCGTTCGACCTATTGCGCTAACGAAAAGAGGCGACGTTTTCCATAGTAGGAGAACGTCGCCTCTTGTGCGTTATACAGATTGATTTGTCGTTTCACGTAAGAACGTAATCAAACGACGATACGTGGAATTGGCCGCTGGGCGGTCCATTTCGAAGTAATAATTATGTCCGAGCTCGTGCTCATTCCGATCATAAAAGACAGTCGTGACATCCGTCCGTCCTGAAAGAATCGTCGCAAATTCTTTGGCCTGTTCCTCAAAGGAATGGTCATTCCCGTCCGCGATAAACGTTGGGGCGAATGTGGCCGGTACATTGACGAGTGGCGATGCTTCAGCAACGACCGGGAGAGTCTCCCAATTGTACGTGCCGAAGTATGCCCATCCGATTCGTTTGAACAAGAAGCGGTTCACCGATTTCGATGATTCGAGCCATGTGCGCTTCAAGTCGAGCGGTGCAGACAAGAGGACGGTACCGAGGATAGAGGATTTTGGTACGACTTGTCCCACTTCAGCAGAAGGTGAATAGTCGTCATTCAACTGGACGCCGACAAACTGTGCAACGAGCTGTCCACCATTCGAATCACCTGCAAAGAAGACGCGGTCCAAATCGAGACGGAAGCGGTCATTGTTCTCAGCAATGAACGAGTACGCCTCTTCGATTTGTTTGAGCGGGGTCGGATACATCACGTCAGGTGCGAGTGCGTAATTGATACTGACGACGTTATAGCCATTACTCGCAATCGAAGTGGCATATTTTAACACATCCGATTTATCCCCACCGACGAACGACCCACCATGCACCCAAAAGATTGTTGGGACAGGTTTTCGGTCGCCTTCATAGCGAATCAAATCAAACGTTCCGTTGTCATAAGAAGACAAGTAGTCGATGTCTTTTCGGACAGACGTCTTTTGAACGACTTCCTCGAATCCCTTCATCTCCACTTCGTTCCCCCCTGCGAACGAAGTTTTGATTAAACGTGTGGCTGGTTTAGGTGAAAGGAACACATAAGCCGCTCCTGCGACCGCAGTTCCAATCAATCCGACTCCAGCTCGTTTCAACCCTTTATTCATCTTCCTTCCTCCCATTCTACAATCAGAAGCTTATTACGTGAGGAGTACGTCCGCCATGTACGTTTCGATGACATGAGCGATTCCGTCTTCGTTGTTTGATTTTGTGATGAAGTCCGCTTTCCCTTTGACCGTCGTGTTAGCATTTCCCATCGCGACACCGAGGCCGGCCCATTCAATCATCGTCAAATCATTGTTTCCGTCACCGCAAGCGATGACTTCTTTTTGTGCGATGCCGAGTTGATCTGCAAGGAAGGCGAGACTCGTTCCTTTTGTGACACCTGCTTCCGTAAACTCAAGGAAGAACGGTTTTGAACGGGCCACAGCCAATTTTCCAGCCAATTCTGTTTGTAGCTTTGTTTCGATCGGAGCGAGTGTGTCGCCATCTGCAAGCATCAAACATTTGACGACCGGGGCTGTCACGGCATCTTTAAAGTTGTCGACATGAATGACCGGCATTCCCGTCAATTCACCTTCGATATCCGTATAAGGGTTCGGGCGATCGGTTACGATTTCGTTACCGACGTACGTATGAATCGCGATTCCTTCCCGTTCACTGATATCATGGAGATGGGCGACTGTATCCGGCTGGAGCGTGCTCGAAAAAATCTCCTCGTTCGTCGCACAATCGATGACTGAGGCACCGTTGAACGATAAGATGTAGCTTCCGTATTTCGCAAGTTCTAATTCACGGGCTGCATCCCACATCGCAAACGTTGGTCGTCCGCTCGCGAGAACGACTTTATAGCCGCGCGCCTGTGCATCGAGAAGTGCTTCTTTTGTCTTAGGGGAAATCGTATGGTCGCTCGTGAGGAGCGTATCATCCATATCCAATACAATCATCTTGTAACTCATAGTAGTAGGGGGTCCTCCTTCAGAATCTAATGACTCCATCCTAAACCTTTTTAAGGTCAATTGACAACCTTGTCGCAAAAACGTAACTATAATGTAGAGAAGTGAACTCTAGAAGAGGTGGAAATCGATATGAATCGAATTTTAGTAGCTGAGGATGAACATGCGATTCGCAGCTTCATTATTGTCAATTTAAAACGAGCCGGATTCGACGTCTTTGAGGCGACGAACGGTCGAGAAGCGGTCACCGCATTTGACCGTGAACCGTTCGATGTCGTCCTATTGGATGTCATGATGCCGGAAATGGACGGATTCGAAGCATGTGCTGCCATTCGTGATCTTGACGAAAATGTAGGGATCATCATGTTGACGGCACGGACGCTCGAAGAAGATAAAATTGAAGGGCTCGGTAAAGGTGCAGACGACTACATCGCCAAACCGTTCAGTCCAGGTGAATTAGTGGCGCGCATCCAAGCGTTGTTGCGCCGTGTCGAAAAAGTGAAACGAAAAGATTCGAAACGCTTGAAGTCGGGACCGTTCGCAATCGACCTCGCCGCAAAACAAGTGACGAAGTATGGACAGTCGATCGATTTGACGCCGACGGAGTATGACTTGATCTGTCATCTCGTCCAAAACGAAGAAATTGTCTTGTCACGTGATGCGCTACTCGATGCGGTATGGGGCGTTAACTATTTCGGTGACCGAAAGACAGTCGACGTCAACATTCGTCGCTTGCGTCAAAAAATTGAAGATGACCCGAGTCATCCGGTCTACATCGAGACGTTGTGGGGTCACGGATATAAATGGCGGAGACATGAGGCATGAAACAACAGTTAGTCATTCGCATGATGATTGTCGTGACGATCGTCTTGCTCTTACTCGTCAGCGTTTTGTCTTACGGGACGTATCGCTACTATTACGAGTATGAGTCAGAAGCGTTACTGAGTCATGCGACCACGAGTGCATATCTATACCCTCAAGCCCAAGTAGGGTTTGAGACGCCGAGTGCCTTTTCTGTCCTCGTCCGGACATTCGGATATCCTGGAACTGATTTGACGATTGTCGACCGGAGCGGTTCGATTGTCAAAACGACGGGACAACGAACAAGGCAGGCCTCATTCTCTCAAGAACAGTTACAGCAATTGTCGCAAGGAGAGTCCGTCGTGCAGGACTATGACGTCGGGGATGAACATTACTTGTCAGTCACGAGTCCCATTATGACGAACGATACGTCCGAGTTTGCCATCAGTTTCACGCGACCGCTTGAAGATTTAGACACGCTCATTCGCGAAATTTGGATGACGGTCGTCATGATTGGCGTCTTGATCTGGTTGCTCGCCCTATACACCGTCATCCGGATTGCCGATCGCTTCGTCAGACCGATTCGTCACATCATCGAGGCGGCGGATGAGATGGCTCAGGGCGACTTCGATGTATCCGTTGAGTCAAATGAGAAACATGAGCTTGGAGCCTTGGCTCGAACGCTCACGTATTTAGGCGCGAAAGTCCAGCAGCATCAGTCGACACGTAACGAATTCCTCTCGAGCGTGTCGCACGAACTCAGGACACCACTCACATCGATTAAGGGATGGACCGAGACGATTCGGGGTGGTGATGAGAAACTGTCTGAAGAGACAGAGCTCGGTTTAAGCATCATCCATTCGGAGACAGAGCGCATGATCGGTCTCGTCGAACAGCTTCTTGACTATACAAAAATTGAAGAGAGTCGGTTGGTCTTGTATCGCCAAGAACTGGACCTGGTCTCTTTGTTACGTCAAGTGACACTGCAATTGAAACAGTCACTTGAAGACAAAGGCATCACACTCATCGAACGCTATCCTCAAAAATCGGTTGGATTATTTGATGAGAATCGATTGAAACAAGTGTTCTTAAACATTCTCGAGAACGCGATTCGTTTCTCACCAGACGGAGGAACGTTGACCATCCGCTTCGTACAATCGGAACGTGTCGCCTTTATCTCCATTATCGATGAAGGTCCCGGTATTTCACGAGAGCATTTGCAGCGCATCACCGAGATGTTCTATCAGGCTCATGTCACAGAAGGTAGTAGCGGGCTTGGGCTTGCGATTTCAAAAGAATTGATCGAAGCGCATGAAGGCAAACTCGTCATCGAGAGCGAGGTCGGACACGGGACGACAGTGACCGTCTTATTGCCGCTCGACCCGAGTGAACTACATTAATAGGATTAAACCTCCCGAATTCAGGCTACATATAGATGTATGTAGACTGAGGGAGGTTTTTATAATGGCCAATCAATCTTTGAAGCCGTTAAAAGGAAGTCCGAATGCTGTGTCAACCCAAACTTCAATTGAAGAATTGCGGATGGACCCACTGCCGTATGCGGGCAGCCGCGGGCAATCGATCGAAGCCATGAAGATGGCGATGAATCAGTTGCCGCGGGCTGAATTGGTGAAGGAAACAGATGAAGGACTTCATTATGTAGTGACTTCGAAAGTGATGCGATTTAAAGATGATGTCGATTTTTTATTTGATGACGCTACTCAACAAGTCGAGTTTCGATCTGCGTCGCGTGTCGGCTATTCAGACTTTGGAGTGAATCGAAAACGAATGGAAGATGTGAGCGAACGATACCGGAGGTTGATTCGATGAAGGACTATCAGTTGATTGTCATCGGTGGTGGTGCTGCCGGGATGACGGTGGCCGCAGGGGCTGCGAATTTAGGCGCGAAGGTCGCGCTTGTTGAAAAGAACAAACATTTAGGTGGTGACTGTCTGCATGTCGGATGTGTGCCATCGAAAGCGTTGATTGCTGCTTCAAAAGAAGCGAATGCGATGATGCGCGCGGCCCGAGTTCTCGGAACCGAGTTCAATGGACAAGAGCATTATCAAATGTCAAAAGCGCGTGTCGACAAAGCACGTGCCATTATTCAAGACCATGACGGAACAGAACGTTTTGAAAAGATTGGCGTCGACGTCTATATCGGAGAAGCCTCGTTCCGAAGTCCGCACGAATTAAAAGTAGGGAACGAGTTATTGATCGGGAAAAAATTTGTCATCTCGACGGGGTCGAAACCGACAGTTCCTCCGATTGATGGACTCGATCAAGTCCCATACTTAACGAACGAGACGGTCTTTGAAGAAGAGACGCTCCCGGAGAGCCTGATTGTCATCGGCGCCGGAACGGTCGGACTTGAATTGGCCCAGTCCTTTGTCCGACTCGGCTCACAAGTGACCGTGCTCGAGGCACAGGATGATTTCCTACCTAAAGAAGACGAGGACGTCGCCACCTATTTGAAATCTCAACTCGAGATGGCGATGCGCCTAAAAATCGGCGTAAAGGTCAATCGAGTCGATGAAGTCGATGGCCGCATTCGTGTCACGACAGAGGTGAACGGCGAAACGGTCGAATATGAAGCGGACAAACTGCTGATGGCGACAGGTCGCGTTCCCCGAATCGATGCGCTCCGTCTCGACCGGGCGAACGTTCAGGTGACGAAAGGGTATATCGATGTCTCGTCGTCATATCGGACGTCACAATCTCATATCTTTGCCATTGGCGATACGATCAAGACGCTCCCATTCACACATGCCGCTGGAGAAGAAGGGAAAGCGGTTGTCGCGAACGCGCTCTTTGGATTATGGAACAAGGTCGACTACAGCAAGCTCCCGTGGATCACATTCACAGACCCTGAGGTGTTCCATGTCGGGATGACAGAGAAAGAAGCGCGCGAGCGTTATGGCGACGACATTGAGACGTATGAAGCGAAACTGTCCGAAGTGGACCGCTTCATTGCTGAACGTCAAGAAGCAGGCTTTGTCAAAGTGATTACGAAGAAAAATGGAAAAATCATCGGAGCTCATGCAGTCGGTGAATCTGCGGGGGATTGGATGCAAATTGTCGTCTATGCGATGCAACGTGGCGACAAAATCGGGAAGCTGTCCCGTATGATTTACCCGTATCCGTCGCGAAGTGAGGCCGTGAAGAAAGTGACAGACCTTTACTGGCGGAAACGTTTGTTCGAAAGTCCGCTCACCGAACTTGCGAGACGCTACTTTAAATTAATGCAATAACACAAATCACCCACTCAAACGAGTGGGTGATTATTAGTTTGGTAAGGTGATGGTTTCAATCATCTTCGGTTCGCCTTCAGAAAGGTCGACGAGTGGTTTAATCAACACTTCAACGCGTCGGTTTTTAGAGCGACCTTCTTCTGTATCGTTCGTCGCGATCGGTTTAAACTCACCGTAACTCGCGAGTGTGAATTGGGCCGGGTTCAAGGCATCATTTGCCAAAAGACCACGCATGAACGCGGTCGCACGTGCCGAACTGAGTTCCCAGTTTGACGGGAAACGTGCCGTATTAATTGGAATGTTATCCGTATGACCGGAGACGACAATCTCTCGCTTGCCCGCCTTCTCTAAAATCTGACTGATGTTTTGTGCGACGGCACGAGCATCGGCATCGAGTGTCGCCTCTCCTAAGTTGAACAGGGCACGGTCTTGAATCGTCAAGACGAGACCGCTTGAATTGATCGTCGCTTTGATTTGGCTTTCGAGACCGTTCTTTTTAATGTATTTGTTTACATCTTCTTTTAATTCATCAAGTTGAGCCAATTCATACGTTCGTGGGTTGGCGGTCGTATTGGTCTTGTCTGTACGTTCGATGTCACTGTTTGAGGCAGTCGAAGCTTGAAAGACGCTGACGCCTCCGGAGAACACCTGGTTGAAAGACTGTGACATTTTCTCAAGCTTTGTCTGGTCGATGTTACTCGATGCGAATAGTACGATGAAAAGCGCGAGCAACAGGGTCAACAAATCGGCGTAAGGAATCAGCCAGCCTTCGGGAATGTGTTCTTCATGATCATGCTTCTTTTTGCGCTTCATAGTCAGCTCGCTCCTTTGGAGACAAATACACAGACAGTTTATCTTCTAGCGTTTTTGGAGATTCACCACTTTGAATCGATAAAATCCCTTCAATCATCATTTCCTTGATGATGACTTCACTCTTCGAATACTGCTTCAATTTATTGGCAAACGGGAACCAAAGCACATATCCGGTGAAAATCCCGAATAGTGTCGCGACGAAGGCCGCTGAAATGGCATGTCCGAGCTTTTCGATATCGGATAAGTCTTTCAAGGCAGCAATCAATCCGATAACGGCTCCGAGTACCCCGAGTGTTGGGGCATATGTCCCGGCCTGTGTGAAAATATCGGCGTTTGCTTTATGGCGCTGTTCCATATTCTCGATGTCGCGTGACATGACTTCCGCGATATATTCGGAAGGTTGACCGTCGATGACCATCATCATGCCTTGGCGTAAAAATGGTTCTTCGACTTGTTCGAGTGCCGTTTCAAGGGAGAGGAGTCCCTCTTTTCGGGCTTGTGTCGACAAGTCGACGAATTGCGTGAGCAATCCAGACTTGCTTGGTAGTTCTTGTTTTTTGAACAAGATTTTAAATAGTTTTGGAACGTTCTGAAGTTGTTCCTTCGATACAGCGATACTGACGGCCGCGGCTGTACCGACGAAAATGATAACCATTGCGGCAGGGTTGATCAGCGGCGCAACACCTGCTCCTTTTAATAGCATTCCACCGACGAGGGTGAGGAACCCGAGTATGAGTCCGACTAACGTAACGACATCCATGTCTTTGTTTTCCACCTTTCCGAAATAAATCAGGACAAAAAAAGCGAGAGACGCCACTCGTCTCCCGCAACATGCGTTCCCGATGATTAAGCGCCGTTTTCATCAATCAACATTTGAATGCTGATATTTCGTTCTTCACGCTCTATATCGGTTAATACGTCGTATTTTTTTAACAATGCGTACAATTGATTCACGACTTCTTGCTCGAGTGACCAATTGAGTAACTCTTCTAGCTGAAAATAAAGGTGAGCGGGCATACATTGTGATTGACGCTCTAACCTTCGTGAGACATCCTCTATCGAATGATCTACCGTACTAGGGTCCACGGTTTCATTCAACCTCCTCAACATTCTTAAAGTCTATCTCCCATAATACCAAAAAATCGAAGAAAGCGTTAGAGATACATTTTCTTGTTGGCATTTAGAAAGGTGAAGAGTAACATGAGGCTTAGAATAATAGAAGTGAAGGAGATGTCGTGATGCGGCATAGACTGTCAGCGCGTGAGGTGCGCTTGAAGCGAATCGAGGTACTTTACCGAGTCGTATTTGAAAAACCTGCCCGTTTTATCGCGGGAGGATTTTTACTGGCGATTTTTATCGGGGGCACTCTTTTATATATGCCATTTGCGCAAGAAGAATCGGTTTCTTGGATTGATTGTTTATTTATCGCGACGTCTGCCGGAACGGTCACTGGACTGTCGACAGTCGACATCGGCTCCTCCTTCACCCTGTTTGGTGAATTGGTCATTGTCGCCCTCATTCAAATCGGGGGTCTCGGGTTTATGACGATCGCCTTGATGTTGCTCAGTGTATTAGGGAAGAAAATCGGATTAAAGCAGCGAATCTTGTTACAGGAATCACTGAATTTAGCGGGGCCGGGAGGAACGGTTCGTCTCGTACGGAACATCGTCTTCACGACGGTCATCGTGCAGTTCATCGGGATGTTGTTTTTGACGTTCGAGTTGTTCAGTACAGAGAACTATTCTTTTGGAAAGGCACTTTATTACGGTTTCTTCCATGCAGTGTCTGCCTTCAATAATGCGGGATTCGCATTATTCCCAGACAGTCTCATGTCATTTGAGCAGAACACAGCCATCATTGTGACCATCGCCATCATGATTATGATTGGAGGTCTTGGCTTCACGACGATTGCCGATACCACGGAAAAGAGAGGCTGGAAACGTCTCGCCCTCCATTCGAAAATCATGATTTTGTCACTCTTGGTCATCAATGGTGTCGCTTGGTTCGTCCTCATGATGTTTGAGTGGGTATCGAACGAAGGGGTATTGTACGGTCGATCCCTCGGTGAGGCGTTACACGTAACGTTCTTCCAAGCCGTGACGACACGGACGGCCGGCTTCAATTCCATTGATATCGCGACCATGGCACCAGCCTCAATCGGTTTGATATTGATTCTGATGTATATCGGGGCAGGGGCGGCTTCGACAGGGTCGGGGATCAAAGTGACGACGCTTGCCGTCATCTTTGCGGATATGTGGGCCTTCATCGCAGGGAAGAAAGAAACGGTCATCATGGAGCGGACGATTGATGCGTTTCAAATCAAAAAGGCGTACGTCGTAGCCATCTCAAGTTTCTTGTTCATTATGATAATCACGACACTCGTCATTTTATCGAATGGCCACATTCCGGCGACTGCCATTTTATTCGAAACGGTCTCGGCGTTTGGGACAGTAGGGTTGTCGCTCGGCATCACAGCGGAATTGAATGATGCCGGGAAGGGATTGATCATGTTCATGATGCTTCTCGGACGTGTCGGGTCGTTGACCATTCTCTTTACCGTCGCACGTCAAGCCGACCGGAAAATTCGCTATCCGAAAGAGAAGATTTTGATTGGTTGAACGTGTGTTTTGGGCTGCATTCCTCATAGAGGGACTGCAGCCTTTTTAAGTGAACGTGGTCAGGAGGCGACATGAATTTTTGATGGCCTTCATCGTATGAAACGATTGGTATATAATGGGTTGGAAAAGGAATGATCGAGGAGGCTTTTGACTTGTTATCTTGGCTTGGTATGACAAAAGGGGAGAAGACAGGACGCCCCTTCTTCGGGGACGTGTCGAAACGAGCGGTAACGCTTGTGTTACTCTCCTCGTTGATGTTGATGTCTGGTGTGAAGTCGCTATTGGTTTACTTGATTCCGACTGCGTATTTGGAGGATGACATCATTGCGGTTCTTCCTAGTATCGTAGGGCTCCTTGTGGCATTGGTCTATATCCTCGTCCTCGAGCGTCTGCTTCACGATCAAGCGGTGTCTCGTAACGATGTGGATGAGATGTAAACACGTGTACGCTGTGATCGAACGTACACGTGTTCTTTTGGTTCCAATCATAGTTGAAGCCCTGACGAATCAGGGCTTTTTGTGTGCCATGAAATAATGGACAATCTCTGGGAGGTAATCCTGGAGGTCCGGACAAACGATGCCCGTTCCGTCGAGCGCCCGTATCGTTTGTGTCGTGTCAAAGTGAACAGGATGTTTAAAGTATTCCAATAGTTCGTGAGGAACCTCGAGCCGTTTGGCACCATTCCAAGCAGTGAATGCCGCGTCGGCAACGGCATGAGGAACGGTCCCGCGAGGAGAGCGCTGAAACATCGTCTCATGCAACATACGATACACCTCGCGTGCGCCGTGTGGGAACGGATCCGTCAAATGGAATGTCCGCTTTAGACCGTTTGGAGAATGCGCTAAGAAAGCGGTCGCTTCTACTACATAATCGTACGGAACGAGGTTTACCTCAACGTTCGCCCGCCCGATGTAAGGGAGTGGGCGCATCTGTTGGAGTTGTGTCATCAATTGTAAGACGAAATAGACACCGTCGAACTTTTTCGTTTCGCCCGTGCGACTATGTCCGATTACGATGCCAGGACGAATGATGGTGATGGGCATGCCTCCCATTTCTCGCGAAACGAGTGCCTCTGCTTCATATTTAGTCGCTTCATAATGATTTTTGAACTGGACTCGGTGCCATAATTCATTTTCATAGACCGTTCCACGACGACGTCCGGCGATATAGGCGGTACTAAAGTACACGTAACGCTTCAATTGTTTCGAGCGTTTGGCGAACGCGGTCACATGCTTGGTCCCGAGGATGTTGACGCGATAGCCGACGTCATACGAAATACTCAAGTCATATGCGGCGGCGAGGTGGAAAATGTAATGGACATCGCGTTCAATGACAGACCGCATGATCGGGTCGAGAATCACTTCGGGTAACGTGATGTCTGCTTCGACAAGGACGAGCTGATGTGGCGCAAGCGACGTCGTTGACAGTAGCGTATCTCGTAGCTCTTCTGCATCACATTGTTGATTCGGAAGATGCAAGGCATAGATGACTCCGATTTGATGCGGTAACGAAGCGAGGTGTTCAATTAATTTTCCTGCTAAAAAACCAGGGAATCCGGTAAAGGCATAATTGTTCATGACGTTTCCTCCGCTAAGTCTAATGTGAATGTAAAAGTCGACCCTTTCCCGACTGTCGATTCCACTTCGATGCTCCCACCATGTGATTCGATAATTTCTTTACAAATCGACAACCCGAGACCGGTTCCACCAATTTTACGTGTATCCGAATTATCGACCCGATAAAACTTAGTAAACAACTTTTCAAAGGCGTGCTCGGGAATCCCGATTCCAAAATCACGAATGGAGACATGAGCTTGATCGTTGTCTTTTCGGACCCGCACTTCGATTTCCTGTCCATTCGGAGAATATTTGATTGCATTTGAAATCAAATTGACGAGAACTTGCTCGATGCGATCTCGGTCGGCAACGAGATACAAGTCATCATCCGCATGATCGAAATGAATGGTATGATCACTCGTTTCGCGGAAGCGTTCAATCACTTCTAAGACAAGTTCATTCAAAGCGAAATAATCTTGTTTATATTCTTGGTGACCATCTTCCATGCGTTGGATGTCCAAAAAGTCGTTGAGTAGGACGGTCAATCGTTTCGCTTCCCGCGACATCGTCTTCAAGAAGCGCTCTCGTTTTTCAGGCGTCAAATCTCGAGCGAGCATCAATTCAATATATCCCGATAATGAAGAAAGAGGAGTTCTTAGTTCATGTGAGACCGTGCTCACCAGTTCATTTTTAATCTGGTCCATCCGCTCTTCCTCGGTTCGGTTACGGAACACAAACAAGAATCCACTATCCATACCGATTTGTCGTTTTGTATCCATCGTCGTTCCATACATCTCATAGTATTCTTCATCTCGGTCGTTTGGCTGTGGGATGGAGAAACGCATCGATACTTCACGCGCTGTCCCATCGAGAAGTTGATCCATCTTTCGTAGCATCTCGCTCCTGTCACGAGGACGGAACGTGGAGAGGAGCGGGATACGCTCCTGAATTTTGTTTGGAGCAATCCCAGGTAAGTCCATGAGTCGTCTTGCGTGGACGTTCATGAACAAGACACTCCCGTTCGATTCGGTCAAAACGAACGCTTCATTCGATGCTTGTAAGATTGACTGGATGATATCGCGCTGACGGGCGATGGCATTTTTTTCACGTTCGAGCATACGCTCTACTTTTTTACGGTCGCTGATATCACGCATGACCGCGACTCGTAACGTTTGCCCTTGATACGTCACTTCTTTCGGATACACTTCTAGTTCTAAGAACGTTCCATCTTGCCGACGACCAATCACTTCGTATGGCGTTTGAATGTGATTGCGAATGCGTCGCAACACATCGGCCCGGTACCCTTCCGCGATAAACTCGATAGTCTGGCGTCCCATCATTTGCTCTGCAGGGATTTTAAAGATGGATTCCGCTGCCTTGTTCGCATCGAGAATCATCCCATCTTCATGGAACAGAACGGCTTCGATGACCGATTCGGCAAACATGCGATAACGCTGTTCCTTATAACGGAGCTCACGTTTCAACTCAATCTCGGAACTCACATCAAATACGAAGAAAAAGAAGCCGATGAGTTGCTCTTGCTCATAAACGGGATGCATGAACAATTTGCCGATGAAATGTGTCCGATCTTTACATTGAAATTTCCATTCCCGGTCTCCTTTGTCGAGTGCGAGGCGTAACATTTGTTCGAACGATAGCAACCGTTCCGTCTCGTCTTGATAAGCAGAGCGCTTTTCACTTAATTCTCTCGATTCAAATAAAGCGAACGGTGTCATTTCGTAGAGCACTTCATGGGGCGCATAGCCAAACAGTTCCGTGGCCCCCTGATTGAAACGAGTAATCAACAGATTCGCATCCGTCATGATCATCGCCATGTCGAGTTCGGTGTGCATCATCGCCTCAAAAGCGTTGTGTTGAATCGTCACGCGTGTATCATGGGGCAATGGCTCAATGGAGAGGATATATTGATTTTCCCACGGAATGGCGTGTACTCGCATCGTTGGCAGTTCATACATCCAAGGTAGTCCTTGTTCCATCCGACGAGACAATTCCATCGTAATCGGTGACTGATTGACCATATGGAAAAGGTTCGAACGTCTCTGTAGATTCTCAGGAAACTGCTCGAGAAACGGAAGGTTTGCCTGAACGATTGTTCCATCTTTCTGTATTAACGCAACTCCGTAAGGTAATGCATGAAGTAACTCACTTTGGAGATTGGCATGATTCTCCATGAACAGTCATCCCTCCTTCGTGGTGTCAGACGAGCACATCTTCTATATCATTCGACAGATCCCCCTTTCATTTCCTGCCCTCAAAACGGTAAAGTGAGGGAGAGGAATTGGAAAGGAAAGATGAGCATGATTGGATTACTCATTGGGATCATCGGTGCCATATGTTTATGGTGGTTCGAGGCACCGCTTTGGAGCAGCGTACTGCTTCTCTTGCTTGGAATTGCATGGTTTATATGGAAAGTAAGGCTGTCGACCATCGACCGCATTGATCGGATGGATGGTCGGGAGTTTGAATTATTTTTAGAGGAAGTGTTCACCGCGCTTGGTTACACGGTCACGGTGACTCCAGCATCACGTGACTTTGGTGCTGACTTGTTATTGGAGACACCGGATGGATGGTCGATTGCCGTTCAAGCAAAGCGTTATGAAAAGACGGTCGGACTCGAAGCGGTTCAACAAATTGCAGCGGCTGTTCCCTATTATCAAGCACACGAAGGCTGGGTCGTGACGAACTCGAATTTCACGGACAGCGCATACGAATTGGCGGCGCCAAATCAAGTTCGTCTGATTGCAAGAATGGAGCTTGAAGAACTTTTAAAAGAAGCGGGATATAAGCGATGAGAATAGGCTTGTTCACAAGTTCGACAGAATCCAAATGATGTCGAAAAAAAAGGGTTGTCTTTTTCTTTAAACGATGCAATAATCATCTTCGTCATATGAAATATGTAGTAGTTGAAACGAGATAAAAACTACACAGAGAAACGATTGGGGTTTTCAGTAATACCCGACCGTACACATACAAACAATCACGGTTGGAACGTGCTAGGAGGAAAAAGCGGTGCGCAAATTAATTTATGTAAAAGGTTGCGTCTTTACACAAGGTGAGGCGACCATTTATGACGAGACAAATGATGCGATCGGATCTGTTCACCGCGACGCGGAAGGCAGTGTCCAAGTGCACAATTTGTCTGGACGACAGATCGCTCATGGGAAATACATCCCAAACTGCCAAAAATGGGTCGTGATGAACCATGATGGACAGGCGATTGGTCAATTGAAAGACAAGTTCTCGTTATTCGGGAAAAAGTGTGAGTACAACGTCTATGAACGCGGACTCTTCACGATTCAATATGATGTGGAACGTCACAAGTTTAGCGTTCGCGACAAAGCAGGTAAACTTGTCGCGGAACTACGGAAACAAGAAGACGATACGTTCTGCTTAACGAAAGAAGCCGATCAGTTATCGATGTTCGAACTCCTTTCCGTCTTAAAGACGTTAACGGTCAAATCACGGATGCCGCTCGCAGCATCTGTCTCATAACGATGACGAGCACCGGTCAAGAGACCGGTGTTTTTTGATACGAAAAAACCGTCTCATCAAATGAAACGGTTCAAATAGTGCTTGGCCTCGAGTTCGAGTGTCGTCACCCGATGTGCGTATAGACAAAGCTTCAAGACGTGAATGATATTTGGATGTTCATAGTTCATCTTTTCGAGCGAACGCTTCGCCCGTGTATCGAGAAGGTCGATCGGGCTTGTTGACTTCGCATACTCCGCGTAAAGTCGATAAAAATCAATCGGTTTGATGAAGTCGTCTTCGTCCCGGTCAGGGTTGTTGAAGATGAGCGCCAACAAGGAACTCGTCTCTTCGAGGGAAAAAAGGTGTTTCAAGTCATCAAGGAGATAAATGATTGCCGCTTGATGCAAGGAATACTTTTTACCGATTCGTGGGACACCGATGATTTTACGGACTTCACGCTTCGTCCAGTTTTGAATCGTCGTCGCGGAGAGATGCTCGCCGGTCAATGCGTTAGCGAGGGCGACGATTTGATTAATCGATAAGCCGTTCTTTTCAATATGAAACAAGTGGATTTTTCGAAGCTCTTTTGGGAAATGTTCACGCACGTCTTCAGGGAAGAGGGCGATGGCTCGCTCGATTTCTCCGACCTGCATAAAATGAAGGCAATCTGCCAAAGTTTGAATTGAAGTTGCGTCGCGCATACGGCCACCCTTTCTATCGCCAACAGCGTACGTTGGCTATACAGTCATTTGACCTCATTCTACCAAATGTTTGAAAAGTAAGCTAGGATGGGCACTGATTAAGGTATAATGACGGTATCATACACACTCTATATATGAAGGTGGTCAAGCAATGAATGAATGGATTCGTTCGATTCTTTCCATTGTAGTCGTCCTCGTGTTTCTCGTGGGTCTCGAGCAAGTCGGGAAACGTCTTGGATGGACGGATGAAACGATTCGAAAAAGTGTACATATCGCAGTCGGACATTGGTCGTTACTAGCAGTTTGGTTAATGGATTCATGGTACGTCGCGGCAGTCCCGCTCATCTTCTTCACATTTGCGAATGCGGTCCTTTTGTATAAAAGCCCGTCACCGGTGCATCAAACGGAGCGGAAATCATTCGGGACCGTATACTATCCGATTGCATTGCTCATTATTTTATACTTCTTCTTCGAGTCTGAGCCGATCGCGTTTTTAGCCGGGTCACTCGTCCTCGCCTGGGGGGACGGGATGGCAGCACTCATCGGGCGTAAATATGGGACGGTCGTTTATGATTTATATGGCCAAAAGCGTTCTTTCCAAGGAAGCATCGCCATGTTTCTAAGCTCGTATGCTGTCTTATTTTTATTGTTTTTGTGGAATGATGTCGTCCTTTGGCAAGTGGTAACATATGGGTTTATCATTTCCATCATCGCTACGCTAACTGAAGCGATTTCATATCGAGATTGGGATAACTTTACAATTCCTATCATCGTTGCCATTGCGACATCGCTATTGCTATAAACTAATCATGAATTTGTAAGAAAAACGTTGCTTGTCACGTCCAATAATCATTTGTATACTGTGATTCGTACTGAAACCATTCAGTGACGTGCTCGGAACGAGTGAGATGGGACCGAGACACTGATTAAATAGAACATAAAGGATTGAGTGAACGCATGAGCTTTTTACAGCAACTCCAGATGATCATTCCGGCCGAGCGCGTCCTTCAAGACGAGCCGTTGTCGGCACACACGTATACAAAACTAGGCGGTAAGGCAGATTACTTCGTGGCTCCACACACGTACGAAGAAGTACAGGCCGTCTTACAACTGGCCCATCAAGAAGCGATGCCGTTTATGATTCTTGGCTTCGGTTCAAACTTGATCGTCCGCGATGGTGGCATCCGTGGAATCGTTTTGAACTTGAATGAACTCGACTCGATTCGTCGAGAAGGGAATCAAATGATTGCGCAGGCAGGAGCGGCGATTATCGACGTCTCACGTCAAGCATTAGCAGAGGGGTTATCCGGCCTCGAGTTCGCATGTGGGATCCCTGGGACGGTCGGTGGGGCCGTCTACATGAACGCAGGTGCATACGGCGGAGAGACGAAGGATGTCATCACATCTGCGACGGTGTTGACGCAGGATGGTCAAGTACTTCATTTATCTAAAGATGAACTCGATCTTGACTACCGAACGAGCCGTGTCTCGAAAGAGGGCTTGATCGTACTCGAGGCGACGTTCGAACTAGAACCGAAAAACTATGAATTGATCAAAGAAGTCATGGACGACTTGACGTATAAACGGGAATCGAAACAGCCGCTTGAATATCCTTCATGTGGAAGTGTGTTCAAACGTCCGCCTGGCTATTTTGCCGGCAAGTTGATTCAAGACTCAGGTCTGCAAGGGAAACGCATCGGAGGAGCGGAAGTCTCGCTCAAACATGCGGGCTTCATCGTCAATATTGATGAGGCGACGGCGACTGAGTACATTTCACTCATCCGTCACGTCCAGGCGACCGTTAAAGAGAAATTCGAAGTGGAATTAGAGCCGGAAGTGAAAATCATCGGGGAAGATATCGCCGTTGAGAACGCATAACGCATAATAATGAAGGAATCGGACGATGGCGTTCGATTCCTTCTTTTTGGTATAGAGAAAAGACGATGAGAACGGGCATCTCATCGTCTTAAGGGTTAAGCTTGTGTTTGTTTCGAGACCGCCTCATGGGCAGGAACGAACGGATATTCCAAATCCCGCGCGACTGCTTCATACGTGACCGTTCCGTTGATGACGTTTAGGCCTTTGAGAAGCGCCTCGTTTTCAAGAAGTGCTGAGAATACGCCTTTTTGTGCACACTCGATGATATATGGCATCGTCGCGTTTGTCAGACCCATCGTCGATGTGCGTGGCACGGCACCTGGCATGTTAGCGACAGCGTAGTGTTGCACGCCATAGCGCTCATACGTTGGCGCATCATGCGTCGTGATATGGTCGATCGTCTCACAAATTCCACCTTGGTCGATGGCGACGTCGACGATGACCGAACCAGGCGACATGCGCTGTACCATTTCTTCCGTGACGAGTTTCGGTGCTTTTGCTCCTGGGATGAGCACGGCACCAATCACAAGGTCACTCTCAGCCACTTGTTTCGCAATGTTGTATTTATTTGAGATCAACGTATTGATTGTGTTTCCGAACAAGTCGTCGATTTGACGAAGACGAGCCGGGCTAATGTCCATCAACGTCACGCTCGCCCCAAGACCAATTGCGATTCGAGCTGCATTCGTTCCGACGACACC
Organism: Exiguobacterium sp. s75; assembly: GCF_018617145.1. GTDB lineage: Bacteria > Bacillota > Bacilli > Exiguobacteriales > Exiguobacteriaceae > Exiguobacterium > Exiguobacterium profundum. The sequence continues at coordinate 267,703 of NZ_JACSJQ010000002.1, forward strand.
GCCTCCGATGACCGTGACGTTCGCACGAGGCACACCTGGGAGACCAGACATTAAGATTCCCTTTCCACCATGTGGTTTTTCGAGGATTTGGGCTCCGATTTGCGCAGCCATACGTCCCGCCACTTCACTCATCGGTGTGAGGAGTGGTAACGTGCGGTCCACTTCTACCGTCTCGTAGGCGATCGCTGTAATCCTTGAATCGACGAGCGCTTTCGTTAATTCCGGCTCCGCCGCAAGGTGTAGATAAGTGAAGAGCGTCAAGTCAGGACGGAAGTATTGATACTCAGACGGTTGTGGTTCTTTTACTTTGAGAGCGAGTTCAACGCCTTCCCAAACTTCTTTCGCCGTTTCAAGAATCGTCGCACCAGCATCAATATATTCCATATTCGTGAAGCCGCTACCGAGTCCGGCATTCGTTTCGACGAATACATCATGACCAAGCTCCGTTAACATAAATGCACCCATCGGTGTTAAGGCCACCCGATTTTCATTGTTTTTAATCTCTTTCAATACCCCGATTTTCATGGAACATTCCCCTTTCATTCCGTTGACACAAATTGTTCACACCCCTAGTATAGACCCATTCGAAAACGCTGTCTTTATCATGGATTCTAAAAACGAAGACGCTCACTTTGTGAAAAATCACAAAGCAAACGTCTAGTCTTCTAATCGATATTGACCAGCCTTAATGGCTAAATAAATCATGGACCGTTCGGGTAAGGAAACTTGCGTGATATTCGTCAACTCTTCGATGCGGCGAATCCGATACAGAACGGTATTCGGATGGATATGAAGATGGGCGGCGACTCGTTTGACGTTCCCATCAAAATAAAAATACCATTCGAGTGTCTTCACGAGTTCGGTCTGATGGGATGAGTCATAATGTTGCAACCGTTCGACGGTCGGATGGGTTTCAAGTCGGAGCCCGATACGCCGAGCGAGTTCCGGGACGAGTTGATAAATGCCGATCTGCTCAAATGCACGGGAAGTCGAGAGTTCGAGCGGGAACTTGCGACGCAGCGTGGTCACCCGTCGCGCTTCTTCCGCTGCGGCATATAACATGTCACTTTCGAAAAAACGTCGACTGATGCCAAGGTGTGGTTCGGATTCGCTGAACTTGTCTTGAAGCAATTGTTCGAATCGTTCCGCCCAGGCAATGAGTGCGGTCTCTTCATCGGAGAGTTCAGACTTCATATAGTGCCAGACGAGTAGCTGCTGACCGTCGATGGCATGTAAAACGACTTCAATGGCCTCTTGCGTCGCGAGCACATAGTGAAGGCGTTCCGCAAGTTGAGGGGTGATCGGTTGAGCGCATTCGATGACCGTCAACCGACTGGCGACAGCAATCGGGGCAAGCTCGTTCAACCGTTCACGATTGGCATCCGTGAGAGTCGGGGAAGCGAGTACATCTAATAAGAAGCGCTCGAGCTCGGCGCTGATTCGCCGCTCATGCATCGCAATGGTCATCAGTAATTTTTTGGCGATGGTTGCCCCTTCTTGCAGGATAGCTAGTTCTTGAGTGCTGAACGGATTCGTCCGAGCCAAGCTCCAAATATAGCCGAGTACTTCATCATGTTGTTTGATGACGATGGCTGCGCGTTCTCCGAGACCGACGGCGAGACGGGCCGGGATGACGACGGGTTCATCTTGGTCGATGACTTCTTGTAAAATGCCACTCTCCCATAGATCTTCGATGACGGCTTCTGGGACACGACGCCCGATGATGGTCGCAATCCTGGCCGGGTCGGTCGAATCGGGGTGGGTGCTATAGGCGAGCAATTGGTGGTGGCGGTTCTCGATCGTGATTGGTGCTCGAATCGCTTGTCCGATGGCTTCGGCGAGTGTATCGAGTGACTCGTAAGATTTCTGCAAAAAAGGCATGTCGATTCCTCCTCTCTCTTGAGTATAACTTCTTCTTTGTGAAACTTCACAAAAAGAATCAAGAGTGTGAGAAATGACATACCTTGTTCCATTACATTGGGAAAAACAATCCGACGACGAGACCGAGTAGCGCTCCGACGATAACCTGGAACGGCGTATGGCCGACAAGCTCATTCAAGAGCGGGGTCTCATGTTTGATTCCTTTGAAATAATCGTTCAAGAGCCGTGCTTGGAAACCGACCGCCTGCCGAACTCCGGTCGCATCATACATGACGATGGTGGCAAAGACGACAGCGAGAGCGAATAGACTTGAGTCAATGCCTTCCATTCGCCCGATTGCCGTAGCGAGTGCGACGACGGTGGACGAGTGCGAACTCGGCATGCCGCCTGAAGCGAACATGATTTCAATTTCAAAATCTCTTGTTTTAATGAGTTCAGTTACGAGCTTGGCCGCTTGGGCGATAAACCAAGCGAGAATCGCGGCGAGTAAAGGTTCGTTAAACATACGTGCATTCACTTCCTGTCTGACATAGTATCTTCAATATACCCGAAAGAGGAGCAAGCTAGACGTTAAGATTTCGTCAAAAAAAGATGTCTTGGACACGTTCTCCAAGACATCTTCTGGTCGATTTTTGTTACCCGACTACTCCTTCAGTTTCCTGAAGTTTCTCTGCAATGTTATCGATGATATAACGGTTGCGTGGGTGTTCTTGACACTCCTTCGAGCATGAACGCATTTGTTTTGGTTCACACTCTTCACAACAGAAATGCTGTACATTGCACTCCGGGTTAGCACAATTAACGTAACGAACCGTCTCGGTCCCACAGTGCATACAGTGTGAGACGACAGATGGGTTCACGGAGTTAACCGGGACGTTGATGCGCTCGTCAAAGACGTAGAGCTCGCCTTCCCAGTCTTCTCCTTTTGTCGCTTCATCCTTACCATACATCGCGACGCCACCTTTAAGGTGGAAGATGTTGTCGTGACCAAGGTCACGCATATATGCTGTAAATTTCTCGCAACGGACGCCACCGGTACAGTACGTGAGAAGTGTTTTCCCTTCGTAGAGGTCCTTGTTCTCTTCGAGCCATTCCGGCATGTAACGTGAAGCCTCTACATCGATTTTGATCGCATTTTTAAAGTGACCAAGTTCGTACTCGTAGTTGTTACGAACGTCGAGGATGACGACATCATCACGATTCATCATCTCTTTCCATTCTGCTGGTTCAAGGTATGCACCGTGTTGTTTCGGTACATCAAACTCGCCATCAAAGCGCCACGTCACGAGCTCTTTCTTGTGACGGACAAAAATTTTCTTGAAGGCATGCTCTTCGACTTCATCGATTTTGAACTCGATATCGCTGAAGAGAGGGTTTGCTTTCAAGTCATTCATGTACTGCTCGGTTTGCTCCCAAGTACCAGAGCACGTCCCGTTGATTCCTTCGGAGGAAATCAAGATGCGTCCTTTGATGCCGAGGTCCTTACAATACTTCAAATGTTCTTGCGTGAGTGTTTCTGGGTCTTCGATGTTGACGTACTTATAGTACAACAAGACCCGCATTGGTTTTGTTTCCATGTTGTGTTGCTCCCCTGTGTTCAGTTTTTTGCAGGAAAACGAACGTTGGGTTGTGTCGTTCGACGAATAGACTTGCCTGCAACCACAAGTCCATTATTATATGATAAATATCACGACGAATTTTCGCAAATGGTTTTTAATTTTTTTTGACGAATGCAGGGAGATGCGTCTTGAAAATTGAATTCGGGTAATAGAGTAGTAACGAAAGTTGAAGGTGGAACGACTATGCTAAATTCTCTCCAACAGTACATTATCCAATTGATCGAATGGCTTCAAAGTTTGCCTGGTGGTCCATGGGCCGGTCTAGGTGCACCGTTTTTAGAAGCGATTTTTCCATTTTTACCACTCGTTTTAATCATCTCTGCGAATGCGGCGACATACGGCTTTCTGTTAGGGGTCCTCTTATCCTGGATTGGGAACCTTCTTGGAACGATCGTCGTCTTTGCAGCCGTCCGTTATGTGTTCCGCAAACCGATGACACGCTGGCTCGAGAAACATAAGGCGGCGGTCTATTGGTTAGAACGCGTCAATCATATGAGTCCGATCTCACTCGGATTCTTATATTCTCTTCCATTCATCCCGGTCAGTTTGATCACGTATTTATTGGCGCTCATTCAGATGCCGCTCCGTACGTTCATCATGGCGGCAGGATTCGGGAAACTGCTCGTCGTCGTGATTTTTTCTGTCATTGGGGACCAGTGGGAAGAATTTATCCAAAGCCCGTTTCGCTTATCCATGCTCGGTCTGCTCCTCATCGTATTATGGGCCATCAGTCGAGGACTTGAAGAAGTGCTCAAACGACGGGCGTTCAAGAAACGCAACGAGCAGTTGAAACAAGAAATGATAACCAAACGACAAACACCCCTTTGAACAAGGGGTGTTTTCACTTATGACTGTTTTTTGAAACGCGGGAAATTGAATGCGATGGCGATTCCTCCACAAATAAAGAGGAGGAACGGATAAAACATGAACGGGACGAGGTCCGGCGAAGCGGTCTTCGTCAACTCTGCGGCGATGAGAAGTTGTGCTCCATATGGGAGAATTCCTTGTACACCACATGAGAAGATATCGAGTACGCTCGCTGATTTCTTCCGTTCGATGTCATACTCGTCCGCGATGTTCGCTGCAAGTGGACCGGCTACGAGAATGGAAATCGTATTGTTCGCCGTCGCTACGTTTGTCGCACTGACAAGTCCAGCGATGCTCCATTCGGCACCGGCACGTTTTTGAATACGAGATGTCAACGCGTCACGTAAATACGTGAGTCCGCCGTTGTGTGAGATGAGACCGACGAGTCCACCCATGAGTAATGTCAGGAATGAAATTTCGGCCATGCCAATCATCCCGTCCGCAATAGCTGTCACAAACGCCGTGACGGATAGGCTTCCATCTAGGAGACCGATGATGCCGGTGAGCGTGATGCCGCCTAACAGAACCAAAATGACGTTCAGTCCTGTCAATGCGAGTCCGATGACGGCAAGATACGGAATCAGTTTGTACCATTCGAATGCGGCGACATCGACCGTTGACTCCCCATTTGACAAGACGGCGAGTAAAACCGTCGTGATGATGGCAGCAGGTAGCACGATCCAGAAGTTCGTGCGGAATTTATCACGCATGTTCGTTCGTTGCGTCCGGACGGCAGCGATCGTCGTGTCCGAGATGAACGAGAGATTGTCCCCGAACATCGCCCCTCCGACAACGGCTGCGGCAGCGATGGCGACATTGACGCCACTCTCTTCATGGATACCGAGGGCGATCGGTGCAAGTGCCGCAATTGTACCCGTCGACGTTCCCATCGCCATTGAAATGAAAGCGGCGATGACGAAGAGTCCACTCAAGAGAAGCGAGGGCGGTAATAAAGTCAAGGCAGCGTTGACCGTCGCGTCGATGGCACCGATGGCTTCCGCTACCGTTGAAAAGGCGCCAGCCAGTAAGAAAATGAAAATCATGATGATGATGCCCGGATTGCCGGCTCCTTGCGCGATGCGCTCGACGGTTTGGGTGGCACTTCCTTTTGTCATGAATGCCGCAACCATCAAGGCGATGATGGCTGCGACGAGTACCGGAAACTTATAAAAGTCTCCGTAATAGACACCCGCCCCGATGAAGAAGAGTAAGAAGACGAGTAACGGCAAGAGTGCCCATTTGTTTGCTGTTGGTTGTTCCAAAATAATCACCTCACTAAAAATAAAAAGGACCCTTTCTTAAGAAAAAGGTCCTTCGTGCGAAATACCCTTTTCATCTTTCGAGCAATACGCCCGCTGGATTTGGCACAGGTTCCCCGCTGCCGAGACTTCACAGGGCCAGTCCCTCCGTCTCTCTCGATAAAAAGTGAATCTATCCAATTAGTAAACACGTTCCCTAACGTACCTGTTTCAAATCTGCTTGTCAACTTAAAAACTCCCCAATTCGATGTGAGAAAGGGGAGTTTACGTCGTTAAATTGTTGAAGTGCGCCACGCGGTTACGTCCCGCATATTTCCCACCGACATATAGCGCACGGTCCGCGTTTCGAATCGTATCGTCTAAGCGCTTATTTCCAAACGCATCGATTGTATCGACCCCGATGGACGCGGTCACAGAAACCTCGTGATGATCGACAAGGAACGGTTTCGCTTCGATTTGCTGGCGAATTCTTTCTGCAATGTCAACGGCTTGAGACATGTCACAATGATTGAGAAGCAAGATAAACTCTTCCCCACCATAACGGGCGGCAAAGTCATCAGCGCGAAGGGCTTGCCGGATACGTCGACCAAATTCCTGCAACACTTGGTCACCGACTTGATGGCCATACGTATCATTGATTTTTTTAAAGAAATCGATGTCGAGCATGGCGACCGAGATCGGATACATCGAGATGTCGGATATTTGTTGAATCCCGTATTCGTAGAAGGCGCGGGCATTGGCGAGGAGAGTCAAACTATCCGTCCGGCTCTCGGTATACAGACGATCTCGTTCATGACAACGGCTGATGGTCCGATTGAACGATTTGAGCAACTTGATGATTTCATGTTGGATAATCTTCGGATATCCATATACGCGTTCACCCGTCATCACGATCCATGTGCGAATTCCCTCAATCTCTTCCGAACGAATCGAGACGAAGCTGTGGTAGTCGTCATGAAAAGCGTCAGACAATGAGGCATCCCACTCAAATCGCATCTCGTAGTCAAGGACCGGCTCGACAGGTTGACTGATATCCAGTAGCGCAAATACGACGGGGCGATCAATCGGTTGACGTGTCTTCAAGTCGAAGTAGAGTGTGCGATCAAACAGTTTGAACTCGATATATCCTTCATCGTAATGGTTCAATTGTTCACACTGACTTAAAAAGACTTCAATGGCTTGTGCTTCGCTCTGTGATAAAGAGACGGCTTCTTTCGCTTCGTCGTACTGTTCAATCAGAGATTTATACGCATCCTGTCGTCCCTTTTGAATGAGAAGTCGTTTGATGAAGAAGGTCAACGCTGCCGCGATGCTACTGACGACAAGTAAATTCGTCTCTCGGAAGAACGCTGCCGCTAAGATGAAGATCAAACTGACGACATATGTGTAGAAAGCGATTTTCATGAAGTCGCTCAATGCGATATCGACGCGGAACCACCATCTCACCTGATATTTTTGAAATACGGTATTTAACAAGATAGCAAAGAATAACCCGGCAAGCGGTACAAACGATTCTTGCGAATAAAAATCAAGGCCGGTTACCCCACCGAGGGCGAGATAGACGGTAGCGGGAATGACAATTTCTAAGTATGCCGTAATGGCGTTCCACGGATAGGTGAAGCGAAAACGGCGTATGGCGACTTTTGGTCTCAAATTGGCGAATTGAAAGACGAATAATCCAATCTGGTTGACGATGAGTGCGGTTTCAAATCCAAAGAATAGAAAAAGAATTAATACGATACTCTCAGAGAATGTGAAGTACACACCTTTGACTTCGATTGAATCGAGTTGAAAGATGATGACGAGTAATGAGATTAAAATAAAGGACAACGGATCAATGGTCGGGGCGTGCAGCACATCCAATGTAAATAATCCGATGGTGAAGCAGAACAAAACACTCCATATGCTCCAACCGAGCACGGACATCTTGCGAAAGTGGTTCATGTGTTCCCTCCTAGCATGGGACATTTCAAGATATAATAGTAAAGATTCGTCATGATTTCTTGCGAGTCCTGCCTTTCTTTTATCATGCTTGAATTCTAGCATTGAGTATACAGGGAATATCCTCTATAATGAAGTTGCTTTTCAACCGCATAGACGAAAGTCGATGAAAAAGAGAGTAACGATGGTTTAGTCAACAAAGCGACCTGGGGATTGGTGAGAGCCTGGGCTGACAAACGTCGCGAAACGCACTTTTGAGATGCTATCCGAAACGAGAGTAGGCATAGCCGGAGGGAACCGTTATCACCATAAAGCGGTCTGCATCATGCAGGCAAGAAGAGTGGTACCGCGGGAATTCCCGTCTCTTTGCATCTATGCAAAGGGCGTTTTTTTTATGAGTTGTTATTGAAGAAGGAGGACATACAGATGAGTTATGAACGCAAGTATGCAGAAGCACTATCCCGTGTCATCGGTGAAGAACTCACGATTGACCAAATTGAAGCATTGATTGAGAAGCCAAAACACGAGGCGCACGGTGACCTCGCGTTCCCGTGTTTCCAATTGGCGAAAGCTTACCGGAAAGCACCTGTCATGATTGCGACAGATATCGCAAATGAATTGAACGATGAATTGTTCACGAAAGTGGAGGCGGCGGGACCTTACGTCAACGTCTTCTTGAGCCGTGATGTCGTATCAAAAGAAATCATCAACACGGTGCTTGAGGAAAAATCAGAGTATGCAACACACGAGGCACGCAATGAAACGATTGTGACGGACTTCTCGTCACCAAACATTGCGAAGCCGTTCTCGATGGGTCACTTGCGTTCGACGGTGATTGGGAATGCAATCAACCAAATCGCACGTAAAAACGGATATGACGTCGTCGGCGTCAACCACCTTGGAGACTGGGGCACTCAGTTTGGGAAATTGATGGTCGCCTACAAGAAGTGGGGCGATGAGGAAGCGGTACGCGCCAACCCGATCGCAGAACTCTTAAAATTATACGTCCATTTCCACGAAGAGGCGAAGACACAACCAGAACTCGAAGACGAAGGTCGTGCTTGGTTCAAAAAGCTTGAAGATGGTGATGCGGAAGCGACAGAGCTTTGGAAGTGGTTCCGTGACGAGTCACTTAAAGAGTTCCAAAAAGTATATGACCTCCTCGGTGTGAAATTCGAAAGCTTCAACGGGGAAGCGTTCTATAACGATAAAATGGCACGCGTCGTCGAGATGCTCGAAGCGAAAAATCTCTTAGTCGAAAGTGAGGGCGCGATGGTCGTCTCGCTCGAAGAGGAGAACTTGCCACCTTGCTTGATCAAGAAGAAAGATGGCGCGACATTGTACGCGACACGCGACTTGGCAGCAGCGATCTATCGTTACGAGACGTACAACTTCGTACAAGCGAACTATGTCGTCGGTGGCGAACAGGCGCTCCATTTCAAACAACTCTTCTCGGTCCTTCGTAAGCTTGGATATGACTTTGTCGATGGCATGCATCACGTACCGTTCGGCTTGATCTTGCAAGAAGGGAAGAAGATGTCGACACGTAAAGGACGCATCGTCCTTCTTGAAGAAGTCTTGAAAGAGGCGATCGAGAAAGCGCAGGCGAATATCGAGCAGAAGAACCCGGATCTTGCGAACGCAGAAGACGTCGCACGCATGGTCGGTGTCGGCGCGGTCGTCTTCCACGATTTGAAAAACGAACGCATCAACAACATCGAGTTCGATCTCGACAGCATGCTCAAGTTCGAAGGAGAGACAGGGCCTTACGTTCAATACACGAATGCTCGTGCGAACTCACTCCTTCGTAAAGGAAACTATGACGGCTCACCATTCACTGGTGCAGACGATGACTATTCATGGGGTGTCGTCACGATGCTCAATGCGTTCCCACACGTCATCACGCGTGCACATGAACGCCGCGAACCATCCATCATCAGCCGCTATGTACTCGACCTCGCGCAAGCGTTCAACAAGTACTACGGTCACGTCCGCGTCCTAGAGGAAGATGCGAGCAAACAATCGCGTCTCGCTCTCGTCAAGGCAGTGACGCTCGTATTGACAGAAGGGCTCCGTTTACTCGGTGTCGAAGCGCCGGAAGAAATGTAAGACAGACGAAAGGACCTCAAAAAATTGAGGCCCAGCTTGTTGACTAACATAAATTATATCGCTCGCCTTTCCGGCGCCCACGCTTTCCGCAGGCAATCCCGGAGCCGCATCGCGACCTAGGTCGCTGCTGGGTCTCCGTCGGATTGCTTTCCTGTCGGAGTCGGGACGCCGTCGGGCGAGCAACGCAAACGGTCGTCATCTGACGGCCGTTTGTCTTTTTCTAAGGCCTCGATGGCCGAAAAAATCATCAAAAGAAGGAATCCGACATGTAACGCTTCAATCCTGAAAACGACATGAAGCGAACCAGACGGAATCGAGAAGGTTCAACGCGCCAATCTGGCTTCAGTCACTGTACAAAGCATAAAAAGTTGCCTAACCTGTTGATTGGAAAGGACCGTCTCATAATACGTCTTCAATTTCTTGGGGCAGAACGCCCCAAGAAATCGAAACCCACAAAAAAAGATGGACCAGATTGCAAGATGCAATCTGGTTCATCAACAGCCTGGACCTCAAAAATTGAGGTCCTTTTTGTATTCACGCTTTCATCCGCGTCACCGTCCGGGCTTCCGTATCATAGAGACACCATTCCCGATCGAATATGACAGCACCGACGTTGATGACATATCGTTTTTTCTTCAAATGGAACGGTGTCCCGATTTCCCACGGCAAGGATTTTCCTTTTCGGTAAATCCCGGGGATGTGACTATGTCCGATGAAGACGAGTGGATATTTCCCTTTCTCGACAACCGGTTCCCAGTCTTCGTTCCATTTGACTTGATGCCCATGTAAAAAGCGGGCTTCCTCGAGAGTCGTCTGTTCCGGCAATAAGGAAATCCGTGTTTTCACGGGATGGTCGATGACGAGCACCTCGTCGATTCGCTCTTCCTGATTACCACGTAGACTCGGAAATGTGAGTAGCGCTTCGTAATTCGGATCATACGTCACGACGTCTTCCACATGATGAAAGCGTTGGTGACGTCGTTTTTTCCCGATGTGGCATTCATATAGATCCCCGAGACAGAGAATGTGCTCGGTTTCTCGCCGGACATCATCGAGAACGGCCTTCAAATCATCAAACGAACCGTGTGGGTCACTGATGATGGCGAGTTTCATCGGAAGTTCGTAAATTGGGCATCGACGGACAACTCGAGTTCACGTACGAGTTGCATGACGGCCTGAAGATCGTCACGCGACTTACCTGTCACGCGAATTTGGTCGTCCTGGATTTGCGATTTGACTTTTAGTTTTGATTCCTTGATGGCGTTGTTGATTTTTTTCGCGTCATCTTTGTCGATGCCGCTTTTCAATTTCACACGTTGGCGAACCGTTCCGCCGAGTGCGTTCTCTACTTTTTGATAGTCGAGGTTTTTCGTCGGGACACCGCGTTTGATCAATTTTGTGATCAAGACGTCTTTTAATTGCTCGAGTTTATAGTCGTCATCCGAGATGAGGACGAGGTCGCCATTGTCGAGCGACATCTCACTCTTTGAGCCTTTAAAGTCGTAGCGGTTCAAAATTTCCTTTTCTGCGATTTGGATCGCGTTCTTCACTTCTTCAAGATTCATTTCGGACACGATATCGAAAGAATTGTCTTTTGCCATGTTTCATCCATCCTTTGTGTGGTTTTGTTATAATGATAGCAGATTTGAAGCAGTGAAGGAGTGAAGAGATGGAACGTACAATGGATCAACACACACATGCAGACTTAGATCACGTTGCCTATCACGGGAAAGACCTAGGGGTGACGTTCAAAGGGGAACAGATTCGACTACGAGTTTGGTCTCCGGTAGCGGAACAGATGTCGGTCAAGTTATATCGAACAGCCCGTGCCCGTAAGTTTGAACGACTCGAGCTCGAGCCGGCTGAGAAGGGGACGTGGGTGATCGAACTCGACCGTGCCTTATTCGAAGGTCAATTTTATGTATTTGAAGCGCTGATTGATGGGAAGAAAGTGGAGTCGCTCGATCCGTATGCGAAAGTCGTCGGAGTGAATGGGAAGCGTGGATGTCTACTTGACCCGGCATCCTTGAACCCGGACCATTGGATCAAAGAACGTCCGCTATTCAATTCTTCACAAGAGGCGGTCATCTATGAGGCGCACGTCCGCGATTTGACGAGTCACCCAGAGAGTGGGGCGACGCACCGTGGGAAGTTCTTAGGGATGACCGAGACGGGTACGACGACCACGAGCGGTTACCCGACAGGACTCGATTACATCACCTCGCTCGGAATCACACATCTTCAATTGATGCCGTTCTTTGACTACGGCTCGGTGAATGAGTCACGTGAAGGGGAAGACAACTATAACTGGGGCTACGATCCGGTTCATTACTTTGCGGTTGAAGGTTCTTACGCCTCGTCGGCAGATGATCCGGCGTCGCGAATTGTCGAATTGAAGGCAATGATTCAAGCGCTCCACGATCGGGGCATCCGGGTCATCATGGACGTCGTCTTCAATCATACGTACGATGCGTTGACGACACCGCTCGGTCAATTCGTCCCGGATTATTACTATCGCTTAAATGAAGACGGGACACTCGCGGATGGTTCGGCATGTGGGAATGACACGGCCTCTGAGCGTACGATGATGCGTAAGCTCATGGTCGAGTGTGTCACGTACTGGGCGAAAGAATTCATGATTGACGGGTTCCGTTTTGATTTGATGGGACTCCATGACGTCAAAACGATGAATCAGATTCGGAAAGCGCTCGATCGAGTCGACCCATCGATTCTTGTCATCGGGGAAGGCTGGGACTTGGATACGCCGCTCCCGGTTCGTGAAAAAGCGAATCAACATAATGCGCATAAGATGCCACGCATCGCCCAATTCAATGATGGGATTCGAGACGGTGTCCGCGGAGACGTCTTTATCGAAGACTTACCGGGCTGGGTGAGCGGCAACACGGACATGACAGCAGACGTGAAACGTGGGATTGCTGGTGGCATCACGAGCCAAAGTTTCGCTGATGAGCCGAACCAGGTCGTCAACTATGTAGAATGTCATGATAATTTGACGCTTTGGGACAAGTTATCCGTGACGAATCCGGAAGATGACGAGACGACACGTCGCCGTCGCCACCGTTTGGCGACGTCGATTGTGCTCCTGAGTCAAGGGATTCCATTCCTTCACAGTGGACAGGAATTTTTCCGGACAAAAGACGGGGATGAGAATAGCTTTAATTCAGGCGAAGTCATCAACCGTATGGACTGGAACCGGGCGGAGCAAGAAGCGCCAAGTGTGGAATATGTGAAAGGCCTCTTGCGTCTGCGTAAGCAGTATCCGCTCTTCCGACTCGAAAACACGGAACAGATTCGCAAACACTTGCGTTTCTTTGATGAAGCAGAGGGTGTGATTGCCTTTGAATTGAGCCGTCATGTGGAAGGATATGTAGAACGACATATCGTCTACCACAACGCACTCGAGGAGGCGGTTGAGGTCAAACTTCCATCTGGCAAGTTCGAGGTGAACGTGGAGGACCATACCGTTAATCTGACGGCGCCACGTCAAGTCGAGGACCGTTATATGACGGTCGCTCCACTCTCGACACTAGTCGTAACCGAACGTCGCCCAGATTACAGCAAGTACGCTGTGGCCGGTGGTGCAGCACTCGCCGTAATCGGTGGTCTCTGGTATGTATCGAGAAAGCGCAAACGCAAAGAGCAGTAACCAAAAAGGAGACGTTAATCCGTCTCCTTTGGTGTCTCTTCCTCTGTTTGAGATGCCTCGAGTTGCATCATTTTTTGAACGAGGATGTGTTTTGGCATATGCATCAGTTCCTCGAGGGGGACGTTTAATTTTTTTGCGAGTTCAACTGCGGTCTCTGGTGATAGTTGTAATGGACGCATTGGTGGTCTCCTTTCTAAACGATATGTCTTTACCGTCAGTATACAGGAAAATCGAAAATGTGTTGAATGAACACATTCAAAATCGAATTTCGCTTCGGTGGTTGCTAAGCTGAAATTAGGAAGTGATCAAATGTACGAACAAACAGCAGACTTTCAATTTCATCAAACGATCGAATGGTTAGAACGTGTAGGTGAAGGTTGGATGTTGTACTTGGCGCAAACGGGATTTATGTTCTTTGACGAGTCGTCTCAAATTCGCTGGGAGATCGACTGGAAATGGACACCGTGCGCCCTATATGTGGAGCCGAATGCAAGACGTGCCGTGGCATGGTTCCAGGAAAAAGGACTTTACGGAGTCATTGATTTACAACGAGGACAGATGGAGACGTATGCGATCCCTCAACGATTCAACGGAGACTGGTTTAGCAATTTGCACTATTGGCAAGGCGATGACATCTTCTTATATTCAGCCGAATCGGATGTCGTAGCCTTGAACCTCCATGATCATACGTTTCGATATAGCCGCTATGAAGAAGTCCCTGTCTTTGGGAACATCATCGAGCTAGCGTATCAAGGGACGTATGATTTTGAACGATTCACACCTGAAACGTGTGTGACATTGTTCGATGAACGAACTCATCATTTTTTAGTTGAAAATGTGAAGACGAAAGAAACCTGGCGCATTCCATACGAAGGAAACCGCGACACGGTCATTCTCGATCAAGTGGGAGAAACGACGGCGATCACATCGACAGAGTCGTTCCAACTGTTTCATCGAGAGGAAGAATTATTTTGCTCAAGCGTGTGTGCAGACAACCAATTATTGAAGGTAATGCTGTTAGATGAACGAGGGGATCGACTCGTCGTCTTGTCCGCACCACCTCGATTTTGTCATAGCTGGCTTCAAGTCTTTGAACGACAAGAGTCCTGAACCGAACCTAGGTTCAGGAATTTTTTGTGAAGTGATGATGAATGAATCGAGAAACGGGAAGTAGATGGATAGACAGGGAGGAGTGACATCAATGGAATGGTTAGGTAGGCAGTTGGTTCGTTTTCGGTATGGCGTATTACTCATATGGGCGATTTTACTCGCGGGTTCAGTTTATTTCGGGCTACAGCTCCCGGGTGAGTTGAGAGGAAACGGATTTGCCATTCAAGACGGACGTTTCCAACAGGTAGAAGATACGTTAAATGAACGATTTGATCGAGCAGGTGCTTCAATGATCGTCTTATTTGAAGGAGGAAATCTGGAGGCGGTCATGGACGAACAACAAGACCGCTTTGATGCGACTCCTTCAATTGACGGCGTGATTACCCCGGCGGAGAATCCGGACGCGCGTTCAGGGGATGTGTCCTATTTCGTGCTGGAATTCGAAGATTATGATGCGGCGGAATCCTCAATCGATGCCGTCCGAGACGCGCTCATCGTTGATACGGATACCGAAGTCCGCTTGACGGGAGAACCGGTCTTTGCGGATGACTTAAACGAAGCTTCGAAAAATGACTTGATTCGAGCGGAGTTGATTGGGATTCCGGTCGCGCTTCTCGTGTTGTTGCTTGTTTTCGGCACACCGCTCGCCGCGCTCATGCCGTTACTTGTCGGGTTGATTACCTTTATTGTGGCAGCGGGATCTCTATTCTTTTTTGCACAAAACATGGAATTATCTATCTTTGTTCTCAATGCCGTCGCCATGATTGCGATTGCGCTTGGGATTGATTTTTCACTGTTACTCGTCAACCGTTACCGTGAAGAGTTGATGCGCGGGCAATCGAGAGAAGAGGCGATTGTCCGGACGGTAGCGACGGCGGGACGCTCGATTCTCTTTTCAGGTCTATGTGTCTTTGTCGGGTTGGCCGGTCTACTCTTTATTCAGGTGGATGTCTTCCAAGCGGTCGCGCTCGGTGCGCTCATTGCCGTCGCGGGGGCCGTGCTATCTGCACTGACTCTGTTGCCATCATCACTTTACTTAGTCGGTGACGCCTTAAATAAAGGACGAATCATCAAGACAGATGAGACGAAATCTGAAAAGCGCTGGCAAAAGCTTGCTCGCTTCGTGATGAGACGTCCGGTGACGATGACGCTCATTGCTTTGTTGATTCTACTCCCGAGTCTTTGGTTCGTGCGCGACCTAGAGTTGAACATTCCGGACGCCGATGCGCTCCCGACTTCCTATGAATCACGAGCGGCGCTCGAACGGTGGGACGATGTGTTTGGGGATAACTCGACCGATGCGGTCCTTTTATTCGAAGCGAACGATTTGACCGATCCGATGATTTTAGAGGAATTGACGAGTCTCACAGATGAGTTAAACGAGGTCGATATTGTCGATAACGTCTCGACTTTCTTAACGACATCCGGATTGACCCCTGAGACGTTTACGCAACTCGTCGAAGCGGCGCCCGAACAACTCGCCCCGCTTGAGCGACTTGTGACCCTTGATGGGAATACAGATTTGGCGCTCGTGAATGTCAGCTTCGACGTACCTCCGAGCGATAAAGAAGCGCAAGCATTCGTACGCGATTGGCGAGACAAAGGGTTTGAAGTCGGCGGACCGGCAGCCTTCAATGAAGAGATTTATGATGAGATTTATGACAGCATTCCCTATGCGGTCATCACCGTCATCTTGGCAACCTTCTTCATCCTCATGTGGGCGTTCCGATCCATCTTGATTCCAATCAAGGCGATTCTCATGAACGTGCTTGGTCTTGGGGCGACGTTCGGTTTACTCGTCATCATTTTTGAATCAGGTTATGTGTACGATGCAGAAACAATCAGTATTTTGACACCGGTGTTCATCTTCTCACTCGTCTTTGGATTGTCGATGGACTATGAGGTATTTCTTGTTTCGCGAATCGAGGAATATTACCGCGAGACAGGCGACAATGACTATGCGACGGAGATGGGGCTTGCGAAGACGAGTAAAATCATCACTTCAGCCGCCATCATTATGATCGTCGTGACGGGTGCGTTCGCCTTCACGGGTGTGAGCCCGATCAAACAGCTCGGCGTGGGGATTGCGCTCGCCATCTTCATTGATGCGACCATCATCCGGATCCTGCTCGTTCCGTCTCTCATGAAACTGTTCGGGGATTGGAACTGGTGGTGGTTCGGAAAGAAAGATTTACCGAAACGTAACATGCACTAAAGGTAAAATTCATGAACTGAATCAAAATGTGTGGTAAACTACGTACAAGATTACGCGCAATTTGAGAAAGGAAGGTCTTTATGGATACCGAGAGGACATGGCCTCTGTTCCAACTTCCGGACTTCTAGCGTTGACTGATCGCTTACACGTGTATCAATCAACAAACGGAAGATCGGAGATGGAACAGATGGAACCGCAGCTACGACTGAGGATCCTCCTCTCCGTCAAGAACGGGGAGGACAATCGGAATGAAACGAGTTGCTACCATAGTGCTCGGAACGCTGATCATGGCGTTCGGTTATTATTATTTGAATGAACAGTTTGGTTTGGCGGAAGGCGGGTTCGTCGGTTTATCGCTACTCGGTCGTTATTTATTTGATATCGACCCGGCGATTTCGATGATCGTGCTCGACATCCCATTTTTTATCGTCGCTGTATGGTGGAAAGGATGGCGTTTTGTCGGGCAAGCGGTACTAGCCGCTTCGTCCTTGTCGCTTAGTTATGCGATGTGGGACCGTCTCGACTTGCTCACGTTTGAGATTCAAGTATGGCCAGCGACGTTGTTCGCTGCCATCGCGAGTGGGATTGTGACCGGATATGGTCTCGGTCTTGTCTTGAAGTCAGGCGGGGCGACCGGAGGCGATGATTTATTCGCCTTAGGTCTATCGAAATGGACAGGCGTGTCGGTCGGTACGATTCTCATCACGTTTGATGTCATCGTCTTGGCGATCTCGCTCATCTATTTACCATTGTCGAATGCACTGTATACGCTCGTCGCGGTCTCGATCGCAGGTCGGGTCGTCACGAAGATGTTGGCGGACGACGTGGTTGAACATACCAAGCCGGCGGTCATCAAACCCAAACTTTCACCAAAAAA
Organism: Exiguobacterium sp. s75; assembly: GCF_018617145.1. GTDB lineage: Bacteria > Bacillota > Bacilli > Exiguobacteriales > Exiguobacteriaceae > Exiguobacterium > Exiguobacterium profundum. Next base: position 285,248 of record NZ_JACSJQ010000002.1, read on the forward strand.
CGATCTCGCCTGAGATCGTTTTTTGTTTTGTAAAATTTATCACAGTTTTATAGCCGTCTTTCTTCTACACTGAACGTAGAAGGAGGGAGTCACATGAAATGGATGATTCCAAAACAACACGGCGCTTGGTCGATGCTCATCTTACCGTTCTTACTCGGCGGCATTGTCGGCGGCTGGACACTCGCGCACATCCCGTTCGCCATCGCCTGGCTGTTCGTCTATATGGGCACATTTTTCTTGTTCCAATTCATCAAGCAACGGAAAAAATCGCAGCAGATGTTGCGCACGGTCATCACGTATTTGACGATTGCCACCGTCGCCGCCATCCCGGTGTTTCTGTCCGAATGGCGTCTCGTCTGGTTCGTCCTCGCGATGATTCCGTTTGGTTTGGTGAACGCCTATTTCGCCAAAATCAAGGACGAGCGCAACGTCTGGAATGACGTCAGCGCCGTCACCTCGTTTTGCATCGGTGGGATGGCGAGCTATTACCTAGGCGCGCGTACGCTCGACGCGACGATGGTGTGGGTATTCGTCTTGCCGTACCTCTATTTCCTCGGGAGTATCTTTTTCGTCAAGACGATGATTCGAGAGAAGAAGAGTGTGTCGTATCGCAATCTGTCTTGGGGATATCACGGCTTGCTCGTCGCCGTTTTCATCGTCCTTGGGTATCCGTTACTCACGCTCGCTTACGCACCAAGCCTAATCCGAGCGGTTGTCTTCTACGGTAAAAAGATCCCTATCATGAAGATCGGGATCGTCGAAATTGCCAATTCGGTGTTCGTGCTCGGGTGTCTCAGCTGGTATTTATTTTCTTAAGAAGGGGGAACCCTTCTTTTTTTAGTCGCTTGAAGCGGTGCTCGAGATGATGGCCACGGTTGCGGCAGCCGTCGCAGCTTGTTGCATGGCGAGCAAATGCGCGAACGTGCCGTGCAACAGTAAATCGCTCGCGTCTTCCTTGATGTTGTTTGCCGCGACGAGTTGCAAGGCGACGGTCAACGCGTGTGTGTGGAACCAGCGATGTTTTTCCTTCTCCGCGTTCGTGATGTCAATCAGGTCGCGTTCGTCATTGTCGTTCGGGACCGCGACGATGGCCAACAGGGCGAGCGGTGGCAGATGTTCATTTTTGACGGCGATGGATTGTTTTTTTAGCCAGTTGTGCCAATCCAAGAAGCGGGTGACGACCTCATCTGGTGATAACTCACTAAAGGCGAATAAGTGCGAGACGAGTTGGAGTTCGTTCGAGCGGGGGAGCTGTGCTTTCAACGCTTCATAATACGTCTCAATCCGTTGACTCAACGCATCGTGGTCATCGAACGCTTGAACGAGAACGAGGGCGGACAACAGGTCTTCTTCACTCGTCAGCCAAGGATGATTTCGTTTGAACGTCTGATAGAGTGCGCTCGCCTCGTCGAGTCGGCGTTCGGGCTCATCAACGTTAATCAGTTGGCTCGCGATAAAGGGCCGTAACATACTGAAGCGGAAGTGCTTTCGGTCGAGCAACGTGTCGAGCCGGAGTACCTCGTCGATGGCCGGTTCGATGTCTTCATACTTGGCGTCGAGAAACGACAGCCAGACGAAATTATTGCTGCCGCGAAATTTTGAGAACATGCCGGTCTTTTGTTTCAGAACCGCTTGAGCGTGTTCGAACCGTTTCGAATCGAACGGGGCATCGTGCATGGCGTAGTTGATTGCCATCAAACGTCGGAAATCGTCAGTGAACCATTTTGTCGCCCCCCTGATTCCTTCGAGTGCTTCGAGGTAATGGGTGTAACGTGTCATCATCAGCAATTCCTCCTTTTTCTCCTTATACGAGTCCGCTCGAAAGAATGATTCAAAAACAGCCGCCCTGGATTCGTCCGGGGCGGCTGTTTGTTATTGGACTTGCGTATACAACTTCTGCATGTACTCGTTCACTTCGTCGGCCGCTTGGAACATCATGAATGAATGTTGCAAGATGATCTCTGGTGAGAAACCGAGGTCGAGGTCGAGTGTCGAGGCGAGTGTGACATCGCGATCGCTGTCGAGTACACAACGGAAGTATTTGAACTCCTGGTTGAACTCGTTCAAGGCATTAAGAATCGGTAAATCTTCTACGTAATCTGGGACGTGCGTGACGGTAGCAGCGTACAACTCAGCATCTGTCGTCTTTTTGTTAAAAGCGATAATCATAACGGGCTGAGCCCCGGATTTTGTTGTTTCACGCGTCAAGAACGTGACGTGCGTTTCAGTGTCGCTCTCTTTGAACGTCATGTTACGTTCAGCGGCGAGCGCTCTAAATGATTCTACTTTTTCTTCGAAGTTCACAAGGAAATCCCCCTTAGTAAGTCGTTACTCTAACTTTCTCCCATTTGGACAGGGAAAGCAAGGGGAACTAGCGTTTCATCAACATTTTAATGGCTTCTTCCACCGTTTCGGACGTATCTTCGCCATCTGCTTGAGCGGTGATGATACATTGTTCCAAGTTCTTAGCCACAATGATAGTCGAAGCGCGATCGAGTGCGGAACGTGCGGCACTTAATTGCGTCACGACATCGCGACATTCTTTTCCTTCCTCCATCATCCGGATGATGGCACGAATTTGTCCTTCCACTCGTTTCATGCGATTCAATACTTTTGCATCGTATACATACGGTTCCATATCATTCACCTCTATAGGAAAAATTGTTCAGTTACCCAACTATTTATTGTGTAGGCTCATCTTAATACATGGGGGAGTATGTGTCGAGCATCAACTATCCAAATGGATGATGTTGAAAAATTCGACATTTCGTCAAACTTATTTCTTGCAATTAAATACCTAAGGGGGTATATTAATGACGCGGAAGCGAAATGTTCAACAAATCACAAACTTGTTGAACGCCAGCAACCAAGCCGAATGGTATAAATTGAATTGAAAAAAGAAAGGTAGATCAACGATGAAAGCATCCGCTTTAAAACGTCAAATGGACTTTGAAGTGCCTGTAAATATCGTCGACGTCCGAGAACGTGACGAGTTTCAAGAAGCACATATTGAAGGCGCGAAAAACTATCCGTTATCCGAAATGACAGAGTGGATCGACACGCTCGATCCAGCTGAAGAATATGTCGTTCTTTGCCGCTCAGGTGCGCGTAGCACGCAAGCGACTTGGCAAATGGAGGCGAAAGGCTATAAAGTGGTCAATATAGAAGATGGCTTGATGAGTTGGCCAGGAGAAGTCGTCAGAGGAGGAAATGGACAATGAGTAAAAAAATCGTAATCGTCGGTGGGGTGGCAGGTGGTGCATCTGCAGCTGCACGACTCCGTCGTTTGAATGAAGAGGATCACATCGTCATGTTCGACCGTGGAGAGTACATCTCGTTCGCGAACTGTGGTCTTCCATATTATATCGGGGACGTTATCCAAGACCGTCAAAAACTCCTCGTTCAAACCGTTGAAGGGATGAACAAGCGTTTCCAACTCGATATCCGCAATTTGACGGAAGTCGTCAAAATCAACCGTGACGAGAAAACGGTGACGGTGAAACACGTCCAAACAGGCGAAACGTATGACGAGTCATACGACGTCCTCATCTTGTCACCGGGAGCGAAACCGATTCGTCCAAACATCCCTGGAATCGACGAGGCAGAAGACATCTTCACGCTTCGCAACATTCCGGATACAGATAAAATCCGTGGCTACGTCGATGACAAGGCGCCGAAGCATGCGACCGTGATTGGTGGAGGCTTTATCGGGATCGAGATGGCAGAAAACTTACGTGAGCGTGGCGTTGAGGTGACGCTCGTCGAGATGGCAGACCAAGTCATGACACCACTCGATCGTGAGATGGTGGCGCCGATCCATGAACACTTACGTCTTCACGGCGTCGAGCTTCAATTGTCTGATGGTGTTTCTTCATTCTCTGAAAAAGGGAAGAAGGTGCATTTGACGAGCGGTCGTGTCATCGATACAGATATGGTCATCATGTCGATCGGGGTTACACCAGAGTCGACGATTGCGCGTGAAGCAGGACTTGAAACAGGTACGCGCGGGGCAATCCGAGTAAACGAAAAAATGATGACATCTGACCCGTCGATTTACGCGATCGGGGACGCGGTCGAAGTACTCGACTATGTCTTCCAAGAGCCAACTGTCGTGCCACTCGCATGGCCAGCGAACCGTCAAGGCCGTCTCGTTGCCGATATCATTAACGGTCGTGACGTGAAATATAACGGAACGATGGGAACGGGAATCGCCAAAGTGTTTGATATGACGGTCGCATCGACAGGATGGAATGAAAAACGGTTGAAGGCGGCTGGTAAGACGTATGAGGCTGTACATGTACATCCCGGTTCGCATGCGGGTTATTATCCAGGATCGACGCCGGTGTCACTCAAACTCTTGTTCCATCCGACAACGGGTGAGATTTACGGTGCGCAAGGCGTTGGGATCAATGGAGTCGACAAACGCATCGACGTCATTGCGACGGCGATGAAGGGCGGTTTGACAGTCCTCGATCTACCTGACCTTGAGCTCAGTTACGCACCACCGTTCAGCTCGGCGAAAGATCCGGTCAATATGATCGGGTATGTCGCGTCGAACGTCGTCCACGGTGACAATGAAGTCGTGCATTGGGATGAAATCGATGAGCTCGTGGAAAATGGAGCGACGTTATTAGACGTTCGAGATGAATCCGAGCATGAACTCGGAAAGATTCCAGGGTCGATCAATGTACCACTCAACTCATTACGAGAAAACTTGGACAACTACGACCGGAATGAAACCATTTACGTGACGTGCCAAGTCGGTCTTCGTGGCTATCTCGCATCACGCATCTTACGTCAAAACGGCTTCAAGGTGAAAAACTTGAGCGGTGGCTACAAGACGTGGTCGCAAATCAATCGTGATTTCGAGGCGCTTGAAGAAGCGAACACATCAAATGAAACAGCGGCTACCGTTGTAGAAGAGGAGCCAACACAAATGACAAATGCACCAATCGGGGAAGCGGTCGTGTTAGACACATGTGGTCTACAATGCCCGGGACCTATTTTAGAAGTAAATAAGAAAGTCGCAGAACTCGGAGAAGGCGAAACGCTCCGCGTGCTCGCGAGTGACCCAGGATTCTTCGCAGACATCGAAGCATGGGCGAAGAAGACAGGAAACAAACTCGTCTCGAAACAATTCGTGAACGGACGCGTTGAAGCCATCCTTCAAAAAGGACAAGGTCCGGCTGTACCACAAGCGGGCGCACCAGCAGGAGACGGTGCATCAATGGTCGTCTTCAGCGGAGACCTCGATCGCGCACTCGCATCCCTCATCATTGCGCAAGGTGCTGCCGCCATGGGGAAAGACGTGACGATGTTCTTCACATTCTGGGGACTCAACGTCATCCGCAAACCGGACGCGCCGGAAGTGAAAAAGCAAGGTCTTGAGAAAATGTTCGGCATGATGATGCCAGGGCATGCCGGCGAACTTCCACTTTCGAACATGAACTTCGGTGGTGTCGGTCAAAAAATGATGAAGAAAGTCATGAGCGATAAGAACGTTCCTTCTGTCGAAGAAATGATCAAGTCGGCGCAAGAAGCGGGCGTGAAAATGGTAGCTTGCACGATGTCAATGGATGTCATGGGGATCAAAGAAGAAGAGTTGATTGATGGGGTCGACCTTGGTGGTGTGGCAGCGTATCTCGGCGCAGCAGAAGGCGGTAACCTAAACCTCTTTATCTAAACGGAATAGAAAACGAGTCGGATTGCGATGCGCTCCCCGGCTCGTTTTTTGCTTTTAGAAAGAGTCGAGGTGATATTGAAAAACGAATTAATATTGCAATTTTCGTATAATTTACCTATAATTCAATTCATGTTAAGAAAGTTGACATGACTTTTTCTATTGAGATTTTTAGAGTGATGGAGGATTAGTATGGAGAAATTGGTAGAGAAACTCGTTTCGCAAGCGAACGATTTGTTGTGGTCGCAAGTGCTCATCGTTGTACTTGTTGCTTTAGGTCTTTATTTTACAGTTCGTATGGGCTTCGTTCAGTTCCGCATGATTCCTGAAATGTTCCGCCTCTTGTTCAAAGAGGGCACAGCACGTGAAAAAGGCCAAGTGTCTTCGTTCCAAGCTTTCGCAATCGGAACGGCAGCTCGTGTAGGGACGGGTAACATTGCCGGTGTGGCGACAGCGATTGCGCTAGGTGGCCCAGGAGCAGTTTTCTGGATGTGGCTCATTGCGTTGATTGGGGCAGCATCTGCATTCGTCGAAAGTACGTTGGCACAAGTGTACAAGATTCGTGATGGACGCACATGGCGTGGGGGACCTGCCTACTATATGGAGCGTGCGCTCGGTCAACGCTGGCTAGGTGTCTTGTTCGCGATTTTAATCACGTTCTCATTCGGATTCGCGTTCAACTCGGTACAGTCGAATACGATCTCACTCTCCGTGAGTAACCAGTTCGGGATCAGCACAACAGTCGTTGGGGTCGTCCTCGCGATTGTGACGGCAATTGTCGTTTTCGGTGGGATCCAATCGATCGCACTCTTGTCGAGTATCATCGTACCGGTCATGGCAGGTGGCTACATCTTACTCGCGATTTGGATTATGGTGACGAACGTTTCCCTTCTACCAGACGTCTTCAACCTCATCTTCTCAGAAGGAGTCCTCGGAATTGAGCAACTCTTCGGAGGAGCGATCGGCGCCATGGTACTTCAAGGGATTCGTCGAGGTCTCTTCTCGAACGAAGCGGGTATGGGTTCTGCACCGAACGCCGCTGCGACAGCGGAAGTATCGCACCCTGTCAAACAAGGACTGATTCAATCGTTTAGCGTATTTGTCGATACATTGTTCGTTTGTACATCGACAGCGATGATCATCTTGATTTCAGGCGTAGCCGGTTCAAAGTCTTTCGCGGGTGTCGAATTGACGCAAGCCGCGTTGACAGCAGAAATCGGTTCGGTCGCTACATCGTTCTTGACGATTGCGATTTTCCTATTTGCGTTCAGTTCGATTCTTGGAAACTATTACTACGGTGAGACGAACATCCAGTTCATCTCGGATAAGAAAATCTATGTCACGCTCTATCGCATCGGTGTTGTCGGCATGGTCTTGTTTGGTGCAGTCCGCTCTGCCGGCCTTGTTTGGTCGATTGCTGACGTGTTCATGGGTCTCATGGCACTCGTGAACTTGTATGCCATCTTCCGCTTGGCGAAAGTGGCTCGCGCCGTTCTCGATGACTACTTGGCACAGCGACGCGAAGGAGAAGACCCAGTTTTCTATGTCGACTCGGTTGAAAATCTTCCTGGTCGTGAATACATCGAAGCTTGGGAAAGCGAAACAGAGGAACAACAAACAGGAACAAGTCGTTCTTGATATAAGGAACCGTCTACGAATTCAAGTAGGCGGTTTTTTTACACATATAAGACGGGTAATGTCATAAAAAGGGGGCGTTCATGTATGGAGACGACGCATTATGTACGTGTTTCCCCAGAAGTTTGGGTGTCATTTAATCAGGATCCGGAGATGATTTTAGACTGGTTGATTCATATGCATGAGCAATATCGGGATCGGGACGATACGCTGACGCTTCCGAATGTGGAACCGTTTCAACGCGTACTTAGTCAAATCGAGGTATATATCGACGGGGCCGACACGTATAACATGGAAATGGCGCTCGTCGGCGAAGAGTTGATTGTCAATGAGGCGCAGGCGGTCGTGGTCGGTATCTTGACCCCGCAGTTACTTCATATCGTCAAAGATACGTTGCATGCGTTCGGGCGAGATGATGTGAAAGACATGGCATTCGTTGCAAAAGATGAATTCGAGATGATTTGGGAAGATTGGACCCGGTTGCAACAGTTTTGTGAGATCGCTTCGTCCCAGGAAGAACTCGTCTTGATTTATTATGAATGAAAGTGAATTCCCGTGGTATACTGTTAATAAATGGTATAAAGGGGATTTGCTCATGGATGTGTTCGGCACACTCATCTGGCTCGGGATACTCATCAATCCGTTTCTTGCGTATCAAACGAAAATCAAGCCGCTTTATCGCATCACACTCATCTCATTCATCGTATTCTTCATGACGTGGGGGTATGCTGTGACGGGAGGGGTGGCACCGGTGCTATTCGATACAGTTTGGAACGTCCTTCTTATCGCGTATGTCGGTCTTTTAGTATTGAATAGTTATGTGGTCAGCAAACGATTCGTTCCACAGATGACATGGGTTCGTTTTGGTGCAATCGCACTGATTGGCGTTGGTGTCAGTCAAGCGTGGTTAGGACTGAGTACAGGAGAGTGGACACGATCATTCTTCATGGACGGGGACTTCTGGATGATGAGCGTCATCGTATCGCTACTGCTCCTGCTTCTTGTCACGATGAAGATGTTAGACCGACGAATAGAAGTATAAAAAAATCCCGAAACGAGTTGATTCGTTTCGGGATTTTGATTATTTCAACGCTGTCTCAAGTGCCTTGACGTTTTCACGCATCAAGTCGAAGTAGCTCTTGTCCATCTGTTCTTTCGTGACCGATTCCAAGTTATAGATCGTCACGCTCTCTGCGCCGATCTCTTGTTTCACGACTTCGGCCACTTTTGGTGTGACCGTGTCTTCAAATGCGATATAGTTCAAGTCATGGAGACGGGCTTCCTCGATGATCCGTTTGAGAGCTTGTTGTGACGGCTCTTCAGACGGTGTAAGTCCGGCAATCGGCAACTGATCGAAACCATAGCGTTCAGCCAAATAGCCGTATGCGGCATGCGTTACAAGTAACTCGGATTTCGAACCGTTCTCGACCGCTGCCTTCAATTCCGCATCGAGGGCGTTCGCTTCGTCTTTGAAGGTGCTTAATCGTTCTGCGAACTCATCCTTATAGTCGGGTGCTTCCTCACTGAATGCGGCTTCGACCGCTTCTGCCATCGATACAGCATTCGTTGGATCGAGCCAAACGTGAGGGTCATACTTTCCGTGGTCATGCTCATCTTCCGAATGTGATGCTTCTTCGTTAGCATGCTCGTCCTCAGAATGCCCTTCGTCTTCAGCATGTCCTTCTTCTTCATGGACATGGACGGTATCCGCCGCATCGAGTAACTTCACGTTCTCGGCTGTTTTGACGAAGGCGACGTTCTGACCCTCTAAACTCTTCTCCATAGACTCGACGTAAGGTTCAAGGTCATGACCAATCGTCAAAAAGAGGTCGGCTTCTGCGATTTGTGTCATTTGCTTTGAAGTTGGCTCATACGTATGCGGATCAGCCCCAGGTGGAATGACCATCTCCACGTGGACGCGGTCGCCACCGATTTCTTCGGCTAATGATTTTAATGCAAACGTTGAAGCGAAGACGGTCAGTTGACCATCTGTCGATTCAGATGCGTTATCTCCTTCGGTATTTCCACACGCACCAAGTAAAAGCGTACCGGCTACGACTGCGCCTAACCAAGTTTTCTTCATCTTCCATCTTCCACCTTTCAAGTTATCTGAATATTAAATCGTAACTGTTACGTTTTATGACTGCGAGTAATATTATAGTGTGACCTTTGGAGCACGTCAAGTCCGACTTCTGATGGATAGATTTTTGAAAAAAGCGGGAATATGATTAAAAAAAGGAACGAGGAGTGGATTGTATGAGAAAGGAGACTGCCTGGTTTGTCGGGGGCGCGGCGATTGCTGCGGCGACGGCAGCCGGGGCTAGCGTGTGGAGTCAGTACGGGTCCCTTGTCAGATGGCAAGAACCCAAGTTGCCGATTCAACCGACAACACGCCGGCGCCACACGTACACGTATAAAATTGTTCACGATCGTCCGCTCCAATTTGATTTGTATCTCCCCCCTGGGGAGGGACCCTTCCCGGTGGCGGTATATGCTCATGGGGGAGCGTTCGTCAGAGGGAATCGGAGTATGGTGACCCTGTTTCATCCGTTGCTCGACCACTTTTTGGGGAAAGGGATCGCGGTCGTCAGCATCGATTACCGTCTATTTGAAGACGGGGTGTACTTCCCTGACAATATTTTTGATGTTTCTGATGCCCTGTGCTATTTGAAACAACATGAATCGCTGTTGACGCTAGATACAAGTCAACTACTCGTTTGGGGGGACTCAGCAGGCGCCGCGCTCATGCTTGCGGCTGCGCTCGATCGTCATCGACAATTTGCGGGCGATTTGGGAGACGACCTCCCGACCATCAAAGGGGTCATCGCCTTGTATCCACCGACAAACTTTTTATTGTTCAAATTTATCCAGACGTGGCTCGCTCACTTAAAGTTCTATGAAGGAAGCCGTGAGGAATGGCGTGAGTTGATGGTAAAATGCTCCCCGGTCTCCCATCTATATGCCGATGCCCCGCCGATTTTACTGCTACACGGGAAGAAAGATCCGATTGTCCCGTTCGGCCAAGCGCTTCACTTCGTCGAACATGCGAGTGACGTCGGCGCGAACGTTCAACTCATCTCCTTTCCGAATGGAACCCACTCGCTGGCGAGCTTCCTTCAATCGGATAATCCAATCAAAGAAGAGCAACTCATGGCCAGAATCAATCGTTTTATTGAAGAATGTCTCGGATGACGTTGCGATTTTTAGGGAAGATGGTACGATGGGGGATGATTGAAAGAGTAAGGAGTGGAAGTAGTGACAGAGTTATGTTTAGTCAGACACGGTCAGACCGATTGGAACCGTTTAGAAATTATTCAAGGGCGTGAAGATAACCCGTTGAATGCACTCGGACGTCAACAGGCAGAGGAGAGTGCAGCTTTTTTGAGTCAGGAGAAGTGGGACGTCATCGTCTCGAGTCCCTTGTCACGTGCGGTTCACACCGCGCAAGCCATTGCGACAGCCTGTGGCATCGAACATAAAGCGATTCTGCTAGATGAGCGTTTCATTGAACGTGAATTCGGAGCGGCATCCGGGCAACCCGTGAAAGGGATTTACGAGGCGGTTCAAGCGGATGACCAGAATCAGATTCCGGGTCTCGAAACGGAAGACGAGATGCGTACACGGGTCTTAGAAGGAATGAATCATTTGGTGGATACGTATTCTGGCAAACGCATCATTGTCGTCTGCCATTCTCATGCAATCAAAGCGGCGCTTTCTGCCATCGATGGGGCATATACGTTCCGTCACGCCATGCGAAACGCCTGCTCGAACTATATCACCCATCAACAAGGTCGGTTTGAAGTGAAGGCGGTCAACGTGGCTGACCATATCACCGATCCGACCATTATGAAATGAGGAGAATGTCATGACGACCTTACTATGGGTATTCATTATCGCATCATTCGTGGTCGCTTTTGCAGGACTCATCTATCCAGTCATCCCGAGTGTCTTGTTCTTGTTCATCGGATACATGATTTATGGATTCGGTTTTTCATTTGAACCGTTGACTTGGACATTCTGGGTATGGCAAACGGTCTTCCTCATCTTCTTGTTCGGGGTCGACTATGTCGTCACGCGGGCTACAGTGGATAAGCGAGGCGGCTCGGAGCGTGCGAAATGGGGCGCGACAATCGGCTTGATTGCAGGGCCGTTTATTTTCCCGCTCGTCGGGGTTTTGATTTTCCCGTTCATCTTCGCTTTCTTGGCGGAGTTGACACTCGGGAAGACGACACGTGAAGCGTGGAGCATCGGCGTCGGCACCGTTCTCGCCTTTCTCGGCAGCACGCTCTTAAAAGTGATCGGGATGACGATGATGATCATCCTATTCTTTATCTACGTGTGAGGCGGAGATGTTTCTCCGTCTTTTTAGTTTGAAAGGTGAATGGTTTTGGGGAAAGAAAAACAGGTCATCCGATTATTCAAATGACCCGGTTTTGACCAATTGATTGAAAGCGGAGCGACTGAACGATTGTTGCATTTCGACTTTTTTCTCGAAGAAGGCGGGCTTTAAATTCGAGGTGGCGACGCCATCTTGGATCAACGAATCGAGTACTTGCTTCGTCGCGTCTTGTTTCGGCATCAACATGAGTCCTTCAGCGACGAACGTATGATGGTCGTTCAAGGCCCTCTCGCTCGTGAACGTCAGTGCGAGCGCAGCCGGGGCGTTCGTTGGCGACGTGATGACGGCTTCAGCGAGGATGAGGATGCGTTTGTTTAAGTAATGATGGAGCGTGACAGCCGACTCGGTCGGCACGAGCATTTCGAGGAGCCATTCTGAATCGTGCTCCTTCGAGATGATTAACCCATCGAGTAAATCGATCGGTAAATTCAGTTCATTGCCGTATTCGTCTTGGACGAGTCGGACTTGGACGAGGCGAAACGTTTTCATGGGATCGTTCCTTTCCGCGTTTTCTTTAGACCATCTTAACACAGTCTGAGGAATAGAATGTGTTAAGATAACGGGGAAGAAACAGAAAAATAGAGAGTGAGGGAGGCATCAAGATGAGTTGGGTTGTTGGCGTAATCGGGTATGTGACGATTCTCGCAATCGTCTATTATGGTGTCCTTTTCTTCAAAGTGAAACGGGAGCGGAGTCGGGCCGGCTATCGGATTTTTCTCTTGCTTGCCGGATTGTTTTTAGTCAGTGGGAGCGATTATATCATTGCGTTGTTCCAAGGAGACACCGAAGCGACGTTTTGGCAACGGACCGTCTATTTTGTCTTGATATTGCTCTCTTTGTCGATGGCGCTTTACTTTCGGAGAAAAGAAGATCAAAGCCAAGCAGGCGAGATGACAATGGTATAAAAAAACGGCTGTGGGTATGCACCCACAGCCGTTTTTTTTATTTTGGTACCCGCGTTTTGCGAATCATATCGAGTTTTAAATCCCATAGTGACTTGCTGAACGTCACCGAATACACTTCTGGTAAACGGAGACGCTTGTACTCTTCCCACAATCCGTTCATCTGCTCGTGATGATATGCACGAATCTCACTTGTGCTTGGAAGGTCGTATACGCGTTTCCCATCAAGGAAGATTGGTTGTAACAAACGTTTCACGTTGAAGTTACGTGTCTTGATCTTGAAGGCCGGGTCACGGACGTCAATCAAGTCGATCTCGGTGTACGATTCGACCGGTTCATCGGCGAGGGCGATATAGTCGCCTTTGAACTTTTTCGTTTCGTTGTCGATGATGCGATACAACTCTTTCTTGTGAGGAGTCGTCGTCTTCACCTTGGAAGAAGATACTTTGATGACCGGCTTTAATTCACCAGATTCATCCTCACGCGCGACGAGCTTATAGACCATCCCGAGTGCCGGCTGCTCGTAAGCCGTGATGCCGCGTGTCCCAACGAGGAACGTATCGGCCTCTGCGCCTTGCATCCGTAAGTCCTGGATGACATACTCATCCAAATCCCCAGAGACGACGATTTTGACGTAGTCGAGCCCTGCTTCATTCAACGCCTTCCGGGCACGCTTCGACAAGTAGGCGAGGTCCCCAGAGTCGAGTCGTACTGACTTGAGACGATGGCCCTTCGCCTCGAGCTCTTTTGCGACCGTAATCGCGTTCGGCAGACCAGACTTGAGTGTGTCATACGTATCGATGAGAAGGCTTGTGTTGTCCGGGTACATCTCAGCGAACGAACGGAATGCGCTCAATTCATCATCGTGGAACTGAATGTCGGCATGCTCCATCGTTCCTCCTGTCGGGACATCAAAGTCACGACCGGCTGACACGAGACTTGTCACGTCGAAACCAGCGATGTAAGCCGCACGTGTTCCGTAGTAAGCCGCATCGACACCTTGCGCGCGACGAGCTCCTCCTTCAAGGAGTGTCTCGTTCGGAGCAGCCTGACGAATGCGTGCATACTTCGTGGCAATGAGTGATTCGTGGTTCGCGATATTGAGTAGCGCCGTTTGGAACAGCTTCGCTTCAAAGATGGTCGATTCAATCCGAACGACTTGTTCATGTGGGAAGATGACTTCTCCTTCGCGAACACTATATAGTGAACCAGTGAACTTAAAGTTCCGTAAGACGTCTTCGAATTCATCTTCGAATCCGAGTTGCTCTTTCAAATAGGTGATGTCCGCCTCCGTAAAGGAGACGTTCTCTAAGTAGTGAACGATATTCTCGAGTCCGGCGAAGACGACATAACCACCACTAAATGGATTCGAGCGATAGTAAAGGTCGAAGACGACCTTTTCATTATGGCGACCTTGCTTCCAGTAAATATACATCCAACGTGGAAGATAAAGATCTGTGTGAAGGGCTAAATTACGATGTAACATATGATTTCCTTTCTGTTTTACGTCACTTTCCGACGACTGTCGCACCGAGTGTTGTGACGAAATGTTCGAGCGCCCATTCATGGCCGACCGGGTTGAAGCTTTGAACGGCATCGGCATGGACGACGATTTGATAACCGAGGTTGTAGGCATCTACGGCTGTATGGAGTACACAAATATCCGTGCAGACACCGACGAGATGAACTTCTGTGATTCCGCGTTCCCGAAGACGCAGGTCAAGGTCAGTTCCGGCAAAGGCACTATAACGTGTCTTATCAATCCAGTGGTCTGCCTGTTTCGCAGCTTCCTTCACAGAACCGTACAACTCACGGCCCTCTGTCCCGCGGATATTGTGCGGTGGGAACAACGTCGTTTCAGGGTGGAACGTGTCACCTGCATCATGGACGTCGTTCGCGATGACGACATAGTCATCCGTTGCGAATGTCCCAATCAATTCGACGATCCGTTCTTCAATCTCTTGCCCGGGTTTCCCACAAGTCAAACGACCACTGTCTGCGATAAAATCAAATGTATAATCAATAACAATCAATGCGCGCATGGGAGATGCTCCTCTCTCGTAATGAAAATGATGGCTGTCCATCTCATTCTAATTCATTATACATCATGCACGGAAGATTATTTTTCTTCGGTTTGGGTAGATTAAGACAGTAGACTGTATAGGGAAAGGGGATTGTGACGATGGTATTATCGCAAAGTGAATTGACAGAGGAACTGTCACGGTTGAACGGTTGGGAAGAAGTGAACGGGGAGATTCAAAAGACGTATCGGCTGGAAACATTTCCGGAGGCCATTCAGTTCGTGCATCTTGTAGCAGATTTGGCTGAATCGCTCGATCATCATCCGAACATCTTGATTGAATATCGGAACGTGACATTGACCGTCTCGACCCATGACGAAGGGGGCATTACGGAGAAAGACATCACACTCGCGAAAGGGTGTGAGGAACTTGTCTAAGCTCTATATGACTTTTGCGTCAGGCAGCGTGGCGGAGCGTCTTCGAAAGGAGCCAGGCGTCATCGCGGCGAATGGACACGAAACGATTTTGCTCGCAGAAGGAGAGAAGTCTCCGTTCAAGAGCGGTAAAGTGTTTGAAATTGAAGAGGCGTCGGGCGAATTCGTGAAAAAAGGGAACATTTTATACGCAAACGTTCCGGCAGATGAGAATGCCCGCTCCCTGTTGTTTCACCACTTGTTGACGGAAAAGGCGCCACTCGGTGTCAGTCATGATGGGTTTTCGGCATACCGATTAGGTGTCGACCCGGATGATAATCATGCCGTCGTCTTTATTCAGTTCACGTCTGGTGGGAAACACTTTCGTGATACAGCGGACTATGCAATCCTTGAAGACCGCTTGAAGCGAGCGGTCGAACAGCGCGGTGCAGGTCCCGTCATAAAACACTATGTCGTCAGTGAGTCAGATAATCTATAATAAAAGATAACGTCATGTTAGGGGAGGATTTTTATGAACAAGAATTATTTCTGGTTGGGGATGGCTGCGGGTGCGGTAATCGGCGCAGCAGCATCACTTCTCCATAGCGAAACGCGCGATCAACAAGTGAGACAACTGAAAGGCATCAAGTCGAAGTTGAAATCATCGAATACGTCGACTGAGGCACATGCGGTCGGTCTACAAGCGTCATCGAAAGGCAACTTGAAAGACCGTGTCATGGAATGGAAATCGCTTTACGAAGAAAACCAAGATACGATTCAAAACCTCGTCGAAGACGTGAAAGACTTAGTGGATGCGCTTCAAGAGGCTCGTCATAAAAATCAAATCTAATCAAATGGCCAAGCGATTTCGCTTGGCCATTTTTCGTACCTTCTTTATAAGAACTGTGCCAATAATCCGAAGATGGCCAGTCCGATGATGATGTAGAAAAACCACTTTCCGTCCCCGGAATGAATGACAGGGGGCGTGTACGAACGTTGCTTATACTTCCCGTAGCGCATCGGGCGCGTATACGGGACGGTGAAACGTGAGAGTGGGATGGCAAGTAAGAATCCGGCCAAGAACCCGTACACATGTCCCCAAAGGGAAACGTTCGAACCAATCAATGTGAAAACGGCACTGATAGCGACGAAGATGTAGACCAAGCGGGCATCTTGGCTGTACATCAACGTGCGACGGAAACGACCGATGAATACGTAGAATCCGAGAATGGCCAAGATGGCGCCTGACGCCCCGGCTTGTAGATAAAACAAGTTACTGACAGTGAAATACGTGAGCAGGTTGGCGAGCGCTCCAGCGAATACATAAAACAAGGCAAATTTCACGTGTCCGACCATTCGTTCCATCGCCGGTCCGAAGATGATCAGTGCGAACGAGTTGAACAGCAAGTGACCGAGACTCAAATGAATGAAGTTGGCCGTGACCAAGCGGTACCATTGTCCGTCCGCGAGTGCCAAATGGAACGACCCTCCCGTCGCCACGATTCGTAAACCAGGAGCGAAAGAATCGATGACAAACACAAGGAGTTGGATTACAATGAACAGCGTTACGAGTGGATATGCCCGTACAAACGTTTGAACATTTTCCGTACGACTAAACATAACATCACCTCTTTCCTCAATTGTATAAGGAAACGGGGAAAAAAGGAAAGGAGCGAGTGTCCTGTGATTGTAGGAATCGGAGTCGATATCGTCGAGCTTGATCGGATGGCTCGCTCGATGAAACAACCACGTTTTTTAAAACGGCTGCTCACCGATGCGGAATATGAACTGTCTCAACAGTATCCGCTCCCGCGTCAAATCGAGTTTGTCTCGGGTCGCTTTGCCGCGAAAGAAGCTTACGCCAAGGCAATCGGGACTGGCATCGCACACGGGTTATCCTGGCGTCATATTGAAATTTTACCGGATGAGACGGGTCGACCTGTCATGACCGCGCCGTTTGCGGGGAAAATCCATGTCAGCATCAGCCATAGTCAAACATACGCCATCGCACAAGTCATCTTAGAAGAGGAGGGACATCATGTTTCGTCCTAGTCGAATCGAGATTGATCGGGCGTCCATCGTCCATAATATAAAAGAATTAACGAGACGGATTCCGCAGGACCTCATGGCGGTCGTCAAAGCGAATGCCTACGGACATGGGGCCATCGAAGTGGCGAAGATCGCCCTGGAGAACGGAGCGACGATGCTCGGGGTCGCGTTACTCGAGGAAGCGCTCGAACTCCGCGATGCGGGAATCGAAGCACCGATTCTCGTCATGGAAGCGCAATTCCCTGAATATGCCGGAGTGGCGGCAGAACAGGGGATCACGTTGTCCGTATTTTCTGCCGAATGGTTACGAGAGGCAGCTCCATATATAGAAGAAAAGCCGTTGACGGTTCATATCAAAGTCGATACCGGGATGGGACGCCTCGGACTTCGTACCCGTGAACAGTTGGATGCCTTACTTGAAGAAGCGACCGATTCGTTTGTGGTGGAAGGAATCTATACCCACTTCGCAACGGCGGATGAGCTCGATAGCAATCTGTATTATACACAGCAAGAGCGGTTCGAGCGTTTGATGGATGGTCTCCACGAGCGGTTCCGCTATATCCATACGTCGAACTCGGCCGGGGCCATCCGAATGGCCGGACGAGATGTTCCTTATAATCTGGTTCGTGTCGGCATCGCGCTCTATGGGTTATATCCGTCACGTGAGATGGAGACGTTCTATTCGTTCCTGCGCCCGGCCTTCACGCTAAAAAGTCAGCTCATGCAGGTGAAGCGGCTAGAGGCAGGTCAGACAATCAGTTACGGCGCGACGTATACAACGTCAGCCGATGAATGGATTGGTACCGTTCCGGTCGGATATGCGGACGGCTGGTTACGAAAGGCGAGCGGATTTGAAGTGGAGGTCAATGGGATTCGTTGTCCGATCGTGGGACGCGTCTGTATGGACCGCTTCATGATCCGACTTCCAAAGGAGTTTCCTGTAGGGACGGACGTGACCCTTGTCGGTGGAAACGTCGCCATTGATGAACTCGCCTCATATCTTGGGACGATCAACTATGAGATCGTTTGCCAATTCACGAGCCGATTGCCACGTCTTTATGTGTGAATCATAAATCGTGTGAAATTATCTGAATTCTTTCTCGATTTCTCTATATTTTCCCATTCCCGCGTGTTATATTGATAAAGAACGCGGGAGAATTTCCGCCAGTCCATGAAACGATTCTGGAGGTGTAAGATGTTGAAGCAGCGAACTGCGGGTGCGCTAGCGTCCGTCCCAGATCGGTTCTCGCAACAAGGGGGTCCGATTTCGATGAAAGACCGTGAAACACTGTCCTTGAACGATGTAGTGACATACTTGTCTAAAGAAATTGCTGATCGACAACAAACACTGCGTGAAGAATTGGCGAGAGGCTATCAAGAGATGGCCGCGTTTAACTTGAATATGGCAGAAGAGATGCTAATGATTGAAACCGAAGCCGAACACGCTCTCTTACGTCAAGTAAGTGGGGTGTGAGCAACGTGATCGTAAAGCGTGGTGACGTGTTTTATGCGAATCTGTCGCCCGTAGTCGGCTCAGAGCAAGGTGGCGTTCGACCCGTTCTCATCGTACAGAACGACATCGGCAATCGCTTTAGCCCGACCGTCATTGTCGCTGCGATTACAGCTCAGATTCAAAAAGCAAAACTGCCGACTCATGTGGAAGTATATCAAGAGAAGCACGGACTCGAACGAGATTCTGTGATTTTGCTTGAACAGATTCGAACGATTGATAAGCGTCGTCTGACGGATAAAGTCACTCATCTCGATGATGAGACGATGCATAAAGTGGACAGAGCGCTAGAGATCAGTATGGGATTGATCCCTCTCTAGCCTTACATAGATAAGACTGGTACATAGGTATCGGTCTTTTTTTAAACTTTTTAAAAAAAGTGGTTTAAGATTTTGTTAGAGGGGAATTTAAGTTAATCGTACTCAATTTTTCTGTACGGACATTTAGGAGGGAATAGACGATGGATTTAGCGATTCGCGAGCAAGTCATTGGAGAACAATTACACCTTTACGTATCCGGAGAAGTGGATACATATACTGCACCAAAATTGAAAGAAGTATTGCATCCGGCCATCAGTGAGCAAGATGTGGTCGTTCATTTAGACGAAGTGGAGTATATGGATTCGACAGGTCTTGGCGTGTTCGTCGGGGCATTAAAGATTGCCACGCGTAACGAAAAAGAGTTGTCACTTGTCGGAGTCACAGACCGAGTCAATCGTCTGTTCGAATTGACGGGTCTTCACAAACTTCTTTCTATTAATTCGAACGTAAGAGGTGGCACGCAATGAATAATGTTGAACAGACGGTCATGACGTTCCCGGCCAAACCCGAATATGTCGGTGTGGTTCGATTAGTCGTTTCAGGAATCGCTAACCGTATGGGATATACGTACGACGAGATCGAAGATATTAAAATCGCGGTCTCGGAAGCATGTGGCAACGCCGTCCAACATGCTTATGACGATCATCAAGATGGAGAGGTCAAACTCGCTTGTGGCGTCTATGCAGATCGTCTTGAAATCACGATTGAGGATTCCGGCAAGACGTTCGCAGATGATGTGAAGCGTCAAGCCGCTCCGGTCGAAGAGACGACCGAAATTGAATCGCTCCATGAAGGAGGACTTGGTCTCTTCTTGATCGAAGCATTAATGGACGATGTCTCGATCAATAAAGACAACGGTGTCAAAGTGACGATGACAAAACTCCTCAATAGGGACGAGGTGGATCAGAGTGCCAGCAAAATCTCAACAACGCCATCACAGTGATGACGAGGTACTAGAGTGGATTGAACGCTATCAACAAGACGATCAAAACGAAGAAGTGCAAATGCTCCTCATCAACCGCTATTCTGACCTCGTTGAAGCACTCGCGCGTAAATTCTCGCGTGGTCGTGCGATTCATGACGATCTCGTACAAGTTGGGATGATTGGGTTATTGGCGGCACTTCGTCGATTTGACCCGGAATTTGGTCGTAGCTTCGAATCGTTTGCTGTCCCGACCATCATCGGCGAAATCAAACGATTTATTCGCGACAAGACGTGGAGTGTCCACGTGCCACGTCGAATCAAAGAACTCGGTCCAAAAATTAAGAAGACAGTCGAGGAGTTGACGACCGAATTACAACGTTCGCCACGAATCGATGAAATTGCCGATCATCTCGGCGTTTCCGATGAAGAAATTCTCGAAACGCTCGAGATGGGCAAAAGTTATCAAGCCTTGTCGGTTGATAGTTCAATCGAAGCGGATAACGAAGGTAGTACGGTCACATTACTCGACTTGGTCGGTAGCCAAGAGCGCGGGTACGAATCAGTCGATCAGCGTCTCATTTTAGAGAAAGCGTTCAATGTCTTAAACGAGCGTGAACGCGCCATCTTGGAATGCGCCTACTATAAGAATATGAGTCAAAAAGAGACAGGAGAACTTCTTGGAATCTCGCAGATGCATGTGTCCCGTTTGCAACGGCGAGCACTCGAAAAGCTGCGTGAAGCCATCAAGGTCCCACTCAATGAAGTATTCTCAAGCGATGACTAATCGAGTCATCGCTTTTTTGTTTGAATGTTTGCTACACTTTGAAAGAGATCAAAAAAGGAAGTGATTCAAGTGATTACGAAAGTGGCTAACGCGTTAAACTTGAAAGTGAACCAAGTCGAGACGGTTCAGCAGCTCGCATCTGAAGGGGCAACGATTCCGTTCATGGCCCGTTATCGGAAGGAAATGACGGGGAATTTGGACGAAGTTGAAATTAAAGGAATCTTGGATGCTCTTCAATATGAAGAGAGCCTGCAAAAACGCAAGGCGGATGTCCTGGCTAAATTAGAAGAGTTGGAAAAAAACACGCCTGAACTAACGAAAGCGTTAGAGGCGGCGACAACCCTTCAACAAGTGGAAGACATCTACTTGCCCTATCGTCCAAAACGACGCACGAAAGCAGAACAGGGACGTGAGAAAGGACTGCAGCGGCTTGCGGACTGGTTCCGGGACAAATCACCCTATTCTTCGGACAAGGTAAAAGAACTTTCTCAAGACGTCAAGGTGGAAGAGGCGTTGCCGCTCGTTCATGCGATCATCGGCGAAGAATGGGGCGAAGAAGCGAAACTGCGCCAGATGCTTCGCGATCGTGTACGAAAAGAAGGACTCTTGCGCTCGAAGAAGAAAAAACAAGCGGAAGACGAAAAAGAGATTTTTGCGCAGTATTATGAATATGAAGAGAAGATTGCTGGCATTGTCCCGCACCGTGTACTCGCCTTGAACCGTGGGGAACGCACGGACGTGCTCCAAGTGAAGGTGGTGTTTAACGAGTCGCGCTTCATGGATCAAGCCCTCCGTACATACGAACGACTTCCGAAAGAAAAGCGTGAGGTTGTCGAGGTAGCTGTGACGGAGGCGTACAAGAAGTCGGTCTTCCCCGCCATCGAACGAGAGATTCGTGGGGAGCTGACAGAAAAGGCAGAAGAGCAGGCGATCGATGTCTTCTCAAAAAACTTGAAACAACTCTATATGCAACCGCCCCTTCGAGAGGTCGTCGTCCTAGGAATCGACCCGGCTTATCGAACTGGTTGTAAATGGGCAGTCGTCAATGAGATTGGGAAAGTCGAAGAAGTCGGCGTCTTCTATCCGACTGCACCGAAACACGATATCGCCGGTGCTGAAAAAGTACTGACGAGACTCGCGAAGAAATATCCAATCTCGGTCATCGTCGTTGGAAACGGAACCGCCTCACGGGAGACGGAACAATTCGTCGCCGACTGGTTGAAGAAAGCGGAACGTGATATTGCTTACGCGATTGTGAACGAAGCGGGGGCAAGTGTCTACTCGGCATCGGAAGTCGCACGAAGTGAATTCCCGGATTTGAAAGTTGAGGAACGGTCAGCCGTTTCGATTGCACGTCGAATTCAAGATGCGATGGCGGAACTTGTCAAAGTCGACCCGCAATCAGTCGGTGTCGGACAATATCAGCATGACGTCAGCCAGAATAAACTGAAAGCCTCCTTAGAGTTCGTCGTCGAGAGCGTGGTCAACATGGTCGGGATCGATGTGAACCGTGCTTCCGAGTCTTTATTGACGTACGTCTCAGGACTCAATAAAACGACGGCGAAAAATATTGTGGCATATCGTGAAGAGAATGGACGCTTTGAAACGAGAAAGGAAATTAAGAAAGTACCTCGTCTCGGAGCGAAGGCGTTTGAACAGGCGGCTGGATTCTTACGGATCATGAACGGGAAAGACGTTCTCGACCAGACGGAGATTCACCCAGAAAGCTATCCACTTGCGTTATCGATTTTAAAAGAGATCGGTTCTTCAAAGTCAGAGGTCGGTACGGCCGCGCTTCGAGAACGATTGCAACAAGTCGATGCCAAAGCTTTGAGTGAACAACTAGAAGCGGGGCTTCCGACAGTCGAAGACATTTTGAAGTCATTAGCCAAACCAGGTCGTGACCCACGAGAAGATATCCAGAAACCATTACTACGCACGGACGTCATGAGTCTCGAAGACCTTCAAGTCGGCATGGAATTCCAAGGAACCGTTCGAAACGTTATTGATTTTGGCGCGTTCGTTGACATTGGGGTGAAACAGGATGGTTTGGTCCACATTTCGAAATTATCGAATCGATATGTGAAGCATCCATTGGATGTCGTGGCGGTTGGTGACATCGTGACCGTGTGGATCGAACAAGTCGATGTGAATCGGGGACGGATCAGTTTAACGATGCTTGCACCGAACGTTAAATAAGAAGAAACTCGAATCAGGTAAAATGTTTTTCATTTTACCTGATTTTTTTTAAAAAAAGTGTTGACGGTCTTTTTTTACCGTGTTATCTTATAGAAGTCGCCGAGAGACGGCATGCGAAATAAAAGTTTTTCTAAGAAAGTGATTGACAGGTTTCTGGTTTGCGGTTACAATTTAAATCGTTACTTCGATAATTTCAAGCAACGTTCCGCAATAGCTCAGTGGTAGAGCAACCGGCTGTTAACCGGTAGGTCGTAGGTTCAAATCCTACTTGCGGAGCCATTTTATTTTGGAGACGTACCCAAGAGGCTATAAGGGGCTCCCCTGCTAAGGGAGTAGGCTGGGAAACCGGTGCGAGGGTTCGAATCCCTCCGTCTCCGCCACTTAAATTACTTAGAAGACACATACACTGGCCCGTTGGTCAAGCGGTTAAGACACCGCCCTTTCACGGCGGTAACACGGGTTCGAATCCCGTACGGGTCACCATATATGGAGGATTAGCTCAGCTGGGAGAGCACCTGCCTTACAAGCAGGGGGTCGGCGGTTCGATCCCGTCATCCTCCACCATTTCAAATAAAAACGTAATCTGGTCTTGTGGTGTAGGGGTTAACATGCCTGCCTGTCACGCAGGAGATCGCGGGTTCGAATCCCGTCAAGACCGCCATTTACGTTGGGCTGTAGCCAAGTGGTAAGGCATCGGATTTTGATTCCGACATGCGAAGGTTCGATCCCTTCCAGCCCAGCTTTTTATTTGAGTCATTAGCTCAGTTGGTAGAGCATCTGACTTTTAATCAGAGGGTCGCAGGTTCGAGCCCTGCATGACTCACCATTTTCTTTTTTAACTTTATACGCTGCGGTCGTGGCGGAATCGGTAGACGCGCTAGGTTGAGGGCCTAGTGGTGGTTAACACCGTGGAGGTTCAAGTCCTCTCGACCGCACCATATGCACCCTTAGCTCAGCTGGATAGAGCGTTAGACTACGAATCTAAAGGCCGGGAGTTCGAATCTCTCAGGGTGCACCATTCTTTTTATGGGCCTATAGCTCAGCCGGTTAGAGCGCACGCCTGATAAGCGTGAGGTCGGTGGTTCGAGTCCACTTAGGCCCACCATTTAAACTGACGAACTTTGAAAACTGAACGATGAGGCAAAAAAAGTTTTACCATTTTTGAATGAAGCGCAAGCTTCGTCAATTTAAGAGCTATATCAAATTCTTTGGAGAGTTTGATCCTGGCTCAGGACGAACGCTGGCGGCGTGCCTAATACATGCAAGTCGAGCGCAGGAAGCCGTCCGAACCCTTCGGGGGGACGACGGTGGAATGAGCGGCGGACGGGTGAGTAACACGTAAAGAACCTGCCCATAGGTCTGGGATAACCACGAG